>JASHPQ010000227.1 GCA_030037995.1 Nitrososphaerales archaeon | reverse complement strand
ACCCCTTGAGTAGAAAGTGAAATATCCCGTCAACGATTGCGAGGGAAGTCAGCCCTATTTGCCATATCTTGACCAATTTCCGCGCGATGGCACCCTTGGATTATGAGGTGAAAGCGCCCTTGTCTACTCTATAACAACTTTCCGAGAACTATCCAAAATCTCGTCAACTTTTTGTACAGGAGCAGTTGGAAGAACATCGCCCGCCGGATTCAGGCTACTTTGCTTTTGCCACATCCACGGATCAACTATCAGCTCGGATCTTTTTCGCTTGCATGATCCTCTCAGTTTGTCTTACTGGAGAGCTCTCGAACCACTCCCATCCACGCATCTCGCACATTCCGGGGGTTGTATCCTCCTCCCCCCATCGCAAGGATTCTTCCTTCGCAAATTAAGTGGGAGAGCTCATGAAGCTTCATCGCAGCATAAGCGTGAGCTTTTGGTGAGTAGCGGAGGTGAGTGAGCGGATCTCCCTTCAGACCATCAGCCCCGCACTGGAGAAAGATGAATTCTGGTTTTGACGCCTTTACGAAACCAAGGACTTTATCGAAGGCTTCAAAGAAAACTTCATCGCTGGATCCGGGTGCCAACGGAATGTTGAGTTTTGTCCCTTTAGCCTCCCCTTTCCCGATTTCCTCTGCGGACCCGGTACCTGGATAGAGGTATTTGCCGTCCTCATGAATATCTCCTGTCACGACGCGGGGATCCTCTTCAAAACCATAGTACACTCCATCACCGTGATGGGCATCAATATCCACGTACGCAACCCGTTTCATGCCGAGCTTGTCGATCGCCCGAGAGATCGCGATTGCACAGTCGTTGAAAACGCAAAACCCCCCGGCTCGATCTCTCCTGGCATGATGCAGGCCACCAACGGGATTGAAAAAATGGTCGACCTTTCCCTCGAAGATTAATTGACCTCCGTTGAGGCTGTTACCTACTGTGAAAAGAGCGGCTTCGTACACCCCCTTGAATGACGGAGTATCGCCGTAATCCAGAAAGCCGGTTCCGGTTTCGGAAGAGCTCCTTACAAAATCGACATACTCCTTCGTGTGAAAAAGTAACAGCTCTTCCTCCCTTGCAATAACCGGAGGAATTATAGAGACTCGCATCTCTTTTTCGGACGATACCATTTCCGAAAGAGAAGCCCCAAAGGCTTCGGTTCTCCCATTGTTGAGCGGGTGACCGTTCGGAAAGGAGTAGAGGGTCGACTCTCGGCCCCACGAGACCCCCACTCGGCAACCTCCTGACTTCATTGCAAGCCTTTACTCTCGATTGAACTATTAAGAAAACACCCAAAATAGGAGGAAACGTCGGAGATCTTTCTTTCCTATTACTCGTAATCTGGTCGTGGCTTTGCGTGGACCGGAGGCCGAAATAAAATAGCAACTCTACAATTGAAAGAATCGCTTTGAGCTCCTATAAAGAGCGCATGAGTTAAAGATCTAAATCTACCATTATTTCATTTAGAAGGCCTTGCATCATTCGATGGGAATAGCAATTGACCTGCACGGAGCACCGTCCCCCAACTTTAGCTTCAGGGGAAGTGAGATGAAGAAAATGCGCTTTCCTGCGAACTGCTTCAGCTCTTTCGAGAGGGACTCGATGATGAATATTCCGTTTTGTAGAAGTGCCTTGTGAGCCGGGGCGCTGCGTTCGTGGAACTTTTCCACGCTCAGGAAATCGATTCCAAATGCTCTGATCTTCTTCCCCACAAGATACTCCGCTCCGTCCGCTGTCAAATACGTAAAGTTCGAGTTAGTCTCTGGATCTCCCCAGTGATCGCTGGATCCCGTGTAGCAGAGAACGAACAGCCCCTCCACCAGAGTTCCATCTAGTTTGGCTTTCAGGTCGTCCACGTTGATCCCTGATCCAATCGACTTTGCAGAAAAATCAATCACGAGCGCTTCGCCGATCAGACTCGATACAGGGATCTCGTCTATTCCGATCCCATTTGCCACAAAATGCACGGGTGCATCCATATGCGTCCCAGTGTGCGAACCCAGTGTCATTCGCGTGAGATTTACTCCATCTTTCGCGATCGTCGCGGCCGGGTCAAAGGAAGGAGACGGGTCGCCGGGATAAACTGGCATCCCGTTCTGTAGAGTCTGGGTGAGATCGACTGCTTTCTCAAACCGGTACAAAGGAAACTTTAGACCTTGATCCAAATCTGAATTTGCACTAGAGACTTCAATCTTTTCTCAACAGTTGAGTTAAGACTAAATAGGCATAACGGCAGATTGCCCTGAAGAGACCAACTGGAAAGAGAGTTTAAAGCATGGCTACCTTTGCTCGCGTGAAATTAACAAGCACGAACCTCCGGGGATTGGAGGACGTGTGTAAGGAGATAAAAGACATTACTGAAAAAACTGGCGTCAAGGTGAAGGGTCCACAGCCCCTGCCTACGAAGAAATTACAGATTTCAACACTGAAGTCTCCTTGCGGCGAGGGCACGAAAACTTGGGACAAGTGGGAGATGCGAATTCACCGGCGCTTGATCGATCTTGACGCAGACGACCGGACGATGAGGCAACTGATGA
>JASHPQ010000226.1 GCA_030037995.1 Nitrososphaerales archaeon | reverse complement strand
GCGTCCTGAGCTGGGGATTGTTCTGCGCGTTACTTTGGAGCGCCAGGTTGCTGATTGTCTGATTAGTTGGGAAGGGGTCTATATTCGGCCCCGAGGCAATGACTAGCATATTATAGCCGGCAAAATCCGGCCAGTTAACAAGATTTCCGTACATTAGATCGGGTTCCCCCGAGGTGTTACCGCCACTTGCGAACAGTAACGACACCCAGATGTTGAAGGAGAGCAACCTGGGCTGTAGATTTACTCCTATGGCGGCATAATCCTGCTGCAGCACCGTTGCTACCTCTTCGACGTAAGTGCCCGTGTAATCAAAACTCAGCGGCGGAAGCCCCTGACCTCCCGGGTATCCTGCTTTAGCCAGAAGCTCTTTTGCCAGTGTCACGTTGTACTGCGAAGGGGTGATCGAATAGTTGTAATCCGGATAACCGTAAGGCTCCGGTCCTACGAACGGAACAATATTCTTTTGATAGGCCACGCTAATTATTTCCGAAACGTTCACGGCAGCAACCAGGGCCTGACGCAAGTACATATTATTCATGGGAGCGAGATACTCGTCGAACTGAATGAATTCGATTACACCTGAGGGGCCGACCTGCGGTACGAATAGATCATGATCTGCAGCTTCAGTCAGATTCACGTCGTTGAAATACACGACTGCTGCTTGTGCTTTGTCCGTTTCGAGATCTTCAGTTCTTGTCAGCTCGTCCTGTTTGTAGTTGATCACTATCTGCTTTATGGAGGCGGGCTTGATGTAATAATTGCCAGTGACATTTTGCGCCCAGTAATGTGGATTCGCTTCCAAGATCACGTACTGATTTGGCGCAACAGATTGCGTGATGAAAGGACCATCTCCGACCGTGGTCCCGTTAACAGACATCCATGAATTTGAAACGTTGGCTACGACGCCGCCATTCATTTCGACAACGTGCGGATCTACAAACTGGTTAGGAATGCTCGTGAGAAGCGACACGAAGCCCGGATAGACGTTTTGAAGGTGGAACTCTACAGTGGTCGCGTTTGGCACGGTAACCGCGTTTGACTGATTTTCAAGGACTGAAGCCAGATTGGAAGGCGGCAGATTCTGTGAATTATTAAATTCGTTCAATTCGTTCACGGTGACGCCCGAATCGTTCATGTCTATCTCGTCAAAACCCGGTGCGATCCCGACGTTCATCAGCATCCCTCGGTACACGTTGTACCAGACCACATACGCGTTGAACGGGTCGCCGTTACTGTAATAGACATCATTTCGCAAATGGAAAATGTAGTTCAAACCGTTCGCACTCTCTGTCCAATTGGTCGCGAGAACCGGAATGATGTCGCTGTAGTCAGCCCTAGTCCCGTTCGTCAATCCAAATGTCACAAGCGGCAACTCGGTATTCGCGATGATTTCCTGGCCTTGATTACTCTCGGCCGTTTGCTCATCCAGAGTGTCAAACGTCCCGGCTTCATCCACTGTAAGGGTGGAAGGCATGGAGCTACTAGATGTAGAAGAAGACGCAGTCGATGGAGAAGAAGAGACCGATGAAACAAGAGTAGACGAAGACGAGACTGAAGATACAGATGCAACAGAGGAGGAAGATAAGGTCGTTGACGTTGTCGAAACCGAACGAACAGCGACAAACGCCGTCGCGGCCACCAAAATTATGATCACGACAACAACTACTGCTAGAGTCCTTGTAGATACCACGAAAGACGGGCGCGAGATCAACATTATTAAAGATATGCTGAGGTTTTGAACGAGAAATCAAAAAATTCTCTTTTGAAAAAAGAGGTAAGTGGAGACAGATCAAAAGCTAGCTAAAATCAGGACACAGTCACGCCGCACCTTATGCCTGATTGAATGTACCATTCGTGTGTACCATTTGAGTTGTTAGAGATTAGTCAAGTGGTGGAATTTGGTTTTTCACGATCAAAAAAGAGAAGTGTGCATGTCTCACCATTGGAGAGATTCAAGCTCTCGGCTTCCTCCTTCAGAATCCTTAGCACCCAGGAGCAGTACTCCCCGTGAAATGGGTCCGAAGTGTTTGAATTGCTCTTTTTCGCTAGCCTCACTTTCAGACAGGCTTGCGGATGGTGCCGGGAACGTACCGGTTAAGATTAAGCACCGAAGGAATAACGCTGGCGGATTAGAATCAAGAAAGGGATGGAGGGGATGGGATTCGAACCCATGAACCCCTGAAGGAGCGGATGTCGCATACAAGAACCCAACATTTAGTTTCGATCTTGAGTATCGGCAACCCCACTTTTTTGTCCAAAAAGTGAAGAATCCGCCGCGTTTGACCAGGCCTTGCGCGAACCTGAGGTTAGTTTCGCTACCCCTCCACGTTCTCGGTTTTTATCAATGGAGCAGCAATAAATAACTTGAGCTCTTGTCTTGGTGTCTCTTTAATTTCTTCTGAAGAGTGTAACTTAAGCTGTGGGGCAACTAATCAAAGATGATCTCAGTTCCACCAACCCGCTTGCCTAGTAGTGCCGATCCAATAATCTTTGGCTCGCATTTTATGATCCATGTCTCTATTTTTGACCTTTCCACCAGTTTTAGGGCAACTGGATCCATCAGATCATAAGCTCCGGCGCGCATGGATTCTCCTCCCATGATCTTGCCGAGTCGTCTCGGAGTCACTCGTTCGATCCTCGTCGCTTCCTTGAATTTTCTCGGATCTTTGGTGTGAACCCCGTCGACGTCCGTCGCATTGATGAATCTACGCGCCTTCACCTTTTCCGCGACCAGCGCTCCCACGGCGTTCGTGCTCTGGCCTGGGTACAGGCCTCCAATGACGATGACGCGAATTGTGCTTAGGGACTCGACCAGCTCCCCCAGCGTTTCCGGAACCCTTCTCATGGTAAATTCTCCCAGGGAAGACGCCACAATCATGGCATTGATTCTGGAGACCATTATTCCGATTTCGTCCAGAGTAGCCTGATCCGCGCTCGCCTCTGCTGCAATCTTGATGTACTCCCTCGCCTTCGCTCCTCCACCCGCAATGAGCACTACTTTCAATTCGGGTGTTTCGAGGAGCGCTGCCTTGATCGCCTCTACGACTCTCTCGAAGCTTTCTGAAAAAAAGAGGCTCCCAGAGAGCTTGAGAACGACTATTTTGTTATTGCTGCTGGTCATTACTACCCTTTAGTTTCACAGCCGCTTTCAAAAGGCAGGTAAATCTGTTTTGCTTTGCGTATTCCTTAGGGGAGGGAGGCGTCAGTCTTCAAAGGCTTCAGGAAGATTTTGAGAACCATGCATCAAGGAAAAGAGAAAACGGAGTCTCTCGCTACACCCAGAGCTCATTCAAGACACAAAGCAGTTCCCCAGGGGCCGCCCCAAGGACATCCTCTGTCTCCCCTTTGGGACTTACGTCGTCCCGACTGTGACCGATATGTAATACAACTTTGTAACCCCAAAACTGGAAACCACGAACCCATAATCGATCGTTCCCGGCGAAGGCGTCCAGTAAAACACCGATCCGAACGCGATCTGGTTCCCCGTTATTGTGGAGTTTTGCACATAAGATGTGATGAAGTTGTCCACGAACGAGGTCGTGTTCACCTGCTCGGTGTCCGTCTGGAACGTGACATGACCGACCTGGTCTTGGATATTCACGCTTGTCACGATAGAATTTGTAATGGTCACGTTGTGCGAGGTAAATAGGCCGTTCACATATTGCGCCCGCAGAGTCGAATTTGAAAAAACGGTAGTCTGAGTCAGGCCGTACGTGTTGATCTCACTAGAGTTGGTATAAATGAGGCCCACGGAAGCGCTCGCGTTTTCCGCGTCGATGACGTCCACAAACGGATTTCTCTCGATGACGCTGTTCCCCGACGTTGACTCCACGTACGCCGGAATGAAGTAGTAAAGATGGCCGTCAACTGGATATAGCAGAATATTTCCGGGAGAGGCGTGCGTAAGAGTAACCGCCTCTTGGGTTGCGTAGTCCGCATCAAACGCGCTCAGGGCGGCCGTCGGCCCCAAGAGTGAAGTAGAGTCGATCCCGGTCGCATTCGACTGGTACAGAGTCATCTGCCCTAACTGGTCACCACCGGAGATCACATACAACCCGGCAAGATTTTTCCCCGTCGAACCCTGAAATTCTACGAGCTGGACTGCATCAAAAGAAACATCGTTGCCGGTGACAAATGGTATGTAGAGCACCTCGGTGTCGGATGGTCTTTCGAAGAAGTCGGACTGTGAGCGAAAGACGCTGGGCTGGTCCACGTGGAGAATAAAATCTGCGTCCAGCTGGCCGTAATAGTTCAGATTTCCCAGTAACTGATCGGGGTACCTCAGCTGGGACTGGAGCCAGCTGGGGATGGGCCCCCAACTTGGGTAATACTGCTTGTAAAAGGACTGCAGGAA
Source organism: Nitrososphaerales archaeon (assembly GCA_030037995.1). GTDB lineage: Archaea > Thermoproteota > Nitrososphaeria > Nitrososphaerales > CADDZS01 > DATLTL01. The sequence goes on along the minus strand of JASHPQ010000226.1, from coordinate 7,287 downwards.
ATTGTCACTCCCCGGAACCGTGTAGCCCTGCATCTGTCCCGTGGCTACGTTAACCAAGACAACGCCAAAAAAGCGCATGTAGTTTTGGAGAGGGGTTCCGGGGACGTTGGCAAATCCGGAGTGCAAGGGATAGTCGATGTAAACCTGGATAGCGAAGTACAGGTTATCGCCACCGGCGGGAGAGTCGGTCACGAGGTACGTTGAACCATCTTCGGTCAAACCGTTGATCAGCACGTTCTGAACCCTGCCAAAGACTTCTCGGTCATGGAGCATCTCAATGCAGTTGTTAGCTGGAAAGAAGGCGTACCCCAATTGCAACTGTTCGAGGAACCAGAGCGATCGCTGCGCCCCGCACAGAGTATAGTCAGCCGGCCCGCTGTACGAGACACCATCGATTTCCTGGACGTTGGGAGAGGCGTGGATATAGACATCGTTGGCAAATCCCGGCTCCCCCAGAATATCCTCTCCATAGTACATCAGAGGTTCGGTCGGGATGTGGAAAGCCTGCGTCACATTGACGAAATCGCCGGTGTGGGTGTTCATCACTATGATCTTGGAACTGTGGGTGTAGATCAAGTGAACTTCGATCCAGTCGTTCGCGTTTGGATAGGAGAAGGTCGTCGGAGTGACCCAGTATTCTTGGCCGTACTCATAAGCTATCGATGGGTTAGTCAGTTGCAGCCAGTTAACTCCAATCTCATTCTGACTCTGCGTGTAAGATGAGTTTGTATCCCAGTTTCTGATCAACGGCAGGGTAATCGATGCGTTTCCGTAAGGTATCTGATTAATAGAAGAATAGGTCATGTTCTGGATTCCCGCGGCCCAGCTCGCCACCTGAATTTGTTTCGACACGAGCGGGTCCCACTGATATGCGATGTAATTGTTGTTAAAGTTCAAACGGAAATACGTCACTGCTCCGAGGTTGAAAAGCAAGATGACGATGATGATGCCTGCCGCTATAATGATGGCCATCCTTCTGCGCTGAGCGAATGGAATCGTTTCTTTGGAAGAGCTCAGATGAAAAAAGGTGGCAATTGCCACAAATGAGACCAGCACAGTGGCAACCGCGCCCCATTCGTAAGGAATCGTGACATCCATCGCCCAGTAAGGGATGCCGATGAACACGGAAAAGGCGACAGCCGAAAGCGCGACGAAGATGTCTCGAAGCCACTTGTCTCCCGCCCTGATGACCACGTCTCTGATGAATTTCAGGAAAAACCGCAGCGCAATTACGACCATGGCGACCAGAGAAATGTAGACGAGTATCTGATACTGGATCTCCATGGTCGGGACAAGGCTGATGATCTCTTGCGCGGAACCGGGGTTGAGCGGCAGCAAGGCCACCTGCGGTACGAGGCTCCAACTTCCGTACCCTTTCAGAGCCATATCTACGACCATCGTTAGATTCCCGAACCCCGGGAAACCATTGTACAGGGAGAAGATCCCGAAAAGAATCATCCATTTTAGAAATTGCCAGAATCCCCATAGAAGTTTGGAGGGCCTGATGTACATGGGTCTGACTCGACGCTGCGGCATACCGCCCCCGTAGCCCCCGTAGGGAGCCTGCCGATATTGTAAACCAATCAGTGCATTGAAGGATTCGAAGAGATCGCTTCTTCTTGGAAACGGATTGACGAAAAGGAGCGCCAGCAACCCCGCAACAACGAACGTCAGCCCGCCGTAGAAATTAATCCCAAACCAGTCGAGGCCGGCTTTTTGACTGTACATCGTTTCCTGAATGGTCCAGTTGAGCCAGACACTCGCGGCGTACAGGATGACGATTGCGACTATGAAGCCGAGTACCATCCACGGGATGATACGATGCCTCTGTCTGATGGGGACCTGCGAACCGGGGAAATCGTCTCCACCCTGCAAAATAAATCGGGTCCGGCCGAATGAAGCATTTTTTGCTGCTTTTAAACCGAATGCCAGAAATTACTCGAAACTGAGACTTTTATCTCCAGTTTGTCTTTGAAATGATCAGTCGAAAAAATGAAGGAAGCGAGGGGAGACGGATTCAGTCGAACGATATTCCATGTTGACATGGATTCTTTCTATGCCTCGTGCGAGTTGAGCCGCAGACCGGAGATGAAGTCTGAGCCATTTGTGGTGGGTGCTGATCCGCGGGAAGGCAAAGGGAGGGGCGTTGTGCTCGCTTGCAACTATATCGCGAAGAAACAGGGACTCAAATCGGGCATGCCGATCTCGAGAGCTTGGGAGCTTTCTCCAAAGGCGCAGTACGTTACGCCGGATTTTGAATTGTACGGGGAGATCTCTCGAAAGGTTATGCAGCTAGTCAGGCAATTTGGCGATCGCACAGAACAAGTCAGCATTGACGAAGCTTATCTCGACGTTACCGACAGACTGCGTAAGATTTCCAGAGAAGAAGGCGAGACTCGTGACATCGCGATCAGAGAGCTCGCAGCTGAGATCAAAAAGTCGGTCTTCGATAATCAGGGTATCACATGTTCGGTAGGAGTTGCAAATTCCAAGCTTGTTGCGAAGATCGCCACCGACATGAACAAACCTGACGGATTCACGATTGTAAAGCCCGAGGAAGTTTTGTCTTTTTTGGGGCCGCTCTCGGTTTCCAAAATTCCCGGGGTGGGCAAGGTCACTCAAAGAACGCTTTCGGAAAGGTTCCACATCGAAACGATCGCGGAGCTAAGGAAAATTCCAATTGATGATTTGAGAGACGCGTTCGGCAGGTCGGGCCTCTGGCTTTCTAATGTCGCAAACGGAATGGACGAGAGCGAAGTGGTAGAAAGCTGGGATCCCGTCTCCATCTCGAGCGAAACCACCTTCCAAGAGGATGAAGGAGACTATGCCAAAGTGAGGCAAGTCATGGAAGAAGTCGCCAGAGACGTTTTTTCCAGAGTCGAATCGGAGCGCTATCTATTCAGAAACGTGGGGATCAAGATTAGATTCACCGGTTTTGAAACGCATACGAGATCCAAATCGCTCAGGGCCCACTCTGTTTCACTCGAGGTCTTGCTCCACGAGTGCGAAAAGATGCTCTCGGAATTTTACGAATCGGAAAAGTATGTCAGACTTATCGGGGTGAGGGTGTCCAGTCTCAAAAAAAGAGAAGACGATCAAAAGACGCTGATGGACTGGGAGATGGACTAGTCATCTATAGAAGATGAGATATGGATTTTATGGAAATCGAGAGTTCGCTACGGGAAAGGTATCCCGGGTTGGATGTTAAGGAGCTGGTTCTCTCCAAGGTTGAAGTGAGGTTGTCGACTCCGGAGCTTGTGGCATTCAAGAGATCCAAGCAGGAGGAGATCCGCATGAAGATCCCCTCCCTAGATGCAGTCAAAGACCAGCGCATCATTAGAGCGTACCGCGACTTTTATTGGAAGGTGGGAATAGATCCGACAAAGACCAGACCTGCGGGGGAAGCCCTCGTGAGGAGGATACTCAGCGGCAGAGATCTTCCCACCATCAACACGCTGGTGGACTCATACAACCTGGCATCAGCTGAAACCATGATCTCCATTGCGGCATTTGACAATCTGAAGATCCATCGAGATCACCTTCTCATGAGAACGGCAGCCATGGGAGAGTCTTTCGCGGGAATCGGGATGGCGTCACCGGTGTCGCTGGAGGGCGGGGAAGTTGTAATCGAAGATTGCATGCAGGAGAAGCTGATCGCGGTTTATCCCTATCGGGACGCAGACGAAAGCAAGGTCGCCGAAGTAACCAAAGAGGTTCTGTTTATGATGTGTGGCGTTCCCGAAGTAACCGAGGAAGACCTTGACCTAGCGAAGCGCACGACCCTCGAGTACGCTTCAACATTCTGCGGCGCCTCAAAATAGACTGGTGAGAGGGCGCAGATCCTTAAACTGGAAATCTGGGACTTCGAGCTCGCATTCCGAGGGAATAATGGAGGTTTCGGAATCATGGAGCACCCTTACCGCTTTCATACCGAGGGATCTGGACGGCCCAATGTCGGTGTCCACCCGATCTCCGATCATCCACGCTTCCGAGGGATCATCCACCCTTGCTCTGTCCAGAGCAAGCTGGAAGATTTCCTTGTCAGGCTTCTGAAAGCCGACCTCCTCCGAGAGGATCATGAATTTGAAATATTTTGCCAGTCCCCATGTGTTTTCGAGGTACTTTCTGACACTGCGATGCTGGTTGGCAATAACTGCCAAAGGGTAACGGGCGGACAAGTCCTCGAGGACCGTGTTTACTTCAGGATAGGGCCGGAACATTTTATTGGGATCTGCTTCAAAGAGCTTCACCAGTGACTTGCCAACTTTCTCGTTATATTCCTCCACCACCGCGTAGGATTCAGAAGGACCGAGGACCTCTCTTGCAATAGCCCTAACTCTGGACGCCTCACCGCCTGGTCTCGAAAGTATGGCTCGTCTGCAAGCGCCATCAAACATCGCCCTGGACAGCCCTTCCTTGCGAGATTTCAATATCTGGAAAAGCCCTTCGTTTCTGGCAGTGTGAAAACTCTTCTCCGAAACCAGTGTTTCTCCGACGTCAAAGAAGAGCCACAAAGATTCCCCGCCAAATTCTTTTTTCGTAAGGCGGTGCATTTTTAAGTATCGATTGACCCTTAGTTAGGTGGAAGGAAGGACTACGTACTCTTTTCTACTTATTATCGCTTCAGGCTCCGACGCTCGCTCGCTGCTGAGCGTCAGCTGACTGTATCTTTCCACGAGGTGTTTCTTATCTGGCTAATGACGGTACTGCAACGAAGTATGATTCCGTTGCGATTTACAGGATAAGGAGATTACTGTCAGATCTCTCGACCAAGACTGGCAGGGGGACGGAGCTTGTCAGTCTCTATTTGCCGCCTAAAAAGCCCGTCCACGAAGCCATTGCTGCATTGAGAGAGGAGAGCGGTACGGCCTCCAACATCAAATCGGACACGACGCGAAACCATGTCCAGGATGCCCTGACAAAAACCATGGCGAGGCTCAGACTGTACAAGCAGACCCCGGAAAACGGAATTGTGATCTTCTGCGGAGCTATCCCCGGCCCTGGCGGCCCGGGAAACGAAACAATCGAGCTCTTCGAGGTGTTGCCCCAAAAACCTGTGTCCGTCTACCTGTACCGTTGCGACGATCATTTTCATCTGGATCCTCTAAGAGATATGCTGAGAGAACAGAATGTTATTGGAGTACTCTCCCTCGATGCCACCGAAGCGGGTATGGGGATCGTATCTGGAGATACCTGGGACGTTGTGGACACTATTACATCGGGAGTTTCCGGGAAAACCAGGAAGGGCGGACAGTGTGTAAGCTGTGACACGCTCGTCCAGATGCAAGATGGTCAATTAGTCGCAATCTCGAGGCTGACCTCGGGAAGCAGGATTACAAGCTTTGATTTTACGAAATACAAACTCGGCCTTCATGCCTGCGCCGATACTTATTCCATGGTGCCGGCTCAATACTACGAGATTAGTACAAACAGGCCACAAACCAACATCAGGGCAACCGCCGAACATAGATTCTTTACTATCGATTCCAGCGGCGTTTGCACCAAGCTAGCGAGCGAATTGAAGAAAGGAGATCGGTTGCTCATAGCTAGAAGACTTCCACAGCCAAAGGAACCCAGCCTGAGCACCCATTTTCCGCTGGCATTCAGACACAGTGTGAATTCCCATGGCAGGGAACTCCTGAAGAAATTGCGAACCAGCAAAGGATTGTCGCAGGATTCTCTGGCCAGGGAAATAGGCCTTATCCAGACGGAGATTTCCCAATTGGAGAGAGGAGGACGAGATCTAACCTGGGGAAAATTGCAGAAAGTTGTTACATCCCTAGCGGCAAGTCCGGAAGAATTCAATTCTAGTTATGTTACAACGAAACGTGTTCTTCCAGAATTTTTCAGTCATGAACTTTTGCAGCTTTTAGGTTACGCGCTGGGTCACGGCTCCACTGATAAAAACAGGATTCTTCTCTACGAGCAACGGGAAGAAATAGCCCAGCTCTATTCTGAACTGTCGCGTAAAGCTCTTGATCTGGACTGCGTGCCAATTCGAATTGTGGACAAAAGACATCAAAGAGGCAGCTGGTCAAAAAAGACTTATTTTGAAACCAGAATTCATTCGAAAATTTTCGCGGACGGTCTTCGGAAATATTATCCGGGTCTAGTCTCAACAACTTTGAGGGAAATTCCGGGGCAGTTACACACATTAGACAACAGGCATTTGGCGAGCTTTCTGCGCGGTCTGTTTGATGCTGAAGGATACATCAGAAAAACTAGAATTGGAATCGCGATGAAGTCGAGCATAGCAATCAGGCAGGTCAACCTTCTTTTACTCCGGTTTGGCATCGTATCGTCATACAGACGTTTCTCTACTCCTTTTGGTATAATGTACGCTCTTGGTATTATCGATCTGGATTCAATCAAGGCTTTCGAGCACGAGATTGGCATTTCCGCTTCGGATAAAAAGCTGACATTGCGGATTGCGGCCGGGGGAAAGTTGGCTCAGAGCTACTACAACGTGCCGGTGGTAGGATCCTGGGTGGACAAAAGGGCAAAGGAAGTCGGGATTAGGCGTAGACAGTTCCGCGGAATTGCGAATTCCTTCAGTAACGAGAGAGGAATCGGCAGCCGAGTTTTCGAACGGATGCTCGCGATCTTCGAGAATGAATTACTGGAATCAAAGAATCTGCAGCTCGAAGGTCGGGAAAGGCTTCTCCAGCAGACCGCGACAGAGCTCTCGAAGACCTCAGAAAGCGATTTGATTTTTGCTTACGTCTCGACCGTGGATCTGAAGGATAACAAAGCGAGGGAGGAATTCGTCGATATCGAACTCCCCGAGACCGGTAGCTTTGTAGGGAATGGATTCGTTCTCCACAACAGTGCTCGTCGATATGAGCGCCTTCGAGAAATGGAGCTCACTGATTACTTCAACCGTCTGGCAGACCACGCGAAGAAAACTTTTCTCGAACAGCACCCCGTTAAAGGGCTGATCGTCAGCGGGCCCGGGCCGACGAAGGATGAATTCGTGAAAGATGGTTACTTAGACTACCGGCTGCAAAACGTCATCGTGGGGACGCTCGACACCGGATACGCCGGAAGGGAAGGCGTGAGGGAGACCATCGGCAAATCGGAAAAACTGCTAGAGAACGTGCGCGTCGTCGAGGAGAAAAGGCTCGTGGACAGATTTCTGAGAGAGGTGAATTCGGACACGGGACTCGCGATTTACGGAATTCAGGATGTGTTGAATGCTCTAAAGAGATCCGCGGTGGACACCATTTTGGTGAACGACGACGTGGATCTGATGTACCTGAAGGCCACCTGCAGGAACTGCGGCAACGT
>JASHPQ010000225.1 GCA_030037995.1 Nitrososphaerales archaeon | reverse complement strand
AAGAAGGCGACCGGGATGACAAGAAAACCGAACTGGAAGCCAAACGGCTTCAGCGAGTTTTCGACCAGCAAAAGACCTAGGTTGACATCCAGGTAAAGGCAGCTCAGAATGAAAAGGTCGTACCAGAAGATCCTCATCGACTCGTCATCTTTTTGATTGATTTACGTTTGCAGCATGGCCAATTATTCATTTTGTATGAGAGGGCTAGTCAGCTGATTTTCATAACAGCTATATTGAGGACTATAGGAATTATTGAGTTTCTGTTGAAATAGCATGAGACGACGTTGTTTTTGCGTTGTCGCCATGAGATTGCGTCCGAAACCGCGTTTCCCTGCACTAATTTGGCTCATAATTTTGCTCGGTTTATTCTTAGTCGTCCCGGCTTTGAGTCAGGGGCAACTTAGGAGTTCGGCCATGAATTTAGTCACTGGTCAGAAAGAACTGTCATTGAAGGGCCCCTTAGTCAAAGTAATTTCAGCGGTACAATCGGTTGCTCCTTTAGTGTCAGCGAATTCTCCGGCTTCAGCGAGTCCAACGTCCACCGCCCCTTTGACTTACCACGGAGGTCCCGTTCAGCAGGTGCAGTACGCCTACGCGATATTTTGGCTACCTGCCGGATATCATTACGATATAAACGACTCTCAGTTTGAGGTTCTCATTTCGCAGTACTTTAACGACGTTGGAGGAAGCAATTTTTCCAAGCTGCTGGTTCAATATCCTGACGACGTCAACGCCTCGCCGACAGGATCTCTGATCTTTGGCGGGGGATTCGTTGATACCACACCGTACCCTGAGCCCGGAACAGTTGCTAGTCCGCTGCTCGGCCAAGATATTGCAAACGAGGTCCAGAAGATAATCAGCAGCGGTTCGCTTCCCACCGGCAAAGACGACGCTTACTATGTTTTCACCGCCAGTGGAATCAACGTTTGCGAAGATCAAGGGATGACGATGTGCACCTTCAACACTCCACAGCAGACAGGATTTTGTGCGTACCACTCTTACGTTCAGTCCGATAATTATGTCCCCTATGCGCTCTTGTCGGTCGATCCCAGCGGAATCACCGGTGGATGCCAAATCTCAGAGCCCATTTTTCCCTACAACGATCCCATAGCAGATTCTGAGATCAGCTTGGTCTCGCAGGAGCAGTTTGCGCTTCAAACAGATCCTCTTGGTAGTGCTTGGTACGACGCGACTACTGCTTCGGAAATTGACAACCAGTGCGCCGGACAGTTCGGGCTCGTCAACTCGACCGATGGCGCCAATGTTATCTTGCACGATCACGAGTACATCCTCCAGGAGGAATGGAGCAATGCCGCAGGGGGTTGCACTCTTGTTCCTCCTCATACGACTTCGGTGCAAGTGATCCTCCAGCCGTATGGGACTTCAAATGCATTGACCGTAACCAATTATTTTCCATTGAGTTATGCCATAGGAAGACAGCTCTTTACCGTCCATTATGTTACCGGGGCGATGACCATTCAGGCCGATCCGAACACGTCTCTGTCGATAGGTCCATTCTCTTCCAGTTCCAACACCGGGTCGGAAGAGTGGTGCTTAGATGCTTCCTGTCAGGGTGAGGTCGTTTATCTCAGTACGGCCTCCTTGAAGATCGGTCCGCTCAATTATTACGACATCTTGAAGCAAAACGTGTACGAAGCTACGTCCGACAACAGCGCGCCCAGTGCGTTTGCTTCGATAACCTATGTGACTGCTCCCTCGAGCATCACTGCGGGATCGTCGGACGTAGACCTCAGCCTAAGCGATACAAGTCGATACATTTGGGTGCTGAGGGGAACGACCGCAACAGTCTCCAGTGAGACTTATCTTGCCTCTCCCACGACTGAGCGATGGACCAATCCCGAGGCGAGCTGGAGTGTCTCCCAGCCGTTTCAAATCCCTCCCGTTATTTCCTATCATCAGTACCTCGTGGACTTTGGTTACTCGGTCATTCCCACAGGTAAGACCATCTCGACCGGCCCCACGGTTACGTACGTTAACAGTGGGATGACTAACACAACAGTCGCGCCCAATCAAGTTTGGGCAGACGCGGGTTCGAGCTACAGCTACAGCAACACGCTAGGATCTTCCACTAGCTCGGAGAGATGGGAATCTCTGCCCGGCTCGGGAGATGGAAAGGTGACATTCTCCGCTACGGTCGGGAACTCGTACTATAACCAGTTTCCAATAACCGTCTCTTACCATATTCCAGGATCTAATGGAAGCAACTCGAATCCTCCTACTTTCACCGGATCATCATTCGGCTCGAACTTGACCTTTCCTTTAGACATCTCTTCTCGCACCTATTGGTTAGATGCTAACTCGACCTATTCCGTCACGAATCTGCTGCCGGGATCGAACTCGACTGATCGATGGATCTCCATTTCTAACAACACTGGTGTTATCGCCAGCCCAAAGAGTCTTAACCTTACTTTCTATCATCAATTCGCACTCAATTTCTCATATGCTGTATCCGGCGGCGGGGTCCCGCCGAGTCTTCCAGTTGTGAATTACACCTCATTTAACGGCACGGCGAGCTATCGACTTTCGAACATCTCTTCCGCAGTTTGGGTAAATGCAGGTACAGCTTTAAACGTGAGCGCCTCGATGGTTTCGCCAAACAGTACGGAGAGATGGGCGTATTCTTCTGTTTCGGGGGTCGCGTCCGAGCCAGGTAAATTTCAGATAACGCTGTATCACCAATTTGAAGTCGGATTCTCTGTCGTAATTCTGGGCGGTGGCTCTCCTACTGCGTTACCTGCCATCAACGGGGTGGCTTTTGGACACTCGGTTTCCATACAGGCAAAAACCGTCGTTAACAGTACAAGCGCCGCAAATACGACGAGGCCGGTACAGTACGTCTGGCTGGACGCTGGTTCCAGTTATTCTATGCCCAGCTCTCTTGGGTCAAGCTCTTCGGAGAGGTGGCTGACCTCGTCGGCTCCTTTTGGAATAGTCAACTCTACATTTACCATCTCTGTTACCTATTACAATCAATATCCGATCACGCTTGAGTATACGGTTACAAACGGAGCGGATCCATCCGGAGGACCCTCTGCCAGCGTCGTACTTTTCGGAGATACCGAGTCTATCTCGGTCAACCAAACGTCAGGCCGGGTGTGGGCGGATGCTGGAACCACAGTCTCGCTCCCTTCTGACCTCCCTGGATCCAATTCCGGTGAAGAATGGGCAACCAATTCTACCGTTAGGGGAACCGTAACTTCCGCCCTATCTCTCACGCCAACTTACAACCACCAGTTCATGGTGACATTAGACATCAGCCCGACCGGGATCCCGGTCGTGCTTTCCCAGCAGTCAGGCTGGAACAATCCGGGTACCAATCTGGACGTGACTCTCATTTCCCCCAGAGGCTGGAATTTTGAAGGATGGTCCGGGCAGGGTATCGGAGCTTATACAGGCAGCTCGTCCAGTCTCATACTCACTGTTACTGCCCCTATTACCGAAACTGCAAACTTTTACGCGGCGCTAACGATTACGGCTCCCTCGACTGGATCTGTGAAATATTCCTTCGGGAATGTTACCGGGACCGTGGGGCTAGGGCAGTCCAAGATAGTCTACGTGCCTCCGGGGCAGCTACTTAGCATGTCGGCGGATCCGTTCCCGGTTTTCTACGCGTTCTCCTCGTGGACAGGCAACATAAGTGGCGGGCCGAACGCCACGGTCGCAGTCACGAATCCTCTTACCTTCAGTGTGAACTCGCCTGCGGCGCTTAAAGTCGCCTTCAAGATTAACGTTATCGGAATTATGATCGTGGCCGTGGTTGTAATAGTGGCCATAGCATCTGTCCTCATGCTGAGGAGGCGGAACCGGCCGCATGAAGAGGGGTACTCGGAAGAATCCTCGGACGAGAGTGCACTCGAAACGTTAGAAGACTCAAACACGTAGCTATGAGAACACGTTCATGGGATCTCGTTCCAAGATTAGTCCACTGTTTGAAATAGTCGGGGAGACCGCCTCTTCTGTCCTGACATACTGTTCTGATGTGAGATTCAGAACGAGGTCAGAAACCTCGACCGAATGGTAGACCACACTCTTCAGAGCTTCTATTGCGCCCACCAAAACCATGAGCTGCCCTGAATCGAACGGGCTTCTCGAAAACTCGCGCTGATTCTCCAGTGCAACTCCATCCAGGCTCGAAAACTCTTTCGACCTGTCAATTGTCGTCTCCGCCGCTCTGCTGTCTCGTTTGAAAAAAGATAGGACCGCGGAATCAAAGATTTCAGAAGCGGCACTCCCCAGTTTCCCCAGATATTCGGAAGTTCGGCCATCAATGGGGGAATCGAGTCTAAGAACTTGTTCGGCCACGTCCCGCGCGCACTTGGCGACGTTCCCAATAGCCCTGGAGATCATCAGATAGACCGCTAGATTTTCCGGTTCGGAATCATCGCCTTCCTTGAAAAAGTCATGACTGATCGAACCTAAGATTTGCCTGGCGGTGTAAGACCCGAACCTTTCTATTTCGTCCTTTTCGATCACATCCCTGGCGCGCCTCTTGTCAAAAAATCTCAGTGCAAAGAGTGCATCTTCGAGCATGGCGCTGGAGACGATAGACATGCGCTTCATCGCGTTTTCAATCGTTAATTCAGACTTTCCGAGCAAGATCTGCAGCACCAGCCCGTCGGATGCGTCAGAGATGATTTCTACTCCGATCAACTGGCGACGCACCAGCTCCCTGATCGTGGTTTTGAGGAAGGAACTGCTCGAATTCTCAATCATCCTGACCTTGATAATATTGTATCCCTGGACGTATAGACAGATTATTTTTCTTAGAATGGTCTCCGGGAGTTCCGGCCTGGAGACAAACAAGGAGCCAATGTCATTCTCGCCCTGCGCGACGTTCCCTCCAAGGTTTTTGTCCATGCTGATCAGCAGAGAAGTGCTGTTGTGTCGAGAGATTGTGAGAGGACTACCCTGAACCAGACCCATTTCCTTGACCCACCTCTTTGGCAGGGAAATCATGCAGGAGGATTTGCCGGAAATTTGAACTTTCCTTTTCTCTTTGGGAGGTTGCGACGCCATGAGGATTGGAACCCTCGTTAACCGGCTATTTGCTAAAACTATTGTAAATATTCTATAGGCCACAACATAAACTCTTTAGAATTTCGAGAGCTAAGGCACAACTGAAAAGAATGATCGAAGATTGGTTTCCTTGAATTGAAACACGTTCCTGTTAAAGGGTTGAATCCGAGACATAAGTTTCTGACTTCGAATTGAAGCGCTCAAAAAACGTCATTACTTGACAGACTTTTTGGTGCTTCCGTTTTTCCGAGATGACAACCAGAAACTTTTTCGACATGCCCTAAATAAAAAGTCGTTGCCTGAACAACACACACGCGTGTTTTTTCCTTTTTCGCGAAGAAAAGAAATCTAACGATCCAGCGGCCACATGACGGAATTTCGGACAGTAATTTAGGCAGGATTTTGTAAAGAGCATAAATATCATGAAACTCCTAAAAATCTATACCATTAAAGCTGACGTCGCGGTTTCTTACTCGTCCTTCGCGATCGCTTTTGCCTACTTTGTAATGTTCAATCTCTTCGATCTCTCCAGCACTATCTTGGCACTCAAGCTTGGCTTGTCCAGGGCAAACTTCGCCCTCGTCTACCTTTCATCGTCCCTTGGTCTCGGCATCGCAGATGTTGCGATTTTGTTAAATCGGCCTTCTTCGTTGGTGCGGGAGCATTAATTTACCTGGGTGTTGCTACGAAAGATCAACGCATGAAAAAGACGGTTTTTGCGACAATCGTATTATTCGGTGCGATCTTTGCGTTGGTGTCGCTCAACAACTTCCTTTCGATTTATTCGATAGTCTCTGCGTAAATGGCGAAAGCTTCCTAAGAGAATCGCACAGAAATCTGGCACGTGCTACCGTCATCTTTGAGGGCGATCCTTTCGGCCGTGCTTCCCAAGAGAGCGTCAGCGGTTAAGCGATAAGTTCCGCTAGAAAAGTCCTATCTATTTTCTCTAATGGCCCTAAATAGAGCAGGCACTGTCTGGGCCTATCGGTTTCCGCTATATCTCGAACCAGTATACGGATCAAAAGACGCAAGCTCTTCCTCTTGCATACGCTTTTCGAGAATTCAATCATAAGAAGATCAATACAGCCGTCATGTCGTCCGCCTTTATTCCCGCCTGTAGCGCTTCTTCCACTATTTTTCTCGCGCTTCCCGTCTTCCTCACGATCTCCCCCACGTCGCCGGTCCTTTTTTTTCGAGAATATGTACTCTCCCCCATCAAATTGTCACTTATCCCGTCTGAACAGATGAGAATTACATCGCCCTCTTGAAAATCAAAATTCTGGGTATGGACGGTGATTTCATCTGCTTCCATTCCGAGGTATTGCACGATTGCCCACATGGAGCCCGGACTCTCATCGCGAAAAGAGTCATCCGTAAACACCTTTCGGTAAGCGGGATCGGAATAAAAGTTGGTTTCGGAATTTGGGAACAAAAAAATCGGACTGTCTCCGACGTTCGCCGTCAAGGCCTTGCCACCTCGTCCAGTTTGAAAATCGGGGAAGATCTTGACAAGGGAGAGAGTCGTCCCCATGTTCCGGAAGTTGCGAGACTTTGCGGTGTGAAGCAGCTGCTCGTGGATCTCTTCTAGAGCACTTCTAGCCAAGACTTCATTTTGTATCTCTCCAGCTTTGTTTCGAAGAGAGGCGATCGCAAGCTCGCTTGCATCCTTGCCACCCTCGTACCCACCCACTCCGTCGGCGACGGCA
>JASHPQ010000224.1 GCA_030037995.1 Nitrososphaerales archaeon | reverse complement strand
CAAACTCAAGTTCGCCGGCAAGTTCAGCATGGTAAAGCACCTGCCATTGATGTTGAAGACCTACCGAGAAATGAAGAAAATGGAAGACCGTTTTGGTCTCGAAGTCCGGATGGCTGACTTTAAGGAAATAATATCTAACTCATAATCCCGAGTACCCCTGCGGGAGACTGTAGATTTTTGATCTCCTACGAACGAGCGCCGGACGTCGAAGCGGTGGCATCGTCGGTGATCAGGTCGTTGTCTCTAGATTACATCGACTCCAGCAGGTTGCACTTTTATCGCAGTAAGGGAAGCAAGGCGCGACGCGTCCAAGCAAGGATCCACGGCATGGGACGGATCTGGTTTGATGCGCTAGGAATGCAACCTCACTACATCATCGAAGTGATTTCCGAAGAGTACGACTCCCTGGATCAGGTGGAAAAAGAGAAAGTCGTGATCCATGAATTGATGCACATTCCGGCGAGGTTTAGCGGAGGGTTCGTTCCTCACAAAGGTAAGATAAATCGAAGATCCGTTGAAAAGATGCACAAACAATTCCTCGAGAGATCATACTCTCTCGACGTATTATCATGAATTGTAGACATCTAGCGGGTCGGCCTACGTCATCAGACAGGTCGAAAAGAGAAATAACTCATCAAGTACTGGAGGGACTGCTACTGGCTGTACTTCCTGATTCTTTACGTTGCGCCTGTTGAGATCTGCGATGCCTGATCCATAGCGCGATAATCACAATGGCCAGGACTACAGCCACGATCCCGATCTGGGTAAAGGCTCCATTGAGTGCGAGAGATATTGCGAGGAAGTTTCTTCCTACATAGTAACCGATGTACACCAAAACGGTGTCCCATACCACAATCCCGATCAGCGAGAACCCAACGAACTTCCATAGCTTCATCTCGCCGATTCCCGCCGGAAAGGGAACGAGGGTTCGGATTAGCGGGACGAACTGACAGAAAAGCACTGTGACGTTCCCGTTTCTCGCAAACCATTTCTCCGCGGTCTTCAGGTGGCCCTCGTTCATTCGGATGTACCTGCCGTAGCGCAGTATCGCTCCCCGACCCAGGAAATAGCCGATAGAGTAAGCGATGAGAGTTCCGATCAGGCTCCCCATCGCGGCGAGTGCCACGACCAGCCAGAAATTAAGCTGCCCTATCGACACCAGATAACCAGCCACAGGGAGTATGACTTCGCTCGGAATCGGCACAGCCGCGCTTGCGATGATCATGAGTCCAAATACTCCCGCGTAGCCGGATTTCTCGACGAGGCTCACTGCAAAATTGAAAATCTCGGAAGAAATGGACAACGATGAGAGCTACACAGATGTTGAAGTAATTCCTTTGAATCGAGGCATTAAAATTGATTGGTACATTTCTGAAAGAAAAAGTTGGTAAAGCGATCACCATAAATCAGAATTCGGGTAGCCATTTCGCCAAGGGCTCGTAGCGCAGTCGAGATTCGGAAAGTTTTCTGATCTGGGCGAAGCATGGATAGCGCGGCAGTGTGTGACAGAAGACGCGTCGATCCTCCTATCCGCTATGCAGAGATAGCTGTAGGTCGTGGGTTCAAATCCCACCGGGCCCGTTGATTTATTCCGCATTATGGAAGAGGAAGGAGACAAACGGCTCACGTTGTTACTACTGACGCCGTAACCATTTGATCGTCTTACATTGTCCAGTTGGCGATTGGTTCTAAGGTATCAGCATGCTCTAAAATTCGAAAGGCGATAAGTAGAATAGGGGATACGTTCGGAAAAGTCCCGAGCCCTTCCCGAATGCGAGTTCGAGCTTTAATTTTTGATTTTAGAGTACTAGCTCCAATGGACCTCAACTATGTTAAGGCTAAGCAAATCGCTAATACTCCCTCACCCAGCGCTCCAGGAAGATCTTACGACATCTTTGATCAAATCTCGAGTTTGATAGAAGAGAAAAAAAATAAGAAGATCTCGACAAAAAAATACGACGAACTTGCAACGGAGATCTCAAAAGCCATGGAGGAATCAGAGATGGAGCAGGTTAGCCACTTATCACTGTACGCGGGCGTCAAAAATGGCCTCGCCTCGTTGAAGGCGATGAAACTAAGCGTGGTCGCGACGACTGATATTGGGACGAGCCCCGCAGCAAAGTTTCTTCGAGAAAAGGAACTCGGATCTTTCTTTTCAGAAGTGGCTGCGAGAGATGAGCTTGTTAAAGCAGTAGATCTCGGAACGAGACTGGAACCTGTACTCGCGAAACTTGGCATCAAGTCAGAAGCAACGATCTATTTCTGCAATCGAATGCAGGACCTCAAAGCGGCTCAAGCTTTGGGCCTCAGGCCGGTCGTCATGCCAAGCAAGCACGAGCAGATCGATGTACTTCTGAGCGCAAAGCCAGAGGGCATGATTATCAGCTTGGAAGAACTCCCCATTATGCTCTCGCTAAAATCCTTCAAAGGATCGGATGATGGGAACGAAGAAGAAAAACAACTGGAGAAAGAAGCGGGCGAAGAAGCCGAGCGACTCCAGCCAGATGAATCAGTGGACGCACCCTAATTCAAAATCAGACGAAATGTCGATGCAACTCTCTTCCGAGAGTAGGATCCTTAAGATACTACTGTGACGGTTCCATTGAGCCACCCGTAGCTGGGATCCGAGTAGTGGTACACTCCAGGAGTCGAGAATGTATAGTTCCACGCACTCCCTTGAGTGATGTTTCCAGACTTGAACGAACCATTTGCGGCGACGACGACATGAGTGGCATTATCTAGATTCGTCCAAATGATGGTATTGTTTACTCCGATTGCGACCGTGACATTCTGAGGATTAAATGTCGCAACCCTCCCTTCTATAGCAGCCCCGACCGGGATGAACACGTTCGTATTTGAAAAGGTAGATGGCAAGTTGGGTGCAGGTACGATACTTATTGAAGATTCAGGCAGAGTGTTACTAGTACTGCCCGCGATGCTTCCAGGAAACACTAGGGCAATGTATGTGATTCCCAGTATTGCGATTATTACAGCTACAACGACGACCGCGGCCATAACAACCGAAAGGGCGCGCTTCCGACCGTTAAACTGGCTGTTCAAATCCTTACCTCTCTCATGCAACAGGTATACATTGCTTATTTAAATTATCTTGCAGAAAATAAAAGGGAATTGAACCGGGAAAAAATTAGAAGATAAAGACGAGGACCCTCTTCATTTGGTGTTACAATGCTTTACGTAAGGGTGAGCGTTCCCGCTTTTGAATCTATAGCTATTCTGAAATTCTTGAGAAATGTTTGCCCCAGCACTACGTCCACCGGTATGATTGGAGGCGCTTCTATATGGTACACTATTGCCTGCACGTCTTTTGCAACGAGTTTTCCGATCGACACTTCCTTTAGAGAAACAACCGTGCACATTTCGATCCCCCTCATACTCATGATCGTGGCCACCTGGGAGGGGTACAAGGTCACCCACTCCTGGGGCCGATTGGACACTTCTGAGTAGCCGAGCTGGAGGGCATCCATCTTTGGGATATACGAGTATGGCCAGTTGCTATCGAGAACCGTTGCGAACTCTCTGATTTTCCCATTGGCACCCTTTACTTTGCTAATCAGCACCATTGGATTTCTTAATTCGAAGCGCATGGAGAAACGACCCTTTTACTGCTCCTTTTCGAGACTGAATTTCTTATTGCGATAGTCAATGCTTAGCCTGAGAGACTGAAGAAAGCTTTTCCCTAGGACTACATCACAACCCGTTTGTTGATTCATGTCAAAGGCAATGAAATCCACTCGCTGCAAAGAGATTGGTCCAACTGATGCCTCAAGGATCTTAATCAACGGGCCTTCGAACAGCCCATTCCCCGTGGCGAAAGACACTAGATTCGGTGGCCTTGTTAGAAATTCCGTGTATCCAGCCTCCGTGTAGCCCAACTTGTAAGCATCCACTTTTGGCAGCACCGAATAATCGGAGACGGGGTTCAATACAGCACGGTACTCTATGATGTACCCGTTTTTCCCTTTCAACCTCACAAACACATAAGGGAACCTTTCGAACGTATCTTCGACTGCTACAGAAACAGCGGATATTGGGGTTCACCGGCAAATAGTATGCAAACGTCACTCACTTGCGCGATTTGTTGCCGGAGTCTGTACCTGTCCGCGTGGCTCGAAATTACTTTTCCGGATGTTGGTTGCAGATTTCTATCCCTCTTGGTTACAGCTATAGCGACCCACTTGCCTCTGTATTTCTCGAACATCTGAGGAAGGGTAAGCTCTTCAGGTTCAGTAGCAGGACTCTCGCTCACGATTGCCTGGTCAACCTCGCAAAGGCCAAACGAAATAGATTGTGCGAATTAGTCGTAGACGCTGGCGTTAGGCGTGGATGATAGAGAGCGGAGCGCCTTTCTAACGACACCGTTCGCAATCGTGACTCTGTATGCATTTCCAATACCTGTGGTCAAAGGAGTCGCATCAGCAACGGCCTGCGCGGCTGCATTTTGGATCACACTTTCCGACAACGTCTGTCCCGAAAGGTAGCTCTCAGCTCCTGTGGCTCTATGTGGTTTCACATCGACTCCTCCAAGGACGACGCTTGCCTTGGATATCGTACTTCCAGACATGTTGAGAACCACAGCGGCGCTAGCTAGGGCAAAGTCCCAAGTCCCCCTATCTCTTGCCTTGTAAAAGGCGCTCACGGTGCCCGAGGGCTGTGCAGGTATCTGAAATTCCGTCAGTATTTCATTATAATCTACAGTGTTTTCCTTGACTCGCCCGCTAATCACGTTAATGCCCGGAATTAGATCTTCCATCGAGACGGTGCGGGTTCCTAGGCTTCCCTGAATGGTTGCAGTAGCCCCAAGAGCTGTCAGAGCAGGCGCGAGATCTCCTGCGTGGTTGGCGTAGCACAGCCTCCCTCCAAAGATGCTGTGATAATAACGGTTATCTCCGATAGCTCCGTAGCAGACATTGCCTCCATTTCTCCAGCAGGGAAAATCATTGCGAACGTACGGGCACCAAACCTCCTGTAGAACGTCTCCTGCGATCGTTCCCATGTTTTGTATCTGATTAGTGGCCACAGCACTGGCGGCTTGAGAAAGAACGGATATACCACTGCTTATGTTGGAATTATTGGCCACAGTACTTATCGGAGTCGTGGCACCGATGGTGAAACCGCTGCTGGAAGAACCATTGATGTAACTGAGTCCCAATCCAGAAATGTCGATCAGGTACTGTTGCATCATCGTCGTTATTCTGTTCTTATTTCTCGATATTACGTCTGTAGCCCCTGCCACCGCGACAGCGTTGTCGACACCGTACTGCGTCAGTTTCGAAACCGCGTCGCTCACCGAACTCGCCTGTATCAGAGCGAATTTGGATACTTCTGTTCTCATTTTTTATTTCACCAATTTTCTCCTATAATTTTCCATTAGCTTGCATCCATTGTATCGCGGCCACGATGTCCATCTTCGTTATCGGGAGAGTATTGAACCGGTATCCTCCCAGCGCATTGCTGAGTGCGTTGGCGATCGCCGCGCTCACCGCCATAGAACAATTCTCGCCGATTCCCACTGCCCCAAAGGGTCCAACAGGATCTACGTACTCACCCCAGACAGATGTTATCGAATCTGGAGTATCTGCCTGTGTCGGCAACCTGAAATCGTGATAGTTGTAGTTGATAATTCTGCCGGTAGTCGGATCGTTCTCATACTCTTCGAATAGGGCTTCCCCAACTCCCTGAATAAAGCCCCCGCGCAGCTGACTATCCGCTCCCTTTCTGAAAATGACGCGCCCGATGCCAATCCCTACGGTCGCATTCACCACCCGGACTTCAGCAGTCTCGGTATCCACGGCTACCGTA
Organism: Nitrososphaerales archaeon; assembly: GCA_030037995.1. Classification (GTDB taxonomy): domain Archaea; phylum Thermoproteota; class Nitrososphaeria; order Nitrososphaerales; family CADDZS01; genus DATLTL01. Next base: position 2,066 of record JASHPQ010000224.1, on the reverse strand, counting down.
GCAAACTTGCCGCCTCCCACTCGGAAGCCTACGGTCGAATATGGGATAGAGCTTATGCCGTTACCACTTCCAGTTATTGGGGCTGGCAACATCGCCGCAGCGTCGTTGAAAGAAATGTTCACGCTGGGGTTTCCGTTTTGATAGATCATATTGTTTCCGAAAACCAGACTGCTGGCGGGAACTCCCAGCTTTGCTGCGATCATGGGAGTCCACTGATCTTTGAGGTCTTCGACGGCCAAGAGAGTCGAAAGACCTGATGTGCGAGTCGAAGTACTTCCTCCCTGAATTCCGTCATTCGTCGTAAGCGCCGTGTCCGCATGCAAGTATGTGAAATTGGCCAGAGATGTTAGCCCTAAAGCCTCCGCAGCCATGATCGGTATCGCTGTGTCGCTGCCAGCACCGTTTTCAGTCCTTCCAGAATTTATGAAAACGCTGCTATCCTGGCTTATAGTAATCCGAACGTTGCTAGGCCCGAATGGAGAGCCTTTCGCACCGTTGTGCAACGCAAATCCCACACCTGTCCTAACTGCTCCGTTTACCGAACTAGGGTTTCCCCAGCCCTTCCAAAGAGAGCTCCACCCAAAGGCATTCATCGCGTCGATGAAAGTTTCAGGATTTCCAAATCCTGTATAGGGCAAACCTGCTGTAGGATCAACTCTGGTTGCTGGAGTAAGGCCACGCATGTTTATTAGCCTAAATTGTGTAGGATCAATACCCATTTTCTCAGAGAGCATATCCGCCATCGACTCCAAGAAGAAGTGACCCTGACTTTCCCCAACATTTCTGAACGCTCCTGAACGGTTGTGAGTGTTCACGTTAACCGGGATTAGACTGATATCCATATTGGGCACTATGTACATATTCATAAAGTCGCTAATAGTGTCGGAGCCGTTGGCCCCTCCGTATGCCCCGGAATTTTCATAGATCACCCCTTTGATTGCAGTCAAGGTGCCATCGTTCATGCCTGCAAATGTCAGATAGGCTCTCTCAGAAAACCTCTGCGAGGTGATTGCGAGGTGATCCGATCGCGTCGGCCCGTATTTTACAGCGGCGCCGGATTTCATCGCCATCATTACAGTGATAATCACATGCTCTGCATTTCCCAGTTTATTACCCATGGTCATTCCGGCGAAGCCACTCGCACCGACACCTGGAATCCCGCCTCCTACGACCCTGACGTTGTTTATGGGGAGATTGAAGTATGATGCTATGGTGGCCTGCCCTAGAAATGGTGCTTCAGTGGTATCATAGACCGTAAGGCTACCGTTTGCAAAATACGCCACTGTTGCCCAAGGCTCCATTTCTGCCTGCTGATGCACCTGAGTCTCCAACTCGATTGGGTCAGGAGATCCAACAACAGCATCGGCGCTCGCTATCGCAGAATCGACATCGCCAAAGGCGTACCGGATCGTGGAAGGAGTGAACACATCATTTTCGGGATTCACCGCCCCCAGTGGCAGATTCCCGGTCGGAAACAGCTGCACTGCACCAGGCTTGAGCGCATCTTCCACATCTAGGACGAAAGGCAAAACTTCGTACTCAACATTAATCAAACTGATCGCATCTTCGACCTCATCGGTGGTTGGTGCCGCAACAGCCGCTACGGGCTGACCGGAGTACAACACAGTATTTGTGATCGGAGGATGAGGCTGTCCGCTGCCAACGAACATTAGGTTATACGGTGCAAAGTCGTCCGCCGTGAGAGTAACGTAACCCACAGCTTCCGCTGCACTGGTATCCATTTTAGTAACATTTGCGCGTGCATACGGACATCTCAGAATACCCATGTAGAGCATTTGATCCGGTTCTAGCCCAAGATGTTCCGGGTTGATGTCGTAAGTGTAAACAAGCTTGCCAGTTACCTTGCTCGGGATATCTCGTCTGTTTACGTTTGGGTTTCCAACTAATGCGAAACTCAATTTCTATTTTCCACCTCAAAGGGTCATCGCAGCTTGTTGAACAGCTGCGAGTACATTGATGTAAGTCCCACACCTACAGAGATTACCATCTATGGCCTGCTTGACCTGATCCATTGTAGGAGACGGGTTGTTTTTCAAAAGGGCCGT
>JASHPQ010000223.1 GCA_030037995.1 Nitrososphaerales archaeon | reverse complement strand
CAGCATCGTGTCTCCCGTGTAGGCGACGATCTTTCCTTCGGGACAGGTCATTCGGTACCCGATGCACGGGAGAGTGTGCTCCATCTTAAACGTCTCCACCGCGTAGTTGCCTAACGTGAACCTTTGCTTGGGCGCCACTTCCGTGAGCTCCACTTGGAAATTTCTTTTAGAAGCCACGTTCGTGATCTTTTGAACTGTACCGAAGTATTCTTTCAGTCCGGGAGGCCCATAGACTTTGAGATCTGCTTTTCTTTTTCTTATTCCCATAGTCTCAATTATTTGTGTAATCCCCGTGAGATGGTCGGAGTGATGGTGCGAAATCAGGATCCCATCGATAGAATTCACATCAACCCCAAACTTCAGGAGATTCTTCAGCGCCCCGTCTCCACAGTCGAGCAAGAGGCGGCCGTCCTTCTCCCTTGTCCCGTCGGAAATTCCGATGCAGGCAAACCCCCGGTTAAGGCTCGGGATCGCCGCGGAGGTTCCGTAGAAAGTAATGGTGGCTGCAGCCAATTAGATGAAATCTGATTTTGGATGCAGAGCGTAAAAGAGTAGAGCTCCCTTGCGCAGGTATTACTTGACTGCCTTGGCCTGTTTCGGCTTTTCTTCCAGTCCGTCGTTTGCCAAAGCGTAACCGTTTTCTCTTGCCCACAGGCGGAGCAGATCGACGGAGAGGAGCATGTCCTCTCCCAAGAGGCTCCGATCTTCCTTCTCGAGCTCTTCCTCCATTCTAGCCTCCATGAAGGTCGACCCGTTGATCTCCTCTACAGTCACCGGCCTGTTCAGAACCTTTGAAAAGATCGAAAAATCCAGCAGTTTCTTTTTTTCGTGAACCAGGATCTTCATGGAGATCGTATCGCCCGACTCGATGCTGATCTCCCTCGCACTCACGCGTACGACATTCAAGGAGCTGCCGAGAAGCTTGCGTCGAAGGTAGTCAAACAAGTCTGGATTGGATGCGCCTAGCTGATCGTCGTCGCTGTCAGACAAAAGAAAAAACTCCACACTAAGGAATTCCCGAATCGCAGGGGCTCTAGATAGCCAAGACCTTCAGAGATATAATAATGTCTAAAGTTTGCAGCTTTCGAAGGAGGAGAAATTAGCTGGGGGTATTGCGGTCGAAAGCTTCAGGTTATGGTCAGGGAGTACCGTTCTTTCCGTTTAGGGCCGCGACGATCTTCGCGCCGTTCTGCTTCCCCTCAACGTGGCTGTGAATTTCCTGCTGCTGCTTTGCATCCAACTTCGTCTGACTTTGAGGCATTATCGTAGGCATGAAATCTTTCTTCCACAAGGTGTCCGGGATCCCCTGGGCCTTGTTGGCAAACCTTGCGAGGGTGAAGAGAAAGTCGGACAGCCTGTTGGCATAAGCGAGAATGTTTGGGTCAACCGTTTCCTGCGCTGACAGGGCGACGATGCTCCTTTCGGCTCTCCTCGCGACAGTCCGGGCCAAGTGCAGTCTGGCACAGAGATCCGTGCCGTACGGCAGGATAAATGCCTTGATCGGCTGCACCTGCTCGTCCATGTGGTCGATGCACCTTTCCAAATACTCAAGGTCAGAGTCCTTGACCAAATAGTTCGGATCGTCCGTTCCCGCGAGCGTGGCCCCGACCGAGAAGAGCTTGTTTTGGACAGTCTCTAAAACGGAGTCTATGAAGTTTAGAATCTCTCTGGACCCCGACGAACCCTCGATGATGTAAGATCTCGCAATGCCGATCGCGGCATTTGTCTCGTCAATCTCCCCGTACGCCTGGACTCGGAGGTTATCCTTGCGAACCCTTTTGCCACCGTAGAGGCCAGTTTCTCCTTTGTCGCCAGTTTTTGTGTAAATTTTCAATATGAAATATCAGGTCTGTTTTTTTGAGTGTTTCAACAACCGCTAAACCAAAGCGGCATATGGCTTTTGTGCAGTGCCGATCAATTCGAGCTTTGCGCTCTGTTCAAGGAAAAACATCCGAAGACGAAATCATCCTCAATTAATTTTGAATAAACCCAATTCACTTTTTACCTATATCTAAATTTTATCAAGGAACAGATTTTTCTTCTGTCGCAAAATTCTCAAAGTATAGAGATTCTAAAAAATAGAGTGGAGATGCGAGATTGTCTGTGCCTAATCATGAAAGTGCTTTGAAAATCAGTAGAGCCCTAGTGTCTGTTTACGACAAGACCGGACTTTCCGAATTTGGATTGGCCCTCCAAAATCGCGGAGTGGAAATCGTTGCGACCGGTGGGACCCGGTCCGCTCTCGAAAGATCCGGGATTAAGACGGTGCCCCTTGAGGAGCTCGGGCACTTCCCCGAAATGCTCGACGGCCGTGTAAAGACTCTCCAGCCCGAGATATTTGCAGGGATACTCGCGAGAAAATCCAGTTCCGACCACATGAATCAGCTCGCTTCTCACGGAATCCTTCCGTTTGACATGGTCGTGTGCAACTTTTACGCTTTCGAAGCGGCTGCCCAGAGGGCCGGAGTTTCGGAGGATGAGCTAATAGAATTGATTGACATCGGCGGCCCCTCACTGGTGAGAGCCTCGGCGAAAAACTTCGAATCCGTGTGCGTCGTTCCAGCTACAAAATATTATCCGGAGATCGAAGCTGACCTTGACGCCTCCGCCGGGAGGATCTCTTTCGCAACTAGGAAGAAAATGGCCCTGAAGGCCTTTGAAATCGTCTCTGCCTACGACACCGCGATCTACAGCACCCTCAGTCGCAGGATGGATCCCGAAAAGTCCTTCCCCGACTCTTTCTTTCTCATCTCCAGCACCTTTGAGGTACCAAAGTACGGCGAGAACCCTGACCAAAAGGCCATGATCTACGCGATCAACGGGGCGAAGGGAGGAATACCCGAGTGGAAGCAGCTTTTTGGAGACACCAGATCGTACAACAACCAGCTGGACGTAGCCTCTTCCTTTGAGATCCTGGAGGGGTTCGAGGCGACTCCCGCCGCGGCGACTGTGAAGCACGGGCAGATCTCCGGTTTTGCCTTCTCGACCTCGCTTGCGGACGCTTATCGCCTCGCTCATGCCTGTGACCCGGAGGCGGATTTCGGAAATACCACGGTGTTGAACCGGAATGTGGACGTGGAGACCGCCAAGCTGGTGGGAAAAAACGAGGATGTGGAGGACGAATCCGTTTACACGGAAATAGTCCTCGCGCCCAGCTACGAAAAGGAAGCGCTGGAAATCTTGAAGGCGAAGCAGAAAAAGAAGATGCGGCTAATTCAAACTACCATTGGCTCCACCTTCCCCTACGATGTCAAGTTGATCCAGGGTCTAGTGCTCGTCCAGGACGCACCTAATTATACCAAGAAACTGGATCCTTCTCATGTTACTATCGAAACCAAAGCAAAACCTGCGAGTATCGATGTGGCGGTGCTTCTCGGATTGTGGGAGATCGCGAGGCGAGTGGAATCGAACGCGATCGTGGTTGGGAACGGGGAGACCCTTCCGAGCGATCCCAGCAGGCTGTCGAAACTCTGGACGTTGGGAGTGGGGAGCTTCAGAAAACGCAACGGCGCGACCAAGATTGCCCTAGATAATGCGGGGGGGAGAGCGCGAGGTGCCTACTGCGCCTCGGACGGATTCTTCCCGTTCCCGGACAGTGTGGAGCTGCTAGGAAATTCGGGAATACGTGCAGTGATTCAACCCGGCGGATCCATAAGCGACAGGAAGGTGATTGAAACTTCGGATCGGTACTCCATGCCGATGCTCTTTACTCACGAGAGAGCTTTCAAGCATTGAAGAAAAACAAGGCGACTCTTTCCCGGGAGAATCTGGAATACCTTCGGGCAGCGAGGGTGGCAAGGCTCGCGACCGTCGATAAGAACCACTCTGTGCATCTCGTTCCAATCGTCTTTGCAGATTCGGGAAGCCGGGTCTATTTTGTCCTGGACCGGAAAAAGAAGCAAAGCGATGTCGGACTAAAGCGGGTGCGGAATATCACCGAAACGGGTAACGCTGAGCTTCTGATTGACTGCTATTCGGAAAAGTGGGAGGAACTATCTTTTCTGCTCCTCCATTGTTCTGCGAAGGTGCTCCGGCCGGGAACGAATCTCAACGAAAAACGGCTTGCGGCACGGATACTAAAGAAAAAGTATCAGCAGTATGCTTCCGGGGGCTATTTCCCTGAAAATCTGGAGGAAGCGGTTTTCGTCCGATTGGAGCCACAAAG
>JASHPQ010000222.1 GCA_030037995.1 Nitrososphaerales archaeon | reverse complement strand
TAATCTCCGGGGAATTTGCCCAAAATTTCTCGAGGATCCCCCTCCTCAGGCAACCGGAGAAGTACTGTCCTCAGCTCTTTTTCGAGTTTTTCTGTATGCGCAAATCTCAGAGATTTGGATATGATTGAATCTACGAATGATATGGCGCTCGTAATTATTCGCTCACCTCTATGCCTTTTGGGAGTTGGTGGGACATTATCGACATGGAAAGTAAAGTTGCAGTTCGGGAAAGAATAAAAGAGCCCAAAGACTCCATGCCAATCAGAACTGATGAGCAAGAATACTATCCATTTTGAGCAGCGATTCCGTGTCGGATGGAGTGACCTGGATGCCAATGCTCACATGGCTGCCCGTTCATACCTAGATCACGCGTTCAACACTAGAATGCATTTTTTCAATCAAAACGGTTTCACAATGTCAAGATTTGCATCCGAAAAGTTTGGTCCAGTTCTAGTTCGTGACGAACTAATTTATCGCAAAGAATTGAGGTTAATGGAGGAATTCCGAGTGGATTTTGAAGTAGCAGGACTCTCTCAAGATGGTGTGCGATTTCGGGTGAGGAATACGTTCAGAAACTCTGAGAACGAAGTTTCATCGATGGTAACTTCAGACGGAGTGTGGTTTGACTTGCAAAGCCGTAAACCCCGTCCACCGCCCTCGGATTTGGACAACTTGATGCGAGCTTTATGGCATAGCCACGACTTTGCGGAGATTACCACTAGAAGCTCTGTGACGGAAAATGTGAACCGAGCGACGAACTAGTCGGACTGCTAGCTTCAGCGGGATCGTACTCTCGGGATTTTAATGTGCAAGGGGTCCCACATTCCGTGCGCTCTCGCAGTCGGTGTTAGGACTACTTTTGAGGGGTTGTCGCGCGGGAATTCGAATCTTCGGGGTAAAATCCCTGACGGAGCGAGGGTCTCCAATCTGACCACTCCGGGAAGGGCTTGGGTTCCACGTATGTGTCGTAGACCTCCACTTCGAGAGGACGAACAGTGATTTCGCCCGACCTCAGAGAGCTACCGTCTCCTTCAGGACAAACAGAAAGGACAACCAGCAGGTCGATTTCAGCATAAAACTCGATGTAATCTCCTTTTTCACACTGGGTCTTCTCCACTGAAACGTCACCCGTATCCCCATCAATTTTCACATTCATGTGTACATTCAGGTTGTCATGTAGATCGTATTCTGACAGTCCGAATGGCTCAATAGCTTGCAATCCGTTCATGTAGCAGCTGTTGTGTCCCTTCATTCCGGTAAACAACTCCCAGCTTTCTGTTGTGCAAAAGGACCCCAGTGCTATGTTGTGAGGTGGACTTCCCCTGGAGGAAACCGTTTCCTCAAGGACAGTTGCCATTGGTCGAAATTTAGGCATCGTGGACCACAGTCGGCTCAATTTTTTCATATGAACTCCTTCCAGGACCATCGTGTAGTTTGACCAAAAATGCTCCTTCTTCGGATCGAATTGATTGTAGAACCATACATCCCCAATCTGGGGGCCCTCAGCTTCTATTATTCTGAACGTCTGACCCTTTCTGATGCTAAAACTCCTGCCGCTTTCAGGATGAACTACGAACTTGTCCGAAAGGTCAAACTGAGATCTAGCTGCAATCAGGGCTGTGTAGAAACCTTCGTCAAAATGTGGAGATGTCAAACTATTTGCGCTTCAGGGAAAGCTCATGGCTACCGGTTGGCATTATATCTCTTGCTTTCAAATGATACAAATTACTGATGGTGGCAATTAGCAATCGCTAGGCCCAAGAGAATGGTAACGTACGCGAGGACGACCAATAACGAGCCGAATACTGTCATGCCGGTTTTCTCCGGCAGTCCAAGCTCGATCACACTCTCCTCTAGAGAGCTCATTCCCTAATCCCTTGTCATACCGTGTTTCGCAAGTGTTAGTCATGGCTAAACAAGTACTGGTCAGCGTTCTACTTTCGCGAACAAATCAACATTTCAATAGAGAAAAATAGCTCTGGTCTGTATTTACCTCCAGGCCACAGGCATTGTCAAAGAAATCTGCCATCACAAGGGCTGGACTCGTAATTACGATTGCTTTCATTCACGATTCAGACAAATTTGAGGCGTTTTGAAATAAACCGGTTGGTCGGCGTTCTCCTTGTTTTGCTTATGATAGTGACTGCCTTTGCCGCGAGCTTGGGCTACCTCTATGCATCCAGGCCCGGCAAGGGCAGTACAACTACGACAACGCAAACCACGAGTACACTCGTTTCAAGCACAATAACCGAAGTGCGGGTTACAAACACGATTGTCACCACAGATATTACAGATACGATCACTACGACCAATGTAAGTTACTTGCAACTCTCAGGCGTAAACCATCCAGTGTTCTACGTGACGGAACTTCTCGTAATCAAACCTGAAGTAGTGAATGAAATTTGCGTGTTGTTCCCAGAAAATCAGACGATTTCATCGACGTATTATCTCCCCTCCCAGATCACCAACGGAACAAATCCGATCGGGATTGTTACTACGAGTGTAGACTATCAAAATGAAACCACGTCCACAGTCTACGCCAATGTCACGATTATTTCAAACGGGAGTACCACATGCACAGAAATTAATCCTTACTATAACGTGAGTCAAAGTAATAGCTGTATCTGCGTCTAAGAAGCGCGCGCGTACCTCACCGCGAAACCTAGGAAAGTTTCTTGTTTGTGAGAACGGGGGGAGCCAACACCCTCCCTAACGTTTCGCCTTATCGAGATACTGTTCTAAAGGTCGCTCTCGTTGTTCGCTTCCTTAGAACTATATCGTCGAGCCCTTCCTTCCTCCAAGTCATGAGCAGTTTAAACCAGATGTCGGGAAGGATTGTAGGGATATCACTGATCATAGCAGTCATCGCGGTAGCCTTTCTCGGGATGGTGGCCTATTCGGCCACAGTGGGAAAAACCACTCAAGCGGACACCGGGGGCGTTCTTCAAACCATCACAACCACCGGTGCGAGTACACCGTCCACCATAACCGTCACAGGCACCGGGATCGCTTCGGCGACTCCGGACGAAATCTCCCTCGTGCTGGGAGTAACCAATAGTGGGGCGAATGCCACGCAGGTTCTACTCGCCAACAGTGCCACCATGACCGCAGCCATCAGCGCAATAGAGAAAGGAGCGGGAATCAACAGCACGGACGTGCAGACCACGAATTTCAATTTTGGACCCACCTATTCACAGTACAACAACTCGGTAAACGGCTACCAAGCGAGCAACCAGATCCAGGTTACTTTGCAGGGAAGCGATGTCGCCAAACTGGATGCCGTAATTAATGCGGCTGTGAATGCAGGGGCAAACCAGATACAGAGCATTCAGTATGTTCTGTCAAACAGATTGCAAACCTCGCTTTCGAACCAGGCGCTGCAAAATGCCATCTCAAGTGCTAATCAAACAGCTTACCTCACCGCGCAATCGGAAGGATTGAAAATACTGGGAATTCAGAGCGTCACGATCTTGGGCAACAATAATCCCCAGCCATATGACACCTTGTATGCAGCTGCAGCGGTGACCTATGCCAGCACCACGACCATAAACTACAACGTACCCATCGCACCGGGCCAGACGCAATACACCGAACAGGTGCAAGTTGTCTACCAGGTAAGCTAGAAAACGCTAGAAAACACTACGATATAATAATGCCAAATTCATCTGAAGGAAAATTGCCTCGGCCAAGTAGATCATCGCTCCTTGCCATCGGCGCTCTGATCGTCATAGCTGCATCAGTCTTTGCAGCTGCTGAAATAATTTCTTCTAACCAAGCTTCGGTCGTAAAGAATCATCTTTCTTCAACAACGACTGCAGTCTCGTCAGCTACAACCTCCTCTACTGGATTGCAAACGGCAAATCTCAACGGATCGACCAGTCCAAGTAGTTCAAACGTAGCGAATTACTCGTCGTTTGAAAACAGTTCGACGACCACGACAAAGATGAGTACTATAGCTACTTCGACACCGATGACTACTTCGACTTTTACGCCGTGCTTGCAGGGTAACGCGACCATGCCACCACCTCCCTGCCATTTCGGAGATGTTTTCACAAGTCTGGTCTTTAGTTCGGGACAGTTGAGTGGCCCCTTGTTTGGTATTTCTCAATATACCAATGATACTTTAGCAACAAATCAGACTGGCATCGGTCTGGATTGTGGCGCAATTAGCGGTGGAGGAGGGTCCTTTGGAGATTTTACTGAAGATTACAATACTATGACCTGTTATGCGGTGTCTCCGACCA
>JASHPQ010000221.1 GCA_030037995.1 Nitrososphaerales archaeon | reverse complement strand
TTTGTATTTGCGGTGACATCAACTCCCTTCACCCCCACAACGAAAATGGAACTTATGAATACAACCAGCATGACGGCTGCTAGTTTTGTACGAGCTTCACGGTGATTTTTTATGCTAAACATAATGCCTAGGCCATGCTTTTCGCAGGGCATAAGACGATCCCGGGACTTGCTTCTCTAGCAATTTGTCTGTACTTTTTATCATAACGACCTTCGGTATATGACCATGGATTTTGGTTTCATTTCCCCTTCAATTCTTGCAAGGGAACAGGACACCCTTTCAGCTTCAAACAAGATGAGAGAAGAATTTGCAACATGCGTCAAGTAAACTGGCGAATTAATCTATACTTGCACACGAGGGCAAAGGAAGAGTTACCCATCTCCTCTCTCGATGAGATAGAAATACGGCATCTTCGACCTCCTGCACTTTGACGCCAACGAGAAAGTTGGCTTCAGGCTCTCGGTCTTCCAAAATGTTCTCAACAAAATTCTGAACCAAGTTGCGAAAATATAATTCGATCCAGGGATCGTTCTTTTGTCCGTTGCCAAAGAATCTGGATGGAATCTCTGTTTCCCTGAGCTCTGGTTCGTCTAGGGTCGCAGTCATTAGAATTTCATTGCTTCCGCCCTCTTCCACCAGTCTAGCGATCATTGCTCCCCTCGATCCGAAAACGCGAACTTCAACCCCCGGGTAATTTCCCACCGCTACGAAACTCGATTGAAAAGTTCCCTGAGCTCCATTCTCGAACTCTGCTAACCAGATCGAAGCATCCTCGATGTCTATCGGCATATTCCTTCCGGCATCCCGAATAAAGCGCTCAGGGATGAAATTTTTCAAATTTCCAACTACCTGCTTTATGTCTCCGAAGAACCAGAGCGCGATGTCGATCAGGTGAGGTGCATACTCCTCAAGGGACCCCGACATGATCTCGCCAGGATTCTTTCCGGGGTTCCACCTGAACGGCGTTCTCGGATCGATAAATTGCGAGTTTTGCTCGAACCCGTTGATGAGGTAGGGTTCACCGATGAAGCCTTCTTCTATGAGCTCTTTCATTCGTCTTAGGGCGGGACTGCATCTGAAGGTGAAGCCCATCATTGTTTTCACTTTCGCATTATTCGCCTCCGTCCACAGAGATCTCGCTTCCCTCAAATTCATGGCTAGAGGCTTTTCACACAGGACTGGTTTTCCACTTTGTATTGCTTCACTTGCGATTTCGTAGTGACTCTTCGCAGAAGAGCATATGTCAACCGCGTCTACCACATCTCGATCCAGAAGTGTGTGATAATCCTTGCAAACAGTGGGAATGTCAAACCTAGCTGCCACTTCTTTTGCCAGTTTCTCATCGGCATCGCAGATCGCTTCAATCCTTGCTCTTTTGCACTTTTGAAAGGAAGGAATGTGCGCGGTCTGAGCCCAGTGGCCGGCTCCTACAATTCCAATTCGAATAGATGAATCACTAAACTTGCTTCACCTTCAAATCCATGCAGAGGAACACCTACTTGGCCTTAAGGCCCTCAACCGCAACTGCTCTGACGGGAAAACCGTCTGCTCCGACTATATTTAGTGGCAGGGTGATCAGAAAGGGTCTTTTTTCAGAAATTTTGTGAAGGTTTGCCATACTTTCTATGATGTATACACCATTTCCGAGCAACAAGTAGTGTATGACAGGCTTTTCCGCATCAGGCTCGTTTCGTTTCCTTCTTTCAGTGTCCTCCGGTATGGGAAAATCGATTCCGACGCACCTTGCTTTCTTATCCACGAGAACCTGCGCCAGTTCCATACTGATGAAAGGAGACCCTTCAAAGTACTCTGGACTGTCGTATTTCTTATCCCAATCAGTCCTGAGAAGGACCGCATCGTTCTCCTGGATTTCATCAAGCTGTTTTCTTACGCATTCGAGAGTGACCCCTCTTCCACTTCTACTCCTTGCGTCGAGGACGACAGCATCTCCGAGAAACTTGTCCACCGGCATCTGATCGACGGTTTTCCCATTTTGAAGTTCGTGATATGGAGCGTCCAGATGAGCCGTGTAGGGAGTATGGCTGGGAAGGGTAATTTTTTGCATTGAAAAGTTGTTGACTGCGTGCGTGAACAGCGGATCAATACTGAAGGAAGTGAAAACCTTCGAATAGTCGCTATCCTTGTGCGTGAAGGTTTCAAGCATTGAAGATACGTTTCCGCCGATGGGAAAGCTCAGATCGATTGCTCGAACCATTTGCTCCCTTCAGAGGCCTAAACACTAAATACGCTTTCCATATTTCCCGGCTCTGGTTACTGTAGCTTGAGTTCAAGAGTTTTGAAGGTCGGAGTCCTTGGCGCCGGAGCTTGGGCGAGGGGCGCTCATATTCCCGGCTACAAGAGAGATTCACGCTTCGATGTCGTTGCGATCTGCGATCCCCAGATCAACCTGGCGGAAGAAACAGCCAAGGAGTTTGCCATTCCCTTTGTAACCAAAGATTACATGGAGGCTTTGAGGAGAAAAGACATTGATATCATCGACGTTTGCACGCCCTCGCACACTCACTTTCAACTCACCATGGACGCCCTAACCGCAGGAAAGCACGTTTTGTGCGAAAAGCCAGTGGGATACGATTTTCACGATACGCTTAGGGCAAAGGACTTTGCAAAGTCCAAGGGCCTCAAGACCAAGGTTGGTTTCACGTTCAGATACAGCCCGGCAATGCGCTACATGAAGGAACTGATCCGCAACGGCTACGTCGGCACTCCATACATCTACAACGGTTACGAGCAAAACTCGCAGTGGATTAACCCTCAGACTCCCTTGAGGCAGGTGCCCGATCCGTATGCGGACCAGTCAAAGATACAGACCTCTTCGCTCGAGGGGTACGGCGCTCCGATCATCGATCTGGGGCACTGGTTTATCGAATCGGATCTGAGGAGGGTTGTGGGGACGATGCGTAACTTCGTCCCCGAACGCGTAGTAAGGCAGACCGGAAAAATGATGAGAATCAACATCGACGATGGAGACATATTCATGGGAGAATTCGCAAATGGCGCGCTCTGCTCGGTGCAGACATCGTTTGTCACGGTGGGAAATTATCCCGGGCTGGAAGCCCGGGTTTATGGAAGTGAGGGCGCGCTCATCTGCCGCCTGGTGGAGGAGTTTGGGATCTGCGAGACCCTGAAGGGAGCAAAGCCGGATGCGGTGGAGTTCAAAGACGTCGAAATACCAAAAAGACTGTATCCGCCCGGGGGATCCTCCCGGGAATCCTGGCGCACCTTGTTTTACGCAAATCTTGTTTCCAGTTTTGCGGATGAAATCTTGGGCGACAAGGAGCCCGAAGGAGATTTCACTGACGCGGCGTGGGTGTCCGAGGTGATTAACGCCGTGGAGCGCTCCTTCTGGGAAAAACGCTGGGTGGACCTTCCGTTGAGCTAGCCCATGACCGACGACTCGGCATCGCTCTGGCTGGAAGATTTCTTTCGATCCTACTTTCGGTTTCGACCGGTCAACGCGACGTTCATCGGCATTCACGATTACGACGGAAAACTCCCTGACTTTTCCGAAGAGGGTGTTGCGGCTCTCCGGGTGAGCATGGAAGAGCTGCTAGATCGAAGCGACAAAGGCCTGCGGACTAGCAATCGAATCGAGGACATAGATGTCGGCCTCGCTACAGATTTTCTCCTGATCCAGCTTGAAGAGCTGAAAAGCGAGCATTTCTATCGGGGCAATCCCGCGGTCTACACTAGCGAGGGGATCTTCGGTTTGATCTCGCTCTGTCTTCGCGACTACGCGCCGAGAGCAGACAGGCTCGCTTCCGTGGTCAGCAGGATGAAGGGCCTCCCGGCTCTTCTTGAGCAGGCAAGGTCCAATGTCAGATCATCGCCGCGAGAATGGACAAATGAAGCTCTTCGCCAGTGCGACGGCGCGATCAAGTTTCTTGACTCTGGAATAAAGATCCTCGTTTCGGAATGGCAGCTTCCAGGATCGAATAAACAACTCTTTGAAAATGCAACACTTGCTTTGGGGGCATTTCAAGAGTACCGGGAATATCTGTCGGAAGAACTCCTCCTTCATCATCGAGAAGGATATGGCTGCGGTAGTCCGATGTTCAGTATTCTCGTGCGAAAGGGCCACGCTCGTGAGGATCTAGATGCTATGAAGATCGGATCGTACGGCAGTGAAAGAGTTTCTCATCAAAAGGATCTGTTGAAGCGCGAGACCTCCAAGTTAAGACCAGATGGCGACTGGGAAGCGGTGATTTCCGATCTTTCAAAGACGCACCCCTCCCTCGATAACATCCTTACTGCCTGCGAAGAATGCTGGGCAGAGTGCAGGCGCTTTGCGATCGAGAAGGATTTGATTGATTGGCCCGATTATCCGCTGACTTACAAGTTCATTGATCCATATTTCCGCGACTCGGCGGCGTATCTCTATTTTCTCTATTACAGATCGCCCGCTCCCTACGACAACCTCAAAACAAATTACTACTTGATTCCCCCGATTGAAAAGTCTCTGCCTCCTGAAGAGGTAGAGCAGAAGCTTCGCGGGATCAGTTTTTCAGTTATCAAGCACAATCACGTAGTGCATCACGGGGCCATCGGGCATCACCTTCAGAATTATCGTGCTTATCACGGCGCTTCGAAGATCGGCAAAGTAGCGGGAGTCGACTGCGCTTCTCGTATCGCGATGTTTTGCGGTGGAACCATGGCAGAGGGATGGGCTACTTACTCCACCCTCCTGATGGATGAAGCTGGTTTCAATACACCGGAGGAACACATCGCCGAGCTCCATTCGTCAATGCGACTAGCCGCGCGTTCCGTTGTGGATGCAGGCCTCCACTCCGGGCGCTTTTCATTTGAAGACGGCGTGAACTATTACGTGAGCGAGATCGGGATGACCCCCAAGGCAGCGCACAACGAAGTGGTGAAAAATTCCATGCTCCCCGGTACGGGAGCGATGTACCTTCTTGGACTGGATGGAATTCTCGACCTGAGAAAGTCCCTGTCCGCCAAGGAGGGATCCGGCTTCAATTTGAAGAGATTTCATAATTCGCTTTTGAGCTACGGTTCGATACCGGTAGCGATAGTATCGAAGGAGTTGCTGGGAAACTAGGAAATGGACGTATTCGAAGCAGCCACGACCAATATCGCCGTCAGAGACTTTCACCCCAAATTTATCAGCGAAGGAGAGCTGAAAACTATCCTCGAAGCAGCACGCCTAACTCAAAGTGCCAAAAATCTGCAGCCCTGGTATTTTGTGGTCATCAAAGATCGAAAAACTTTGGATGACCTTGCCCATCTGATGAAGGGGGACGTCGACGAAGAGCTATTGAAGAGATCTCCCATGGCTGTTGCGATTATCGGTGACATGCGATCAGAGTTCTGGCTCTTTGATCTGGGCAGGGTGTCTCAAACCATGACTCTCGTCGCGTGGGAGCTTGGGATCGGCTCGTGCATTGTTTCCGGGCCGGAGCCACCGGACAGAGAAAACTACAGAATGAGTGCTGGAGAAATTCTCGGAGTGCATGACGGCCTGAAACTTCAGGAGCTGCTGGTTCTTGGTTATCCCAAAACTAGCGCGAAAGTTCGTCGGAAAAACCGGAGGAAGCTAGAAGAAATCGTGTTCATGGAGAAGTTTGGACAGCCGACGCGGCAAGCTGGGAAATGAAATGGATGTAATGGTTACCGGCACCGGTTTCGTGGGTTCCAATGCCGCCCGGAAATTCATAGACGAGGGCTACAGTGTAGTGGCGCTTGATCTCAATCCGACGCGTTCAGATTACCTCGATGGCCGCGAAGGCAAACTGAGAGTCGCAAAGGAAGATGTCACTTCCATTTCGGCGCTGGAGGAAACAATTAACAAAGAACATCCAAAGATCCTCGTACATACCGCGACATTCCTCAATCCCTTGGAGTCCTTCAACGTCTTCGAGATAAACGTCA
>JASHPQ010000004.1 GCA_030037995.1 Nitrososphaerales archaeon | reverse complement strand
TGTACTGTTAAGGTGAATCCCACCGCGATGAAATTTCCAGCCATTTAGCTCGGCAATCTCGTCATTGGTTTTGTGTTGAACGTACTGACGGAAGATGTCGCGATAGAAAGGGAAGATGCTGAATTTGTTGGAAGCGCGGCCGGGAGAAGCGAGGATCAGCTCGTAGATGCGTTCGTAAAATGGAATGTAAGTCACCCCTTCGTCTACTCAATCGCCTAACAGAGAAGCAGAGGCGTTACCGCATACAGGTTGGAATACTACGGCCTGCCAAAGCGAATAAGCTCTAGGGAACTGGCGCAAAAGCTCGGGATACATGATTCCGCGCTAGTGATCCATCGAATAAAGGTGGAGTGCAGGCTCATCGCGGGAGAACTGGGAGAGTGAAGGAGTTTTCCCAATATAGCGACATCCGATATATGGATCTGTTACGAATCTCGAATTCATAATAGAAAATAAATCCATTCTTGATCTCTGCTGCTGATGCTCTCGAAGATCCAAAATCCTCTAAATCAGATGATAGTCGAAGACAGAAAGAGGAGAAAGTATGGTAAAGCGACCGGAATACTATCGGTATTCCTGGCGATCGATGTTGTGGTGATGGCCATTACTTCAACGAACGTGTTCCAGACTCTCGAAGCCCTATCCAATGGCCTGATATCCGGCGGTACTTTTGTGCTTCTAGATATCGTCGGGGGCTTGTTTGCGATTCTTACGGGGTTTCTACTATTGAGGTACAAGCACTTTAGCAAGATTCCCTTTTCGATAGCTTGTGGGTTTGGAATATTTTTCGGATTGTTTTTACCGCTAATGGAGGTAGTCCATTTGTCCGGGGGTTTCCTTTCGCTAGCAGTCGTCGAGGGAGCGCTTGCACTCATTCTTTCTGTGGTCGTAATGGTACTTTCGATCTTTTCCGCCTAAGCGAGACATTCCTGAGAATGCCCGGCTTCTCGTGTCCGTTGACTGTCCGAAATGCTGGGTTCCCGGCACCTCCGTTACAATTTCCCTTTAAGAGAATCTTTTAGCTTCTTCAGGTAGTCACTAATGTCTTCTTTCCTGGCTTGCCTCTCGAGGTACTCCCAATCGATCTTGCCTTCTTGTGATTTTGCTAACAGATATGATTGTTCCATATCCGTTACAACGCTCCAGAATTTCGCCGAAGCGAGTCTCTTCAAGATCAAGTCCTCTACGCCGATTACCGTCACAGGTCCATAATCAGTTATAATCGTGGTAAGCTTATCGTAGGAGCCATTTAACTTCTCCCCTACAAGAACGACGGCTAAGCCCAGATCCTCGTTAGCGTAGCTTCTAAGAGCAGTGCCGAGCTCAAAATGCCAAGTCTTTAGAATTTTTTTCAGTTTTGTGACGTCATACACTATATCCATGTCCCCGGTCCTTAAAGTGCCATCAAGATAGATCTCGATGGCGGACCCGCCGGTTAGCACTGGTTTTGGTTTTTCCTTAGGCAGCGCGGAGGTGAGTAGGGCTAGGAACCTGATCTTCCTCTCTGTAGGATCATCGGTTTCCAAAATGATTCTCTTTATCTTTTCATACGCGAGCGTACTCGCGATCACCGATCCTGCGGTATTTCTTGTCGAATTTACTCCTTGCCAAGACCGCAAGAGTACTAAGCTCGCCTTTCATCCGCGTTGGCCGCGAAACTGATACCGACCTGCTCCGCTTGCCCAGTGAAAACTTGGGAACTTTGATCAATCCATTTCTGAACCTCCGAGCTTTTCCTTCCGGAGTACACCATTCATCGTATGTGATACTCCTTGGCGATAGTTTCAATGCGAGTGCTCGCAGATTCGTATCGATTAGAGCATATTCAAGTCCTCTTCTCCCCTTGACGACTGAGATTAGACCCAAGCCTGCAAGCTTTTTCATTTCGATATATACTTTGGAAATGTTACTGCTATACATTTTCGACACCCTATAAGCACTCAGTGGCTTTTCGGTCATCGCTAGAGCTTGTACAACGTTAGCTCGTGTGGAGCTTCCGAGGAGCTTTGCCAAGTTATTCATTTTTCAGCTTATTATCCTTTAAGGATAATAAAAGCTTCGATGGATTGTACGGGGGTTAGCAAGCTGGAGGAGACGAGTGTCTTCGTAAATTCCCAAGCTAAGAGCGATCATGGTCATTCCAGCTGCCGTGCCAAAGGCTAGAATTGGCAAGAAGCACTTGTTGACCCAGCGTCCCCCCGCTCGTAGTTGATCTTCGGCAGGTGCAGGCGGAAAGATGGGAAGTCAAATCATGCTAAACAGCGAGGCAACTAGAGTATTTCTGCCAGCTGGTAAGAAGAGGAAAATTATCTGGGGTATGTTGAACAGGAAAGCGAAGGGGGAGAAACGTACTTTGGCGCCGATGTGAGCTACCTGAAAAGTATGAAATCGGCGAGAGCGCCATTACTCAGATTCGTCGCAGAGAATGGTATGATGAACTATGGTCGTAGGATTTTGGAAATCTTCTGCCCTAAGTTTTTGGCAAGCGAAGCTAAAAAGGTCAGGCAGTTATTGATCTTTTTTCAGTCCATCTAGGAAAGGACCGCTCCGCACTTTACACCCGACTGGATGAACCATTCATTAGTTCCGTTTAATATGAGTGTTAGACTGTCATACTGGAGGCCGAATATTCTTCTTTCTGAGGTTGAGACGTGTTACTGATCAGAAAAACTAGAACTAGGTAAAGGCTTTCTTATTAGCTCAGAGACTTTTAAGTCAAAACAATCCCGGACATCCTTAGTTTGAGTTTCTCTTGCGGGAAAGAAAGAGAGAGCTGATCTCTGCTCGCTCTAAATCGGTCAAAAAGAACCTCATTTCTGCTCAAAATATTTCAAACAGAAACCTGATTACGCCCACCGCGTCTAGGAAGCGAAAGCAAGTGGCGTGGAGAACCTGCAGGAAGAAGTCGACCAGGAAACTGGTCTTGCGCGGCCTAAGATCCGCGTAAAGTTCGGCACCGCGGGAATCAGGGGCATTTACGGCCAGGAAGTCTCTCTCAGGGAGACCATCTCCGTCTGTTTTGCCGTGAATGAGCTCCTCGGCGAGGGCAGGTTTGGTCTGGGGTATGACAGCCGCAAAACCTCCGCCATACTCGCCATCATAGCTTCTGCCGCAATGAACTGGTGTGGTAGCGATGTGGAGAACTACGGCTTGATCCCCACGCCGGTCCTTGCGTACAACATCAAGGCCTCCAAGCTCCACGCGGGTTTTTCGATCACCGCTTCGCACAATCCGCCTGAGTACGCCGGCGTGAAAGTCTTCGGCACGGACGGGATCGAGTTCTCCCTAGAAGCAGAGCACAAGGTCGAGCAGCTGCTCTCGGGGCCCACCTCGAGGAAGGAGGGAGGGGAGCTCGCCAACTTCGGCAGTACGTTTGAGAACGAGGAGGCGATCTTCTCGTACTGCGAGGCGCTTTTGAAGCGCGCACCGCAGGGCAAGAAGTCTTTCAAGATTCTGGTCGACTGCGCCAATGGCGCGGCCGGGAGAGTGACGCCGGGCATCCTCCACGAGCTGGGACATGAGATCGTTACGGTGAATGCGCATCCAAGCGAAAAGTTCCCAGGCCGCATGCCCGAGCCGATGCCCGAGACCCTCGTGGAGGTGGCGTCGCTCTCCAAGGCGATTGGGGCAGATTTTACAGTCGCGCACGACGGCGACGCGGATCGGCTGGTCATGATCGACGAGCGGGGCAGTGTCGTTCCGGATTACATGCTCTCGGCGCTCGTCCTGAAAATTATCCTGGAGCGCGTGAAGAGGGGCAATGTGATTATTTCGGTGAACTCGTCGAGCGCTCTGGAAAAGACTGCCCGGGACGCTGGCTGCACCGTGCAGCGGTCTCGTCTCGGCAAGACCTTCGAAGAGCTGTACAGGCATCGCGGGATCTACGCCTCAGAACCGAGCAAGATCGTGGATCCCCGCTGGGGGTACTGGGAAGATGGGATATATGCGAGCGTGCTCGTCACGCAGTACCTGTCCGAGAACCACCTCTCCCTCAGCAAGGCACTGGAATGGATTCCAGTGTACCATAGCTTCCAGAGAAATCTTCTCCCCACCGGCGCCCTGGATCTGGAGTGCGTGCGCTCCCAGATGGCGGAGAAGTACTCGGGGCAGGTGGAGGGCTTCGTCGAGCTTGACGGTGTGAAGCTCAACCTGAAGGGGGGCGGGTGGCTGATGGTGCGAAGTTCCGGGACGGAGAAAAAAGTGCGGGTCTACGTGGAATCGCCCGACGAAGCCGAGGCCCGGGAGCTTCTGGATTCTGCCGTGAAGATTGCAACTAGCTCCGTGAAGCAAACATGAGCGGTAATCTGTCCTACGTCACTTCTATATCCCGTGCACTGGAGGAGGCGCTAGGGAAGGGCTACCAGATCGATCCCGACGCGTTGAAGCTCCTCCAAAGGCTGGGCGAAAAAAGAAAGTCTCGCAGGTCGCCGGTCGAGGGAGAGCCCAGCTTTGAGGTTATCGTGCGTGAAGTGATGGAGATCAAGGCGAGAACTAGAAGCACCTCACGCGCGATTGAGCGGTCCGACCTTATAGAGATCTTTCCGGAACTCTTTGATCTCATCGCTGAAAGTACTCCATCGAGTGGGGTCCCTGACACTAAGAAAGTGGTTTTGGAATCGATTGAAGCGGAGGTGGAGGTCATGAAAGATCCCTCCTCTCACATCCGGCCGACGGGGATCGAGGGATTTCCGCAGCTGTTCAAGAGCCGATATGAGAAGATGTCGCGGATCCTGGCCGAGCGGCCGGAGGGGCGCCAAGTCATTAAAATTTCCAAAGTCAACAAGGACAAGGGTGCCTCAAAAATCTCCGGACTTGTATTTTCACGCAGGCCGACGAAAAACGGGATCGAGTTCACAGTGGATGATGATACGGGGAGCGCCTCGATCATCGCGCTCAGCCCGGAGGCGAAGAAAGCCGCGAGTGAGATCGCCCTAGATCAGTGCATAATCGCCGACGTGGAAGCCTCCCAAGGCCGGCTGATCTTGAAGAACATCATTCAGCCGGACATTCCGATCAGAACTGCATCCATCTCGAAAAAGACTGTCTATGCGGTCTTCCTCTCGGATCTTCACATCGGAAGCAACAAGTTCCTTGAGGGCGCCTTTGACCGCTTCTTGGAGTGGATCTCCGGACGTGGTGTGATCTCCGAAGAAGACGAGGAGATCGTGCGCCGCCTCAAGTACGTGATCATCGGCGGGGATGTCGTTGACGGCGTAGGCGTTTTTCCCAACCAGGAGTACGAGCTCGCAGAGAGGGACATCTACAAGCAGTACGAGATGGTCTCGCAAAAGCTGAAGCTGGTGCCGCAACACCTGCAGATGTTCGTAATCCCGGGAAATCACGACGCGACGAGGCAGGCGCTGCCCCAGCCGATGATTCCAAAGAAATACGCGGCCTCGCTGCACGAGCTCAAGAACATCACTATGCTGGGCGATCCCACGCTTTTCAAGTTAAGCGGCGTGTCAATTCTCTCCTATCATGGCAGGAGTCTCGACGACGTCCTGGCCACAACGCCAGGCCTGTCGTACGAGAGACCACAGGAAGCGATGAAGGTGCTCCTCCGTGCGCGGCACGTGGCCCCCATATTCGGCTCGAGGACGCCGATCGCGCCCGAAGTGGAAGACCACTTGGTGATCGAGGAGGTTCCCGACATCTTCCATTCCGGTCACGTGCACACGGTGGGGGTGGACAGGTACAAATCGACGCTCATCATCAATTCAGGTACGTGGCAGGCGCAGACCGGTTACCAGGCGAACTTGGGCATCAGCCCAAGGCCTGGGCTGGTACCTATAGTGAACTTGGCGACCCTAGATGTGAGGTTGCGTGAATTTCTCGTGAGCTCCTAATCGAGGAGTTGGCTGACAACGCCGTCGTCTTGGAAGGCCTGCCGCAGTACATCCTGGGAAATTTGCGGAGTGACTTTCTTTGTCCTCCCGTACCTCCCATAGTTCACCAGCGTGGCGCTGACGAGACCGAGGGTGTCCAGTTCTGTTATGAGGCCCGAGACGCGTCTGGTGGTGAGTGCCTCGATTCCGGATGCTTTACAAAGACCGGAGTAGTGTTCGTAGATGGTACCGCTGGACTTTTTATTTTCAGAGCTATCGTTTTTCACAGCCGCGATGAGGACGAGCTTGGCGTGGAGTGGGAGGCTCTTGAGGGCGTCGCTGATCCTATCCTGATCGATCTTTTGCAGTGCGATTCTCACGTGTTTTTCGTCTAGCTGTTTTGATCCTTCTCTTTCTGCGACCTCGCCGGCTATTCTGAGGAGGTCCACGGCCCTCCTGGCGTCGCCGTGCTCGGATCCTGAAAGGGCAGCGCAGAGATTCACTGCGGCTTCCGTATAGGCGCCGGAGTTGAATGCAAATTTCGCTCTCTCGTGCAGTATAGTAGTGAGCTCTTGAGCGGTGTACGGCGGGAAAACAATTTCCTCTTCGGAGAGCCGGCTGAGCACCCTTGCCCCGAGCTCTTCCTTAAACTGGAGGTCGTTGGAAATTCCCACTATAGATAGAAATCCGGGGGCGATGGCATCCGAGGAAGTCGTGAGATCGTAGAGCAATCTGTCTCCGAACAGCTTCACGAGATAGTCGATTTCATCGAGTACGAACACGGCGTGGAGTTTTTTGTTTTTGATTTGGCCTTGGAGGCGAGCTAGTACCTCGCTGACTGCCAGGCCTGTAAATGGGACTGACAGTCCCGTTTGCGCCGCGAGTTCGGCGAGCACTCTGTACTCTGTGCCAGCCATCCGGACATTGGAGTAAACGAAGGTAGCCTGGATACCGTTGTTCTTTGAGGCTGTGGTAAGCTTTGACAAGACGTGTCTGGTTGCTGCGGTTTTTCCTGTCCCGGTCTTTCCGTAGATTAAAAGGTTAGATGGCTTGGACGAATGCAGAAGCGGCGAGAGTACCTGTGCGACGGAAGTGATCTGGTCGTCCCTGAACGGCAGGTGGTCCGGAACGTAATCTGATCTCAAAGCGTCGTGGTTCCGAAACAGTTTCGGAGCCGCCAGGGCCTTTTGAAAGATGGTCTCTAAAGAGTCTGAGCTTTGATCCAGCACTACCCACCTACCTCTGTTTCCATAGGAGTCTTGCTTTTGGTCCTGTTAGCGAATAATAATCTTGCGAGAAAGACCTGATGAGATATTTATACTCAAATAAAGAAAAACAACAGAGTCAACAATGATCAACTGTAAATGTCTAAACTGCAACTAAGCAGCTATATAGCGAACTCAGGCCTCTTAGCATTTCCACTGGAAGAGCCAGGGTGCCTGTTAACCCATTATCTTCCTAATTGCAAAAGGCCCTCGAATCTGACCCCTTGACTTCCACTGGAGCAGGATCTCTGCTCTAGACATGTTAACAGGTTTCACAAGCCACCCCTACATTTCCACTGCAACACAAAGATCAACGATTAACCTCTCTAATGTTTCACAGTGAAGAGACAAAAAAATCAGAGATTAACAGCACTCCTTTCCCCCTTTCTTGATCCTCTCATACTGATTCGATCCTTTTGACAGCCACATTAACAAGTTCACACCCTCACATGTTATCTACCAGTCGATCAAGGCCTGTTGAGCCGTCAATCCTGTTAATCGTGACAATCAAATGATTCCTCCAGAAGAGATTCCGCTTACCACACCTCATGCGCCAATTACGAAGCCAGTTAAAGTCAAGATAGAATTTGCCGACGATTCCGGTACGAAGTACTCGTTCAACATTGAGGGGACATCCAAGGACAACATTGCCAAATTGATCGACTTTGCGCAGACGGTATCGGCAAAACAGCCGCTAGACCAGCCGCAGGAGCCGATGGACACTAACTTTGCGCGTGTTTACACTCTCATCCAGGACAGATTTCGCCTTGGATCTTTCACGTCGGGAGACATCCTTGAGGCGTACCTGGAGGAGTTCAAGGCCGGAACATCGTTGAGCGTCATATCCACCTATCTCTCCCGCTTAACGAGGAGAGGCCTGCTTACGAGATCGCGACACGGAACGGGCTGGATCTACAAACTGCCGAAGACACAGACGCAACCGCAAGCCCTACCGAGCGGCATCTCCCCTTGACGTCGGTTCAAATAGAATTCTCTAGCGACTAGGAACCCGTGGAGGTGGCGTTGACGATGGTCGCTACTCTTACATCGAACGGTCCGGATGCGAGGACAGTGTACTCCTGACCGACGTTAATCTGAAAGAGAGAGCTCGGCACCGCAAAATTTCGCGGCAGGTACGAAAGAAGAATTCCGGTCAGGCTGTCGATCGTGCCGTTGTAAGTGAAGGTCACCGACTGCCCCGGCGCGAGCGTGTAAGTGAGAGCGCCTCCCATTATGTCACCACCAATTCCCAAAGCGGAATTGTTACCCTTATCGTGGCGCATCTGACCTTGGTGCACAAACCCCGGAAAGATCAGTGAAGTGTAATTCACCGGGTACAGCGTTCCATTTGCCAAGATCGCATAGTAGGCGACCGTGAGGCTGGGTGGAAGCTTTAGGGAGCGATCTGGGCCACCGTAGAGGCCGCAGAAGGAATTCTGGAATTGTCTTGTACTGCTGTAGTTGCCATCAGTGGTGTTGGTCCACGAGCTAGAGGAAGTGGTATACGAAGTGACATTCACGAAAGCTCCGCTCCACTGGAAGCTTGCATCTGAGATAAGACTGGCCTGGTAAGCATAGACAATATAGGTACCGTTCATCCACATCGGTCCTCCCATATTGCTCCCATTCGCCGGGCCGCCGGCAGGAAAGGCAGCACTGAACGAACCATTGGTCCCCACTGGAGCGTTATCGCTGAAAACTAGAGCTCTTCCTGGTCCGACAACGCGGAGGGCGACGACGGCGTTGGACACCGCGGGTGCGGGATTGATCGAACCGTACACCAAGATTCCTGCATTACCGAAATATGAGGTCGCATTCGTCATCACGGCGATGTTGGCTGGGGAAGGAAGGAAAGTGGAGTTAGAAACCGTCGTCGTTGTAGTTGTCGTAGTGTAGTTGGCTGTACTCTCTGTTAAATTAGTGCTTGTAATAACTGTAGTCGAGTTAGTAGTTGAACTAGTGGTGGCAATCACAACCGAAGAAGGAGCCCACTGGAAGCTTGTCGTGCCAACCGTACCGTTGTAATTGACTACGACATTGTAGGTACCGTTCACCCAGGGCGTTACGGAACCACCTGCGACAAAAATGACATTGAAACCCCCGCTTTGCCCGACCGAGGAGTTCATCGATTCCACCACATTACTATTAGGATCAGTTACAAGGACTGATGCACTCGTGTTAGCAGTTGCCGGTGGCGGATAGACCTGTCCGACGAGAGAGACAGTTGCATTGCCAACATAACTCGGCTGTTCCGGCAAAACCGTAACGTAACTGCCATTTCCGACAGCAGGCCTGGGTGCTCCACTGTTAGGCGTAGCGTAGCACTGCGGCAGGGACATCACCTGTCCGATCGTTATGGAGGAGAAACTGGCATTCGTGGTTCCTTGGTTTTGCAGAGTCAAAGAGAAGGAATTGGGGGTAACACTGATACCCGTCACGACCACGTCCCCAGTAGCGTTAGTAATCCAGGTCTGATTCTGGATCTCCTGTAATTTCGCGCCCTTCACGTCGAGACCGCGGCTCCACACATTGCTCGGTATTGGAAGACTCCTGGCCTCAGGTACTAAGACGTAAGAGATTGACGTGCCGTTTTGGTAAGGCACTACTTCCGGACTGAGATCTACCAGCACACCGGAAGAATTACCCGTGCTAACTGTGATGCCGCCGACAATCGGTACGTTGATTCTGTTCGCCGGGACGTACGCCGTAACGTTGGCGCCGTTTATCGTAACTGCGGCCGAGGTGATGTTGAAGGCGATTAGATTGAAAACGCCTGTCTGGACCTGCGCGCTTCCAAGGGTCAGACTGACGTTCACGAGGCTCATCAGATCCACGCTGCCCGCATCTGCAACTTGATACCAGCCATCCTCATTTCCCGCATCGGCTACATGCACTTCTACACTGGAATAGGAAATGTAGACATCAGTGACACCGGGAGGCACGATCGGCGGGTCGGTAAGGGAGACTCCCAGGAGACCTGTCGGTCCGGAATACATCGAAATGGAGGAAGAACTGCCCGCAGACTGGGTACTTGTTGAAGAAGGGTTTGACAAAGCAGAAGTTGACGACGAGGTAGAAACTTCACTCACGTTATAACTGGCTTGAAGCAAGATAAGACCCAGCATCAACGTTATGGCGATGGCCGCCCCCACGATTCCCACAATCAAAAGAGAGCGCTTTTTCGCTGAGAAAGGAGATCCTCCGGACATTGGATAATGCACGCGTTAGAGCATTCGAGAAGAACCGGCTTATAGCAAAACTTGCCGAAAACGAAAAACCCTCTGTACGTATTCAGAAGACCGATGCAGTGTCCGAAATCAGTAGCCGGAATTCTCGTCCGGGGGAAGCCGATATGTCTCGGACTTTTCCCTGCGCGTGGAAGTGAAACCTACGATCAAGATGACCACCACGAGCGCCAGGACTAACACTAACCAATAGCTGGTCGAGATTCCGGCTGCTCCTGGACTTGACGAGGAAGACGATGACAAAGGAGTTGATGAATAGACTGACGATGAAGAAGTGGTTGTTGCCGTGCTGGACGTAGAACTTGAAGTCGCAGTCACAGACGACGAAGTTGTAGAGAACGATGCCGTCGCAGTAGCCTTCGAGGCCGTACCCAAGTAAACATAGTTTGGAGTACCTGTCACCACTTCCGCGGATCCATTCCCGATATAGTTAACATGCAAGTCGTCCGCGGCCTCCCCGGTGTCGCCTCCAAAACTGAAGTAAGAGGGGAAGGGAGAAAGCTTGGCGGAGGAAGCGTTGAGATAGTACAGCCCGAGCGTGGCACTCATCCGGGTGAAATTCGTGGCCTCTAGGTTTCCCTCACCGCCAAAGACCAGCTCGGCATCCTCGAAACTTCCAACTGGCGTCGAGTCGTTTCCGTCGATGTGAAAGTAAGCTGCCTGCACGCCGGGGTCACTGATCGTGATGTTGTCAAACCAATAAACAGGAGTACTCGTAATGGCAGATCCATTCTCGAGCACTTGCTCCCCCATCTGGAGCAAAACGCCCTTTCCGGAGAGCACGCTTTCGTTGAGGAGGAGTTTCACGTCGAAAGGTTCCCTGTAAGTGTAATTCGCGGTGCCGTAGGCGTAGAAGTACTGCGCCTCGCTTTCATTGGCGTACGTCGGGTACACGGAATTGCCGTTCGGAGAGGTTACGGTCCGATTGGAGAGGAAG
The DNA here is from genome assembly GCA_030037995.1 of Nitrososphaerales archaeon. GTDB lineage: Archaea > Thermoproteota > Nitrososphaeria > Nitrososphaerales > CADDZS01 > DATLTL01. Next base: position 22,288 of record JASHPQ010000004.1, on the reverse strand, counting down.
CCCCCCAGATTCGTGTTATTCCACAAATTATCGTTGAAGGAGATCTGACTGGCGCTGGTCACGAAATCCGGAGTATTCTGCGCCCAGTAGACTTGTTGTTCCTGAGATCCACTCCCTCGTCCCTGCGCAATGAGCACCGCGTTGAGCTGGAGGGTGGCACCCGAGACTGTGTCGTTGAGCGTCGGAGCCGAGGCATTGTAGGCCTCGATGGAAGTGATGTTGGCAGCGCCTACGATGGTGGAGGTGTTAATCGAGTACGGAACGGCGTTTCCCGAAACGTTGTACAGCCCAAACGAGGCGAGACCCGTGGGCTCCGGCGGCGTCAGCGGCCCGGCGACGAAGGGCGTGAAAGGATACGTCAGGTAGGTGAAGGTAATGTTGGCGGTCCCGGAGGGAGCGTAGTTGTAAAACACCAGAAAGTAGGCCCCGAATGACACGAGCAGGTCTCCCTGGGCGTCCGTCCCGTTTTGGTACGCGATGGAGTTTGAGATGTCGTCAGTGTTGGAGGTGTTGAAAAGATTGAACTGATTGGTATTCATCAGTGCTGTGGAAACCGAAAGGTTGCTCCGTACCTGATAGGCTAACCAAGTGGAATGTGAAGCGCTGTAGATCTCCAGCGGGACAAAGTACCCCGAAGGCAGGGTGATTGATTGCGCAGCCGGGAGTTTGTACTCGTTGTACTTGGGAAAAATCGACTCGGCTGGCGAGGAAGACAGAGGGCTGGCGACAAGTAGCAGCATGAGGACTGCAATCGACGCGGCTACGTTCAGATACAACTTCACGCAAGCTACCTAGATAACAGAGGGTCGGTAGCATATTTTATGGATTGATGGCCAATTCTCCGTCAGTTTTCTGTTGATTCCGGCCTATGCCGTCCCGCGAACGCGCCCAGAAGGACTCCAACTGGATCCGGAACGAAAGCGATGGCATCATCCGATATTGGCAAGGCTTACGCTAGGGAATAACTTTTCGCTTTAATCGGACGTTCTCTTACTCCTTCAGTAATACAGAAGCTTCTTTTGCGTCGGGTGGCCTGGATGAAATAGCTCGTAATGCCTTCGCTTGGCGTCCGGAATATCGTCGGGAAAGCTCAGGTAGGAGTTATTGCAGGCGGAGCACGTCCAGTACACTTCTGTCTCTTCGGCATCTTCATAGATCGCATCTTCTATCAAAGTGAAGCTCTCGGCACTCTTTTTAAAATTCGGAACTTGCACCGCTGGGAAAAACAAAATGCCTTAAACAACTTAGGCAGGCCGGGTCTAGATCCAAAATACGTAGCCCGATTTCCAAAAGTGTCTCAATTTTTCCCAAAAGGACAGGTACACGAACCTCAACGGGCGGCGTGACGATGCGAATTCCTTAATTTTACAAAAAGAGTCCTGAAACGACATTCTAGCGTTACTGGAGGAGAGCGAGAACCGCGTGGAGGATGACTGGAACGAATTTGTGCAAGGCGTTAAGAGCGGGTGTTGCTCCAGCGCCACCTGTGGCAAGGTGAAATCAGGCGTGGCACCGTGGAATGGTTTCCAACCGAAGCGCCCCAAGAGCTTCCATGAAGGGATCCTCTTCATCTTGGAAGCTCCTCCCGCCGGATCCGATCACTACTTCATGAAAAAGGAAAGGGATCACACCCGCGATCGGTTGCGGAAAAAATTCTTTGCGACCTTTCAAAAAGTTCCCAGCGCCCCGAAGTGTGAGAACTTCGAAACTTTCGTGGAGGACTTTCTGAGCGCTAACTGTTATCTGCTACCGTCTTTCAGCTACGCCTGCGCCAACAAAGATGGAACCAACACCAGTCCAACGCTTGGCATGGCAAGACATTCAGGGGAGGCGCATCTCTCGGTAGCTGTAAGATGTCTCAAGCCGCGAGTGGTGGTGCTGATGGGAACGAGAGCCCTTGCAGCCGGCAGGGCCATGAAGCTCGTCGATAAAAACTTGGGAGAAGAAAAGTTACACACCTATGCTCGGTTGGAGCCTTACTATTCCACTACGTACGGATCCAAAATTGCCACCTTCGTAACTTACTGGCCAATGAAGAGAGCCAAAAGAAAGAATGGAGCGGGGGAGCTAGTGAATTGCTACGACGGGTGGTTAATCCCGACCTTGAATGAAGCATTCAAGACGCTGCACGCCAGCTGAAGCAGCAAAAATCTAGCGAACGTCTTGCCCTAGTGATTAATTCTATTGCGGTGCCACGTACGAACCTTCGACGATGACAGCGGTGTAGTCACCACCCACGAACCGGTGCCGGGCCGCCTCCTGATAGCCGGGATTTTCGTACCAGGCCTTGGCTTCTTCCATCGTGGAAAACTCTAGGATCGCCACACCCTCGATCCCAGGTCCCTCCTTCACCTCGCACTCCCCAAAGCGAGCCAGCCACTTGAAGGAGGGATCGGAGAAGAACACAGAAGCCTGCTTCCGGTAGATCTCTATCTCTGCCGGGTTGCGCGTTCGCACGCGCGTAAAAACAATGTAAGCGGCCAACCAAAACGCCACCCTTTCGTACGAAACTCCACAAAATCAGTTTTTGGAATTAGTTTTATCGCTTTTCGCGAAACCAAACAGGTCTCGCATGAAATCATCGTTCCACCCGTAATCCTTCGTCAGAAAATCCTTCTTTTTCTTGACAAATTCTAGCTCCTGCCACCACTTGGGGAGGTTCCCGTCTTTCAGCCCCTTGGTTCTCACCTCGTAGACGAACGCCAGATCCCAATGATTATTTCCCGGGTACCAGTCGGAGGGCGAAGTGTAGGAAAAAATCCGTGGCCCCTTCTTCTTCGAAATCGAATAATCCCCGATTCCCAGCTGGTCCTCCATGATCCGCCGGAGGGCCTCCTCCGGATGCTCCCCTTCTTTCAAATAGCTCGACGGCAGTCTCCACTGCGCAAGAGTTTCTGCGAGCTCCTTCTCGGAGTAGGACTTCCAGCCCGATATCCATTCCGAGGCCCATTTATCGTCGCGCTTCGGCAGGCCCAACAACACTCCTTTCTTCTTGCCGGGGCGCCTTACTACAGCAAAAACGCTGAGGCACATACCCGCCGCCGGGGCATCCTCGTAGTGATCCGTGGGCCCATATCTGGCAAACCGGTGCCTACCCTTCGGTACCTGCTTTGTCGTGGATGACATTTAGACCCCAATCATTCAAGGAAGACAGATAATATGTTCATCGAGTCGTCCACTAATTATCTCAACCATTGAGGAGCTCTCTTCCCTTCTCCGTGATCGAGTAAGAAAAAGGTCTTGCCGTGACATCCCGTTCCACGAGGCCGTCGTGATACAGCGAGTTCATCATCCGCGCCGTGTGCTCCCTCGTGCGTCCAATCCGCTGTTGGATCTCCCTGGCGCTAATCTTTCCGCGGCCCTCGAACACCAGCCTGAGAGCCTCTATCTCCGTCACTCCAAGTTTCTTATCCGGATCGGGTCGGTCCCTCTGAGGGGTAGCTCTTACTCCCGAAAAGATGCCAGGTTTTTCCATCGGGGAAGGGCGTTCCAAGTTGTCAACTCGATTCGGATCGAATGGAGTCATGGAATATGCAAATTGACCTGCTGCCGGAGCTTCCCGCGGCACTCTGGAAGCTCGTAGCTCGAGGATTTCCAGCTTCACCTTCTGATCTACCAGATTCTCCTCCAGTCTTCGGAGCCGCTGGCTGAATTCAGAGACGATCGCCGAAACTTCCACCGCGTTATCTTCCGAAACCGTCGCCGGCGTTTGCAGGTCGTGACGCTGCGCGTTAAGGCGCTTTTCCAGCGATTCTGAAAGAAATATCACAACACCTAGGGAAACGACCGAGATCCCGAGTGAAATTATCGTGATATAGCCATCGAACGTGACCGACATCACAGACAGGGCAAGATCGTATCACACAATAATGTTTCGCCTGCCGCTGGCGAAGCTCTGCACGTACTCCTCTATAGCCTCCATCACTTTGATCTGTTCCTCCGTTGTGGGTCTAGCTTCCTTCAATTCGCCGAGCATCCGCGCATTCCTAACAATACGGTTCACACTTTCCTGACCGATTAGATTGACGTACGAAAGGAGGAAAACGGTATAGATCGAAGCTTCAACGTTGTGACGTGCTTGTTTGAGAGTACGGGCAAAAGCCCCCTTGGTAACCTTTCGTTTTTCTCGCAGCATCCTCTTGTAATCGAGATTTCCCTCCTCCTTTGAGGCGAGAAGAGTATCCAGCTGCACCTCGGTTATGTTGCTCTTGCGCAGAAGGAATGTGGCGAGCGTATCTTTCCTGATGTCTTGAAGCATCGCTCTATGGAGTCGGAATCTGTAATACAAAAACGTATTACAAATCTACTTCTCCTAAAAACGCAAATTATGAGGAAAAACGGGTTGAAATGCGCTAATTATTTCGGATTTCTGGGATTATCTTTAGATAATATCTAACGACCACCTAGCAACGAATTTATGCGGTTGCCCAACTACTGAATAATAGAGACGACAGCAGATTTGGGTCGCAGACGACGAAGAGTAGTGCACGTAGTAAAGAAAACACTGCCAAAAGTGTTCACCTGTCCTAATTGCGGCATGGTTTCCGTGAGATTGCAGCCAAAGGAGACAACCACGATAATTTCCTGCGGCAGTTGCGGCACCAGTCAAGAGATCCCAAACGCCGGCAAAGAGCCCATAGACATTTACAATGAGTTTGTTGACCGGTTCAACGCGGGACAGACGGGTGCGGCATCCTCTGAGGCAAACAGAATCGAAGCTTAGAGAGTTAATCAAATCCCAAGGAACCATTTGTGCCGGCCTCCTCGATTCGGAGAACATTTCTCCGACGGAGGCCGCGAGAATCGCTGCAAGAGTCGAGAACTGCGGAGCGAAGGCTATTCTCGTGGGCGGTTCCACCGCCGTTGACCAAATAGAACTCGAAAATGTTGTGAGGACTATCAAAGCATCTGTGACATCACCTGTGATACTATTCCCCGGCAACGTCACAGGAGTCGCGCCGAGTGCGGATGCTATCTTCTTTTCCTGCCTGATGAACTCGGACAACCCCTATTTCATTACCGAGGCGCAGGCACTAGGGGCTTTGGCCATTAAGAAGCACAATCTCGAAGCAATCCCCATGGCGTACCTGATCGTGGGAGATGGTGGTGCGGCGGGCTTTGTTGGGAGAGCTAAAGGAATTCCGCCGAATAAGCCCAGTCTCGCCGCGATGTATGCGCTGGCCGCGGAGTATTTTGGCATGCGCTTTGTGTATTTAGAAGCAGGATCCGGGGCTGATGGACGAGTGTCGCAGCAGATGATTTCTGCAGTTAGAAACATCTACAATGGAACGTTAATTGTGGGAGGTGGCATCACTTCGCCGGAAAACGCCTCTCTCGCATCCAAATCTGGGGCAGATATTGTTGTAGTAGGAACCATGTTGGAGAACAGGGACTTTGAGTCCGAGCTCACGGCAATCTGCAAGGCAGTATCACGTTAGTGATATGTGATATATCACATGAGCGATGACGCAGGTAACATCCCCTTTGCGTATGCTCGTTATCAGGAAGCCATTAGCAAAGAGCTGCAAAATCAGTATGCTGTCGCAGTGGTAGCAAAAAGCATGGGGAGCGATCCGTCTCTGACCGTCGAATCCCCTTTAGCTTTGGATTTGGCAGACAGGGTCGCGAAACTTCTGGAGGTCCCAATTGCTGATCGGCTGAGGGAACTTCTGAAAAAAACCACCCGGACCGAGGTCGCCGCTCTGATCCTGGCCAAGGAGGTGGCCTCTGGGAAGTATCCGCTGCCAGAGGGGCAAACCCCGGCGGAGGCCGCGGTGAGGCTTGGTCTTGCCATTGTCACGGACGGGGTCACCGTAGCTCCCATTCAGGGGGTGTCTGCCGTGCGCGTAAAGCAAAACGAGAACGGGTCCGAGTACCTCAGCATCGAGTTCGCCGGACCGATCAGGTCTGCAGGAGGTACAGAATCCGCGCTCACGCTCGTTATCGCCGACCAAGTTAGGAAGACGTTGGGCCTCGACAAGTACAACGGGACGGGATACGACGACGAGGTGGGGCGGTTTGTAGAGGAGCTCCGGATCTACGAACGCGATGTCGGCAACTTTCAGTACAAGATCACCGACCAAGACGTGCAAAAGGCCATCGAAAAGCTGCCCGTGGAGATCGACGGCGTGTGGACGGACAACTTTGAGGTGGTCGTGCACCGCGACATGAAAAGAATCTCTTCCAACAGGGTGCGAGGCGGCGCCCTCAGGGTGCTCAACGATGGGGTGGTGGGCAAGTCCAAGAAACTCTTGAAGCTGCTCGGGGAGCTGGGAATCGACGACTGGGGGTGGCTCTCGGAACTATCGGGGGGAAAGCAGCAAGGCACCGACGAGACCAAGGCAAGCTCCTCCCACTTTGAGGAAGTGATCTCCGGGAGGCCAGTGCTTTCAATGCCCAACAAGGCGGGCAGCTTCCGGTTGAGATACGGCCGCGCGCCCAACACCGGCATTCACGCGGTGGGAATTCATCCGTCGGTATGTGCGCTCCTCAACTTTCCGATAGTCGTGGGCACTCAGATCAAGGTGGACATGCCCGGCAAGGGCGCGAGCATCGCCGTGGTCGACACGCTGGACACGCCCATCGTGAGACTCAAGGATGGCAGCGTGGTGAAGGTCAGGGATGCGGAGCACGCCGCGTCGCTCGCGAGGCAGCTAGAGTCGATACTATACATGGGAGACGTACTGATCTCCTTCGGCGATTTTCTCGAGAACAATTACAAGCTGGTGCCCTCCGCCTACGTGGAGGAGTGGTGGACGCAGGATTTTGTCCGCGGCTTCAAGCAGCGGTATTCCGGGCCGGCGGCAGGCGCTTCAGATCTCAAGATCGAGGAAGCAAGGCTGGAGAAGTTCGCTAAAAATACGGTCCCCACGTTTTCCGAGGCGCTGAAGCTAAGTCGCGTGATGCAGATTCCCCTGCACCCGAGGTACCTCCTCTACTGGGACCAGCTTACTCCTTCCGAAGTGGTGAGCCTCCGCGAAGGCCTGTTGCTGCACGAATCCGAGGGGGTCCTTTCCATCCGCGGCAACATCGCTCTCAAACCAATTCTCGAAAGGCTGGGGGCGGAACACTCTCTTCTCACGCAAAACCAGTTGATTGTCACCGGCGCAGACTCGCTCGTCATCGCGGAGTGTCTGGACCTGAGAAGGGAGCGGGTCAGGGAGCTTTCTGGAGAGGGGTGGACGAACACGCTGGAACTGTTGGGAAAACTCTCGGGTCTCCAGATCAAAGGCAAGTCTTCCACCTTCGTGGGCGTGCGAGTAGGGCGGCCGGAGAAGGCCATGCCGAGGAAGATGCGCCCGCCCGTGCAGGGGTTGTTTCCAGTGGGGAAGTCTCAGGGGATGTCGAGGGACATCCTGGCGGCGGCCGAGAAGAAAGGCCTCTCAATCGAGATCGCAAACCTGGAATGTCCTAGCTGCGGCACGAGGTGCATCACGTCCAAGTGCCCCCTCTGCGATGCCGCGCCTACCCTCTTCAAGGCGTGTGCGCAGTGCCACGCGAGGGCGGACGACGCGGCTACGAAATGCCCGGCGTGCGGAGGTCAGTTGCGATTTTCTTCGCCGTTTGAGTACCCGCTGAAGCAGGAGCTGCGCAAGGCTTCGCTGAGGGTAGATTACAACCCCCAGAAACCGCTCAAGGGAGTGCTCGGCCTCACGAACGAGATCAAAATCCCGGAGCGGCTGGAGAAGGTGTTGCTGCGACAGAAGTACGACCTCTCCGTCTACCGCGACGGCACGATCCGCTTTGATGCGACGAACGTACCGCTGACGCACTTCAAACCAAAGCAGATCCAGACGAGCATCGCGAAACTGAGGGAGATCGGGTACTCCTTCGACATTCGGGGAAGACCTCTGGAATCCGATGAGCAGACCGTGGAGCTCATGATGCAGGACGTGATCGTACCCTTCGAGGCCGGGACCTTCCTCGTCTCGGTGGCCAAGTACGTCGACGAGCTGCTGGTCCACCAGTACAACCTTGAGCCCTATTACAAAATCGAGAACCCCGAAGACCTGATCGGCCACTTGATCGTGGGTCTTGCTCCCCACACCTCGGTGGGGATCGTAGGGCGGGTCGTGGGGTTCTCGAACGCGCAAGCGTGCTTTGCGACGCCGTACTGGCACTCGGCGAAGAGGAGGGACTGCGACGGTGACGGCGATTCCATCTTGCTGATGATGGACGTCCTGCTCAACTTTTCCAAAAAGTTCCTCCCCTCGATCATCGGCGGGCTCATGGACGCGCCGCTGCTCATCCAACCGCTGATCCTGCCCAAGGAAGTGCAGCGACAGGCGCACCACATGGACGTGGCGTCGTTCTATCCACTGGAGTTCTACGAGGCTGCCGAGAAGAGACTGTCGCCGGCGGAAGCGACCAAATTCGTGGAGACCATCGAAGCGAGGCTCGGCAAGGAAGCGCAGTACCACGATTTTGGATTCACTCACGACACCAACGCGATCACGGTGAAAAGCAGCAGATCGAGCTACTCTACGCTGGTCACACTCACCGAGAAACTGGACCGGCAGATCGAGATTGCGGAAAAAATCCACGCGGTGAACCCCGATGACGTGGTAAGATCGGTCCTCCGCACGCACCTCCTCCCGGACATTATCGGCAACACCAAGGCGTACACTGCGCAGCGTTTTCGGTGCAAGGACTGCTCGGCCAAGTACAGGCGGATGCCGATCAAGGGATTGTGTCTCGCGTGCGGCGGCACCCTACAACCCTCGGTAACGCGTGGGTCGGTGGAAAAGTACCTGCAGCTGGGGCTCAGGCTGTCCCAGAAGTACGACGTGGGGGATTACTTGAGATCGCGGTTTGTACTGGCTTCCGAAGAACTCGCGACATTGTTCAAACCCGAGGGCCATCAGTCAGACATCAACGATTACTACACTTCAGATGTACCGAAGCCCGTCCACGCGGAAATCGCTGTCGCCGCTTCATCCGCACCAAGTTCCCAGGAGGTGTTCATAGAAGGGTTCACGTTTCTCTCAAGTAAAGCAGATCCGAAGAAACTGGAAGAAAGGGACCAACTACAAGAGAAGAAGAGAAGGGCAGCCGCTAGGCAGCCGGTGGAACAGTCTCAAACTACTCTTTTTTGAGGGCAACTTTCAATTCTTTACCGCGCTTATTCTTGGAATAGGCTCCGTAGAGTAGAGCGACCAGCACGGTGACCAAACTGCCACCGAGCAACACTCCGACGAACGGGAGGATCGCAAGGGAAATCGCAAGAGAAATTCCCGCAAAGAGTACTTTGGTCCGGCTGTCTCTCAAGAGTTTGATTCCCGCTGAAGATCCGATCACGTAAACTATGATGGCTGTCCCGCTCGGGATGAGCAGTGCGGTTTCGAGATCCACGTTCAGGAAGTAGTAGACCACGAGAGACACCATCGCGGAGAGAAACAGCGCGATGAGGGCCCGGGCCGGAGCCCTCGTTTTCGGATCTAGGCGGTCGAGAAGCCGCGGCATTGCGCCGTCCCTCGAGGCGGCGTAGACCACGCGGGACATGCCGGTCATGTACACGTTCCCGACGTTGAATATGATAAACACGGTGAGAATAGCGATCGCCACGGCGGCGTAGCTGCCTAGGACGTTGGAGAGCATCGCGGCAAACGGCGCCACACTTCCGGCTCCCACCGCGTACACGCGCGTCCCGATGGTCACGAAGGACACGGAGACAAACAGCGCTCCGATGACGAGCACGGAAAGTACGATGCTCCGCACAAAGTCTCTTTTGGGGTTCTCAAACTCGTCCGCCACGTTGGACACGTTCTCGTACCCGAGGTACGACCAGAAGATCAGGGAGGCAGCGGTGCCCACGGCGAGGACCCCGTCGGGAAAAAATGGCGAGAAGTTCGTGAAGTGAACCTTGTTCAGACTCGAGAACGTGGTAGCCACCAGTAGCGCGACGATGGAGACGATCACGGCAAGCTGCACCTTGGAGCTGACCACGATTCCCCGAATGTTCACAGCAAACGCCGACGCTATGATCGCGACTGCCGCGAGGAAAGTCTCCGGACGGCTGAGGGGGAAGGCGTATCCCAGATAGGACGCGGCGATGAGAGTGACCGCGGGAGCGCCGGTGACAAACCAGAACGCGAAAAGCCAGCTCGTCACGACGCCGGCGTGGAAACCGAAGGCCTCCTTGGTAAAGGAGTAGACACCGCCGGACTCTGGGCGGCGAGACGAGAGGGAAGCAAAAGTGTACGCGAAGGGGAAGCTGGCAAGGGAGAGGCCTACCCAGGCAATTAATGAAGCAGGACCGGCGATCTTCGCTGCGAGCCCGGGCATCACGAGGATGCTGGGGCCGAGCACCGAACTAACGTACAGGGCTACCGCGTACCTGAGCGTGATCACTTTGCGCAGTGCAGGCGCGGAGGACATTGAGAAGCAAGAAAAATTTACTGTACGGTTATTTAGCGATCTGGGCGTTGTACGACGGTAGTCTCTAGACGCGAACCTGTCCGAGGAAAAGAATGGTCCCGTAGCGGAGGACGATCCTGCCGTTCTCCTGATGAGAGTCGAAAAGTTTCCTCAGGTCTTTTTCCAGCGAAGCGAAACCGGGATCCCCCTCCGAGGGGAGATAGGAGGCAGAAGTGGCGCGCCCCACCAGTCCTTCATAATCCAGTGCCTGCTCATTAGGGACGGTGAACTCCTTGTAGCTCTTAAAAAATCTGGCCAGGTACTCGTCGTCGATATCCGGAGCCTTGTCATCGTTTTTGGATTCATTCTTTTTTACTACGTCTTCATATTCGTCCATCACTCCGTCTTCTTTTTTCCGCTCGTTGTAGATGATCATGACGTAACCAAGCGGTTTCAAGATCCGTGCAAACTCCCGGCGCGCGCCGTCGCGATCAAACCAGTGGAGGGCCTGCCCGGCGGTCACGAGATCGACGCTTCCGTCTGGAAGACCAGTGTTCTCCGCAATCCGGTCTAAGCTGACAAAGTGGGGGTAGCGGGAGGCGAGATCCCTCTCCGCGAAGGATCTCATTTCGTTGTTGGGCTCGATGCCATAAACAAAGTTGCCGTTGTCAAGGAAGATCCTAGAAAGTAACCCGGTACCTGATCCGACGTCTGCCACGATCTTATCCTTGGTGAAACCGATCTCCGAGCTCAGGATTCCCAGGATCTCTTTCGGGTACGAGGGACGGTACTTCGCGTACACCTCGGCCTTTCGAGAAAATCTTTTGGTGAATCTCCCTGACATTTTTTAGCGCAAACACTTTCGAATTTAATGGGAGTTTTTCAGGAGATTCCTGATGCCGATGCTTGCGCATACCTCATCGAATATTTGAATGTGGTGTTTGAACCACGGACTGAGCATGTAGACCGTGCCGTAGCCCTCGCCGGAGGGGACGATCAGCGAGCTGTTGAGGAGGATTTTCACGTGGTGCTGGATCGCCTTGTACTGCAGACCGAGATCGATCGCAAGCTGGTTCAGGTTCCGCGGCCGCACCCTGATCGTCTGAATGATCCGGGCCCGGTTCTCCCCGCCCCTCTTACCACCCAATAGGAACCAGAGCAGTCTACGCAGTTCGGGGTCGTTGTCGTAGGAGGACATCTGTGGGATACTTGGCACCACCGCTGAGCTGATTTGGAAGAATGGTTAAAGGATTGTTACCATTTGAGTAAGTAAATCAGCACACATGCATCCGTTCGTCGAAATGGCACTACTCTTTTCCTTTCTGAACGCCGTACTCCTCTTCGGCCTCCTCTACGTCTACGTGAGGATCCTTCTGAGGACGCACGCAAAGTACACGTTCGGGTTGATCATTTTTGCGGGGTTGCTGCTAATCCAGAACCTCATAACGCTCTCGTCGTACCTTTTCATGATCCAGTTTTATTCGTCGCAGCTTTATCCGGTGATGGACTTGGTAACGGTGTTCGAGTTCGCAGCTTTAATTGCCCTCCTGAGGGTCACCCTATAACCTCATTTTTCCTCCAGTAGAGCCAGCTTTTTCCTAGATCGACTACCGCCATAGTAATAAACTTTCACAGATTTGGATAAATCTTGATATAAGAAAGTAACAGCAATACCCTAACCATGAATACCAGAATAATTGTGGCTGTCATTGTAGTTGTTGTTATTGTTGTCATCGCGGGTGTGGGCGTTAGCATGATGATGGCGTCCAAAACGAGTTCTACTACGACGCCAGTTGCAAGCACCACTTCGACCACTTCCCCGACGACCAGCACGACCAGCACTAGCAGCACTACGACGAGCATCAGTATAAGTACGAGTAGCAGCAGCACCACCAGTTCTGCGGCTCTGTCGATCGAAATTCAGAACTCGACCACGCTTGGTTCTTATCTCACGAATGGCACCGGTTGGACGTTGTACCTCTTCACCAAAGACACGCCTAAAAACGGCACAAGCGTGTGCTACGGAACCTGTGCGACGTTCTGGCCGGCTTTCCACGGTAACGCGAGCACCCTCGTCCTGCCTGCGGGATTGAATGCCTCGGCCTTTGGAACTATTACGAGGACGGACGGAACGACGCAGATCACGTATATGGGATGGCCACTTTACTTCTACGCGGGCGACAAGACAGCGGGCCAGACCAACGGCCAAGATAAAGATGGAACGTGGTTTGTAGTCAACTTCCCCACGCTAAAGATCCCGGCGAACGCGACGGAAACTACATCAACGACGACGAGCACCACGACTACCTCGTCGATAGTCGCCAGTCAAAGCTAGAAAATCTCTATAAATTCCCAGTCGGACTATAGCTGATTCCACCTTGAATGCGGAAGGCCTTCTGGCCCGGATCGGCGGCGTGCTGATGCTGGGAGTTTTTGGGATCAATGTCTACATTGGACGCTACGACACGAACCTGATCCAGATCAGTCCAGTTCATGCCGAAGTCAACTGGTTGATCGCGGCGGCGGATCTCCTGGCCGTTTTATTTTTACTCGCAAAACCGAGGAACCTGATCTTCAAAACGCTCGGCGGGATCGTGTGGCCAATGCTGTATGTCGCGACCCTTCTCATCGACGTGGAAACCAAGATGTGCCTCGGGGCTACTGCAAATACATGCCTCCCCAGCGTGTCTGACGCCTACCAGTACCTCATACTTGGCAGTGCAAGCCAGGACTGGGACCTCTGGCCGTACACGATCCGGCTTGCGATCGCGCTCGTGGTACTCACCTTGGTGCTGTCGCTGGTGTCGCTGAATTTTAGAACACCCAAAGTAACCGAGAAAGCGGTGCCGCCAAGCGAACCGGCTCCGGGGACTCAACCCGCTGGGACAACATCAAATCAGTAGCAAGGATCTGAGCGCTTTGTCCATCAAATGTTGAGAAAAGCTGCTCAACACTCTCTGCTGGTTTTAAAGTCATTGTATAATCTATGGAATGGAGAATAAAATAAGTGTTGAATTCGATTTATTGAATTGGATTGAAATGAATGTACTCTTGGAACCGGCAAATATATAACGAACAGAGCCCAGGCGGAGTAATAGGTGTAAGCTTTTATGTGTAAGCTTACATTATTTGTATACATTGGCATCAGACGTAATTTCTGTTAGAGTAAATCGTAAGGTCAAGGAAGAAGCTGCACGCCTCGGTATCGATGTCCGGGGAGTTGTAGAAAGTGCGCTAGAAGAGGCTGTCTCCAAGAAAAAACAAGCAAAACTTCGTGGGATTGTAGAGCAACTAAAACAAGAAATGAATGGAGTTACCGAGGAAGATTGGGTTCAAGCAATAAAGAATTCGAGGAAGAGCAGAAGACGGCAGATCACGCATACTTGATTGATGCTTCCGCGTTATATCCACTGCTTCTACGATTAGAAAGCTCCCCTTTTGTCAAGTTGCTACCCAGAATTCGAGTGATCGACTTGACTAAATACGAAATCGGAAACGCTGCAAGGTACGACAAAAATCTCCAACATGCAACAAAGGTGATGGAACTCTGGGAAGAGATCTTAGATAGCATAGAGGAAGAAAAAATCAGTAATCTAGCCGAGGTTCAAAAGATTGCAACAAAGCAATCGATCACATTCTATGATGCTGCGTATGTTTATGCGGCGATGAGCCTCCGAACAAAACTGATAACTATGGATCGAGAGATACTGCAAAAGTTCGGTGAACACTCAATTACTCTACATGACTTTGAAGCGATTATCTGACTTCTACTATGATGACGACGAGTCAGAATTCAATTTGTAACCTAAAGAGCTTCTCGAAGTCGGCCCTGATCAATAAGCTACTATAGACGATTCTGATGGCAGTCAACTTTGATCTGGACCTGGCAGCTTGATTCCACATCGCTCAACAGTATTTCTACCTCAAATCTGATCACTAAATTCCCGGGCCATCATCGATATAGTAATTTCTTCTCTTTCGTAGTCATCGTACAACCCGATGAACTTACGAATTTCTCCGGGCCGTGCGTCGCCCGCTGGATTCGTGCAGGCGGTTTCACTGTCATTTCTTTGGTACACAAAACCGTGGAATGTCAAAAGGGTTCCTTTACAGTGTCAACCGAAGAATGAATATTCACGGTGTACTGAATTTTCAGCCGAACAGCGGATTGAAGCGTAGATTTCCCTCAAACCGGACTGTCTTTTTGAGATGCGCTACCCTTTTCGTGTAGTGCTCTTGGCAATCGCTGAAGGGTACTCTCGCGGCGGTGGGATCTGCCCTGCCCAGCTTTTGGCAGGTCTTACAAAAATTTGGGTCATACTCTCCCTGCGCGACTGGCTTCTTGGCGGGAGACGCCGCCGGCAGCTTCATCACGAGCTCCAGGGCGGTCTTGAAGTTCAAGCCGGGAGATACTGGGATCCCAAAGTTCTTCACGATCTCCTGCCCGATGGCCCTGTCTACCAGTGAAGTGCCGACCCGGAAAAACCGAGACATGGCCTCCGTGAAGACCTCCGGCCGCTCAAGGATCTCGTTCTTGGTCAGGTTGTGCGAAAGCATCATCTCTGTGTAGAACACCTGTTCGACGTTGGGCCCGATCGTGTCCAGCCCCTTGCTTATGCCGTCCAAGATGCCGCTGCCCATCGCTTCGTCTAACTGAAGGCCCTGCGACAATTTTTCGACCCTCATGGGATGCGTTATAGCGGATAAAGAGTGTGACGGAGTTAGAATACGAATATCGAGTTGGATTTTGAAGGGTACTTTTTGTGAACTGTACCGGGGATTACTCCGTTCACCCATTTCTCGACTTCGGCTAATGGCAATCACAATCTACATTTACAAACAAAATCGATTCTGTCAGAAACAACTCATATTTTATTTAATTTTTTTAAATCTGTAAATTATTGGGCATGACAGTCGAAAGAAGCTACGAAATTCCGGCAGATCAGTCAAAGCTCCGAACAAAAAATCTCCAGAGATCGTAGCAAGTCATGGACTGGACAAGCCTGTCTTGGTATTTCCAATACCTATCCTCGCAAATTGCTAAATATTCAGAACTTGAGAATGGAAAGGATTTGCATCTAACCAACGAAGAAGAAGGCATTCTCAAAGGCGAAGACGGAGCAGGTGCTCAAACGGCTATGGAGCTCTTAGTTGCTATTGGTGATGCATTCGATGCAAGAGGATTGATTCCAATTTCGCGAGCCCATGCCGCTTCTAGCGGACAAGAGGGAGATCTATTCTTTGTTGAAATCCTGGCAAAGGGGAATGCGAGGTGCAAAGCCTTGACAACTACCAATCCGGTGGTGGATTTCGATTACTTTCAGAACCTCATTAATATCAACGATGAGCATGAAGAAGCTTCCGTTGCTTGGAAAGTGAAATACTACTACAAGCAGATCGGGGCTATAATGAGTCAGTCATGCATTCCGTACCTTGCCGAGAACATACCGGAATATGGTGAGCACGTTGCTTTCTCCGAATCAAGCGCAACTCCATATGTAAATTCGGTGATCGGAGCTTTTTCTAACCGCGAGTCAATACAGACCGCTCTTGCGGCGGGGATAATCGGCAAGACCCCTGAATATGGATTGCATTTTACTGAAAATAGAAAGGGAACGGTTCTTGTGAACGTGGAATGCGATCTAAAAGATGGATTTGACTACTCTCTATTGGGTCAGTATATTGGCAAGCAGGTTGGAAATGGAATTCCCGTTTTTACCGGAATGAAGGATCGTCCAAGTATTGATCAATACATCAACCTTTGTGCAATGTTGAACGTTTCTGGAGCCATTCCAATGTTTCACATTCCAGGGATCACTGTAGATTCCAAGACAGTCGTGGATGCTTTCGGCGGTAATAAGCCGAAAGATACAATGACAGTCACAAATCATAATCTCAGGGAAATCGAAGAATCCTTGCAAAGTGGAAGCAGGGATATTGACACGGTAATATTGGGTTGTCCTCATTACAATCTAGACCAGATCCACAAGATCGCCGAGCTGTTGAAGGGCAAGAAATTGAAGCAGGACATTAGCTTCTGGGTAAACACTTCTGCCACGACGAAGGTACTGGCCGAAAGGGGAGGTTATGTCAAAACTATAGAAGACTCCGGGGCTCGGGTTATTGTTGACACCTGCATTGACATGTTTTGCTGGAACAACTTGAGGGGGAAAACTGGGATGACAGACTCACCAAAGTGTGCCTATTATAGAAGGTTCGGAGACGTGAGAGTCGGATCCGTGGAGGAATGCGTCGCCTCAGCAATGGAGTAAGAGAACTAGACTTTGAACGAAAACAGGCAAGAGCTCAAATTAAAGTGTCACAAGATTTCGCCAGGGTACGGCGAAGGAGAAGCTCTTCTCTCTCGCGATACGATCTGCTTCTATCTGGCTAATCCGAAAACAGGAGTAATCAGAGAGAAAGGTCACGAGCTCGAAGGTAAGAGCGTTTCAGGGAAGGTACTCATATTTCCTTCCGGCAAAGCGAGTTCGGCAGTCCAAATGGATGGCCTGGCAAAATTAATGCTGAATAACGCGAAGCCCAGCGCAATGATTGTTTTAGATGTGGAACCTGTTCTCGTTGGAAGCGCAGTCTTGACAAAAATTCCCTTGGTGGATCGTTTACAAGAGGACCCATTCAAGGTCATAGATAATGGTGATTTCGTAAAGGTAGATTCTGATCATCAGATTGTCATGGTGATCAAGCACTAGGGCCGCCAAAAGAGGTTGAAGAGAGGAATCCGTAGCTCTTGCACGTGGCAATAATCGGATTGGGCAGAGTCGGGCAAACCTTCGCATTCCAATTATTGCACCAAGACTATATCGATGAGTTGAGTTTAGTCAACGCGCGAGATCATTCAAATAGATCTAGCAACTTAGCGACTGACTTGCATCACGCCGCAGTGTCCTTGAAATTCGATGCACGTATACGAGCTGTTGATACAATTGATAACCTTTCAACTGCGGATTTAATCGTGATAGCTGCTGGAAAGCCTGCGGAGGCCGGTCTTGGGCGGCGTTATCTAGTTTCTTCAAACTCACCCATAATAAGCCGGTTTGCAAGAAAACTTGGCAAATCCAATCCAAGTGCAAAATACGTCCTCGTTACAAATCCCGTTGATGCCATGTCTACACTTTTTCAAAGGCAGAGTGGTACGAAGTACGTCCTAAGCAGTGGCTGTCACATTGATAGTTTGAGACTTAGGGCAGAACTTTCGCAATTCCTCGGATTAGCGGGGGAAAATGTTGAGGCATTTGTCGGGGGCGAACACGGCATTGACTCGGTTTTCCTGTGGTCGACAGCGAGAGTTTGTGGAAAGCCTCTTGGTGTATTTCTGGGAGACACAAACAAAGAAAACAATACGAAAGACAAAGTTGTACGAAACGTTAGAGAAAAACCCGAGGCAATCATTAATTCACTCGGAGGAGTAGTCTATGGGCCCGCCTGCGCCCTAGCGGATATAGTAAACGCCATATCAACCAAACAAGATACCGTACTTTCAATTGGATTACCTTTTCGTGGAGGTGGAATGAACGAATATGTACATGTAAGCAGACCAGTATCATTTGCAAACGATCAGTTTATCCCCATGAAATTGACAGAGGCAGAAGACAAAGAAATCGAGAATGCGGCTTCTGCTGTCTTCGATACTTACATGGCGGCCGAGACCTCCGCACATCAGGCCATGGTGTAATAGGCCCTAACAGAAATTGCAGCTAAATAGCAACTCAGAAAGGAAAGTGAAATCAGAAACATTTGATGGAAGCCACTGACGAGCTACTTGATCCAAAATTTCTTGTTACCTCCCTGTTTTCCTCAGACGCAAGATTTTAGTATAACATAAATATGCGGCTGTGTCGGAAAAAGCAGCTGTAAAATTTTGCGCAATTCCGGATTTGCAAATGGGAAAAAATATGGAATCAGCCGGGTCCTGTCGATAGTTGTTTCGATCGTCGTCATCATCATAATAATTGTGGGTGTCTTTTTAGTCATCTCACCTTCGACCAAATCGACCACAACAACATCTTCCACCCCAACGTCCACTTCATCAGTTGCTGTTACTTCGAGCAGCTCATCGACTTCCAGCAGTCCTATTAGTACTGCATCAACTACGCAAACCAGTACAGCAACTACCAGTCCGGTTCTCCAGACTTTGGTCATGGATGATTATAACTACCCATCTCCCAGTGTAAACCAGCTCTGGGCTATTGACAGTCTACCGTGGCCCAACTGGGACATGTATACTGTCTACCAATCTCTCGTGACGCTAAATGAGAGCGAGGAAGCGCTTTACGGGCAGTTACAATTCGTCCCCGTGTTGGCTTCCGGATGGAACGTGTCTGCGGACGGGTTGACCTGGACATTCAACCTGCGTCCGGGAATTAATTTCTCAAATGGAGATCCATTCAACGCTTACTCGGCTTGGCTAGAGGAATATGGACTGTACTACCTGTCGGGGAATAGCTCCAACTGGTTCGAGTCATTTCCTATCTTCAACATGAGCGTTGTGAACTTTGGACCGGAGACAATTAGTGCGATCAACAGCAGCGGAGGGGTCACGAATCCCTCGCAGCAGACTTTGAACATGATGATGAACTCTACGTGGCCAATCTATGTGACCGGCGAATACACCCTTGTCTTTCACTTGAGCTCACCGATCACGTGGTTGCTGGGTGCACTGGTTGCGTACCCAGGACTTATGTTTGATACACAATACGTGCTCAATAACGGGGGATTTGGCACTCCCACGGCGATCAACACGTACTTCAACACCAGCCCCATTCCAGGAACGGGTCCTTACACGATAACCGGGGAACAAGTCAACGGGTATGTTACCTATCAACAGAATCCCACCTACTGGGGAAAAGACCTTTCTGCGGCCCAAATTGTGGCCAATCCAGTTCTATCTCCGGGAAACGTAAAGAACGTCGTCATCTATTTCAAGTCCGATGACATCACTCGGTACGCAGACCTATCCAGTGGAGCAGCCCAGGTCGTCGGAATAACCGAGCAGGATTGGCCTCTCGTTGAAGCTAATCCTAGTCGGTATGGGTACACTACTAGTCCCGCTGTTGGTCAGTCTAGTCCCCCGGTTATTGCACTCAATACTCTGGTTTATCCGACCAACATTACTGATTTTAGATTGGCGATTGTCCATGCAATTAACTATTCAGACATTGTTCAACAAGTTTTTTTTGGACAGATGAATACGTTAATTGGACCGGGGATTCCGGGCTATCCTCAATATTACGATCTTGGAAATTACAGCCAATATTCGTACAATGTGACTCTAGCAATGCAGTATCTGAACAAGTCCGGCGTAACCAATATTCCTACATTGAATTTCGACACCGTATCGACGTGTTCTTTCTGCATCGAGACTGCCCAAATTGTTCAGGCTGACTTGAGTCAGATCGGAATCACCGTCAATATTGGCTTGTCGCCTTTGGCCGAATGGTACACAATATATGGCTCAAGCTATTCAGCAATGAGCCAACCCTCGAACCTACAGTTAATGGGGCAGTTGACTATGGATGAAGGCTTGTGGGTGGGCCCAGACACAGCTACCCCGGTTGATCAATGGGTTGCAACGGTAAGTAACAGGTCAACGTTTGGGAATGATGCGCTTTATTCCAATCCGACAGTGGAGGAAGCCGTGACTGCGTTGTTATCAAGCAACAATGTGTCGTACATCCAGCCACTCGTGCGAAACGCCCAATCGGTGATCTACAACGATGCTCCCTACGTCTGGTTGGGCAACTGCAAACTGACTCTATGTGATGGCTCTGTCGTCTATAATGCGATGCTGATCAAGCCGGGGTTCTACACGGACCCGGTCTGGGGCGGACAGACCGACACCGCCATTTTCAACACGATACAGTTCGTGAACGGTCAACACTCTTAACAATCTCCAGCTAGCTCGAGTAGGACACATAATGAGTACTGAAAAATCTCTCGGGGTATCTTTCCCCCATGTTGGTCCAGATTCTGTCGAAGCGGTTAGGCGTACCACCGAGACAGAGATTAGATGTAGGATCTACTCAGGACCAAGGCAACCATGGCAAATAGACACAGGCTTGCATTTTTTTAATCACATGATTGAGGAGTTAGCCTACTTCTCCGGATTCAACATAGATGCGTCGGTTAAATCACCTCGTTATCTACTTCATCACACTATTGTAGAAGATACCGGAATAGTTATGGGAAGAGCTTTCTACGAGATGGCTTTAAGCAGGTCTCAAAATACGGGCATAAAAGGCCACGGATTTAGTCAGGGTATATTAGATGAAGCCTTTGTAAGCGTTCGGCTTAGCTTAGAGGGAAGGGTTGGAATATTTATAGAAAGAAAGGCACGCAGATTTGGACAAGTTGAGGATGTTCAAGAGGAATTCATGGAATCTTTCTTTCAAGGATTCGCTCAAGGGATGAAAGTTACTGCTCAAATTGATCTGGAACGTGCAGATGATCCGCACCATCTCTGGGAATCGTGCTTCAGAGCATTTGGGGATGCCTTGAGACAATCATTGCAGGACGACAAGTGGAAAAAGGGAGGAGTAGCTGGAGTTAAGGGTACATTAGAATAGAACTACGATGATTGCTCTAAACTTCTAGCGTTAACCCTATTTAGTTTGGTCTCCATCGCCTTTGCGTGCGATGGAAAGCCTTCGTACCTTGCAAGCTTGATCACGTTCTCCGCAAATCCTTTCCAGTTCTTGCCCCGAAATTCCTCAACTGTGGGCTTTTTGATGAAGGCATCAGGAGACAGGCCAGAGAAAAGTCTTGCATATCCTCCTGTGGGAAGGGTTGAGTTGGGACCTACTCCAAAATTGCCTGCGGAAATCGGAGTGTTAAGACATATAGTTCCAAAATTAGTTAGGAGCTTTTGATACTTGGCAAGAAACCTTCTAGCGTACTTGGAATCTATGCCAAGATGCTCTGGAGCGTATTCGTTTATGAATTTGACAGCCTCCCTTTCATTAGCACATATTATTATGGCAGAATATTTCTTGGCGTTCTCTTTTATGAAAGAAGCACGAGGCTCCGGTAAAGAGGACAAGGCAATTTCAATTTTCTCTGCGACTTCTTCGGCAAAATCGAGGGAGGTTGTTACAAACACTCCTGCAGAGTCAGGCCCGTGCTCGGCTTCGTTTAGCACGTCCCAAGCTACTTGATCTGCGTCAACGGTGCCATCGGAATATACCAACGCTTCGCTCGGACCGGCTGGTAAATCGAGCCTAACGTAGTCATTCACCAATCGTTTGGCAACAAAAGTCCACGCACCTCCTGGTCCGGCTATGCATTCGACAGGCTTAACGAGCTTAGTTCCGTAAGCAAATGCACTGATAGCATGGGTTCCACCCATGATATAGAACTCGGTTGCACCGGCGATATGGGCAGCGACGAGAGTAGCAGGATCCATTTTCATTTCGTTGCCACCGATGGGTGGGGAAGCCACCGCGATTCTAGGAACTCCCGCAACACTAGCGGCTACAGTCGTCATCGCGGAAACAGAAGGATAACTAGCCTTACCCGACGGCACGTACAGACCCGCTGAATTCAAAGGAATTACTAACTGACCCGCATACACACCCTTTTCGATTTGTACTTTGAACGAACTGGGGAGTTGTCTCTCATGGAAGGCCCGAACGTTTCGAATAAGTCTCTTAATAGCCTGCGTCATCTCCTTTCCGATTTTTCTATAAGCTTCGGAAACGTCGTGATCTTTTACGACAATCTCAGTTGGCGATACGGTTCTGCCTATTTGATTGGATAGAAACTCTGTGGTGCATTCATCACCTCTCTCCCTCATGTCTGACATTATCTGTCTAACTTCGGGTTCGATCCTGCTTACATCGAAGCGAGACCGCTGCAAAATGATCCGCTTTGTTTCCTCAGTTATTTCCTCGAGCTTTAGTACTCGAAATGTGTTCAC
>JASHPQ010000220.1 GCA_030037995.1 Nitrososphaerales archaeon | reverse complement strand
GAAGGAGGCTCGATCGACCTAAACGGCCGAGGGTGGTGCCTCACAACGGAGCAGTGTCTTTTGAATAAAAATCGGAACCCGGATCTGAACAGGGATCAGATCGAGAAGTATCTCCACGATTATCTGGGAGCGACCGATCTCATCTGGCTCAGTAAAGGGATTGCGGGAGACGATACCGATGGTCACGTGGATGATGTTGCAAGATTCGTCGGCCCGGATAAAGTGGTGTGCATGGTGGAGGATGACAGGTCAGATGAGAACTACGAACCGCTGATGAATAATTACGACGCCCTAAAGAACACGAAAACGCCGGAAGGAAATCCACTCGAAGTAATTTCACTCAAGACACCAGGGAAGATTCAAGACGCTGAAGGCGGACGGCTCCCGGCGAGCTACGCGAACTTTTACATCGCAAATAGCGTGGTGCTTGTACCTGTCTTTGAAACGAGGAACGACGACGAAGTCCTTGACAAGCTCTCTGAGATTTTTCCGGCTAGAAAGGTCGTTGGGATAAACTGCACGGAACTCGTATACGGTTTCGGCGCAATCCACTGCGTGACTCAGCAGATGCCGGCATCAAGTTAATGCCTTTTTCAACCACAATCGTTTAGTGTCCCTACAGTTTGTGTAAAGAGCCGCGCACGATGTCCGCAGTGTGAGAGGTGTTCGGACTTGAAGGTCGACTATAGCAGATACTGGGATCGGGTAAAGTTCTGGAAGGATATCGTCGAAAACAAGGATGCCTTCCTCGGGTCGTCACCACCGGCGGTATTTGTGGGGAGCAGTTTCTATCCACGCGTCAATATTGGAGTGCTCTCGCCTCCCACTCACGAGAATGACGCGGGAATCCTCGACGATCCGGGGGCGTGGTACGCTCGGAGGTCCAGCTTGAGCGATATCCTGGACTACCGAAGCCGCATGATTTTTTCTCGCTCTCACGTAGAAAACGTCGCAAAACCCGAGAGCAAGATCCTGGAGGCGATGCAGGAGCTCGCCGTCAGCTCCCGATCTCTGGACGTCGAGATCAAACTCTCGCGCAGGCCCTCGTTTGCCTTTGAATTCGACCAGCGCGCTTCCCCGATCGGCAACCCGGCACCCGTGGAAAAGATTCGGGTCGTGGACAATGCGACCGTCTTGCGAGCGGTAGATGTCGCTGTAAGCGGTACGGATCTGAAGACCGAGGACGCCTTGCGATATCTCAGGGGCAAGGTCCCGATTTACAGCATCTCCAAAATTCTCTCCGTGGGGTTGCTCGGCGTGAAGGGGCAGCGGCGCGTCGTGCCCACACGGTGGTCGATCACTGCGGTCGACAGCAACATGGGAAACTTGATCGTGCGGGAGATCAAGCAGTACCCTGAGGTGGACAAGCCGCTTCTCTACCAGAACGAGTACCTCTTCAACGACTACCAGATCCTTCTGCTGCCGGGGAAGTACCAGTACGAGCTCGTGGAGATTGACCTGACAGAGTCAATGAGCTCTCCCAAGGTGGGATCAGATTACGAACCGTATCTGGGGCGGAAAATGTACGCAAACGAGACGGCGGGCGGGTTCTATGCGGCGCGGGTCGCGGCGCTCGAGGGACTGAGCCGGATGAGGAGGCAGGCCGTCGTGCTGATCGTGCGCGAGACGAAACCGCAGTACACGGTTCCGGTAGGTGTCTGGGAAGTCCGGGAAACAGTCGGAGGAGCTTTTGACAAGCCTCCAAGAAAGTTCGAGACGGCGGAAGAGGGTTTCGGTGCGATCTCCCAGCACGCCCTAACGAGAGACCTGTGGAAGACCAAGAGCAGGCTGTACCGCTCCGTGCGTGAACAGATGCAGATCGTGAAGTTTTTCTAGATTAGATTCTCTAATGCCTTAGAGTCTCCCAAATGACAAAAGTAATGAATGCAGAGACAAACCTCGCCTCTGCAAAAAAGTCCGTGGAAATCGGTAGATAGACCGAAAGGCTGTGTCGTCCAGCTTCTTTGGTGATGGGACATAGCCACACTATTAACGAGAAGATCGAGATCCCTTTTAAAAGTGCAGCTAAAAAGACTTGGTGCAAAATATTCGGCACTCTGCTGAAGGAAGCAAAGCTGGATTCCGTGATTTATCGACTTGTCACAGTAGCGATCTTGAGGTATCCTCAGCACTGTTTCCGGGTTGGTGAATATTGACCCTTACGCCGTTGCCTATGTTGTGAAGACCCACTCACCTCGAACCTGATTTTGGGGTTACTTCACAGAACTCATCCCCGCAAATCTTAAAGATTACTGTATTATTACTGTAATAATACTGTAATTCAGTTATCCTTGAAAGAGAAAAGGGAAAGAGGACTTCGTGTTTGTTGGGGATGGCTAGAAAAGTAACAGCCCGGCGTCGCCGGCTTTCAAAGAAGATACTGAGCGGCCTGGCGTTTGTAGCCACCAGTCTCATTGGAGGAATTATCTCCAGTATTGGTTCCGACCTGTATCACACGATAAGAAACGTGTTCCTGAACCAAGCGGGGTTTCCTTTGAGTTTTCCACAAATTATTTTCCTGATCATCGGCGTCGCGGGCATCGGACTGATGCTCTCCGGATTCAAGGATCTCGAAGGCGGCAGCAACAAACCACGAGTCAGGAAAAATAATTTCCTTGAACAACTTTTGAAAATGCGAGAAGTGCACGGTGCATCCTTAATCCTTTAATAGTTAATTTCTTAACCATTGTAGATCTCCGTGATTTTTAATGCAGTATAAATGGACCGCTTTGTCAAATACTACCATCGGCGCACTCATGGCATCGCTGGATGGAACTATAGTCCTGATTTCGCTTCCGGCGATCTTTAATGGAATCAAGATCAACCCGCTCGCTCCTGACTCCTTCCAGTACCTTCTCTGGATCCTCTTCGGTTACAGTATAGTCACCTCCACGGTGCTCGTGACCTTCGGTCGCATCTCTGACATTTTGGGGAGAGTTAGGCTATACAATCTCGGGTTTGCGATCTTCACCATAGGATCGTTTCTCTGCTTTGCCACTCCGAGCACCGGCGTCCTCGGGGCGGAAGAACTCATTTTTTTCAGGATTGTGCAGGGAATCGGGGGAGCCTTTCTCTTTGCCAACGGTGCTGCCATTATAACAGACGCCTTTCCAGAAAACGAGCGCGGTCAGGCTCTCGGGATTAACATGGTCTCCGTGCTCGCGGGGTCGCTAATCGGCCTGATCGCGGGAGGAGTCCTCGCCTACTACGACTGGAGGTACATCTTCCTCGTGAGCGTGCCGGTGGGGATCTTCGGCACCGTCTGGTCGTACAGCAAGTTGAAAGAGATTGGCGCGATCCGGCGCAACCAGAAGATCGACATCTGGGGCAACTCCACCTTTGGCGTCGCGCTTACGCTGCTTTTGATTGCGGTGACTTATGGTCTCATGCCGTACGGCAGTGCCTCTACCGGCTGGGGAAATCCCTGGGTACAGGCGTCGCTGTTCGGCGGGCTGGCGCTCATGGTGGGGTTTGTCTTCATCGAGTCCAAGGTGAAGGATCCGATGTTCCGGCTGGATCTATTCAAAAACAGACAGTTCGCCAGCGCCAACTTTGCGGGCCTACTGGCTGCAATCTCGAGGGGAGGAGTGCAGCTCATGCTGATCATCCTGCTACAAGGGATCTGGCTGCCGCTCCACGGGTACAGTTATTCGACGACGCCCTTCTGGTCGGGGGTGTTCCTCGTGCCCATGCTCATCGGGTTCGTGGTGATGGGGCCGATTGGAGGGCGCTTTTCCGACAGGCATGGAGCGCGGCTCTTTTCCACCCTGGGGATGGCTATTTCCGCGGCCGCTTTGATAGGGCTCTCGCTGCTGCCCTTCAACTTTGTGTTCACAGAATTTGCGATCATCCTGCTCGTTTTCGGGCTCGGGGCCGGGATGTTTGCGTCTCCCAATACCGCGGCGATCATGAACTCCGTGCCACCCCAGGACAGAGGGGTGGGTTCTGGAATGAGGGCGACTCTCCAGAACGTGGGACAGACCATGAGCCTCGCGGTATTCTTCACGATCGTGCTCGGGGCGCTTGCAACGGGCCTCCCCGGCGCGATCTCCACAGCCCTCACCCATGCTGGAGCGGCTCAATTGATTCCCGCTTTCAAGAACGTCTCGCCCACTTCGGCACTCTTCGCGGCCTTCCTGGGGTACAACCCGGTCCAGACGCTGCTCAACTCCTTGCCCGCGTCAGTAGCTTCATCCATACCGGCAGCCACCAAAGTCCTTTTGACCAGCAACACCTTCTTCCCGAACGCCATCGCGCCGGCCTTCATCTCCGCCCTGCGGGTAGCCTTCTATATAGGAGCAATTTTGTCGGGAATTGCGGCGGTGACTTCTGCGCTCAGGGGTAGTGGAAAGCCACCTACACCGAAGGTAAAGCCTGGGGTGGAAACGGCAAAAACTGCCGTCCCTGCGACTGCACCGGCGGTGAGTGCGGTCTCGAGTGAGAAAAGCGGTGCGGGAAAAAATTCCCCGCAGCCGGGAGAGACGCCAAAGTGAACTCCACCTCCTTGCTAGCATCCAGAAAAGTTGCACGAAGAACGGAAGCCGATCGGATCGAGCTGTGGCGGGAAATTTCCAATGCCTGGAAACAGATCTCGCGGGATGCAGAGAAAAACCTCTCGCGTCTCGGCATCTGCACGACGGAATTCAAGATTTTGCGCATCCTTCAAGAGGATGGGCCGACGCCCATGGCTAGGCTTTCGGACGCCACCCTCTTGAGCCAGCCGGCGATCACGAGCTTCGTAGACAAACTGGAAGAGCGGGGGATGGTAAGGAGGGAGCGGGATAAAATGGACAGGCGGGTAATCTGGATCACGATCACGAGCAAGGGGCGCTCGCTCTTCCGTCGGGGTTTGAAGATTCACTCGCAGTTTGTCAGCGGACTGTTGGCGGGCCTGGATGACGCCGAACTTTCCCGGTTTTCTTCCATAATGAAGAAGCTTTCCAGCTTCGATGTTCAAACGGAAAAGTAGCTTTTTACCCGTAGCGATTATTTTAGAGCGTACGCGGTTATCGATCGCGTGAACGAGCCACTTAGTCAATTAAAGTTTTCCTGGATCTGCCTTGCCCACAGATCGTCTTATATGAAAAGATCCGAGTTGAGGAGTTCCGATCCGATCCTTTGGAGTCCCTCAAAATCAGCGTTGATGTCGGCGAAAATTACAATGACCCGCAGAAATTCGTAGAGTGCGCGGTTATCGCCGAAAGATATGGGTTCGACACCGTCTGGTTCGGGGATCACTTCCTCCCGTGGTTTCACGGGGGTAACAGATCCTCGTATGTCTGGTCAGTCATGCCTGTGGCGCTGGACAGAACGAAAAAAATCAAAGTGGGCCCGGATGTCACCTCCCCGATCGGAGGAAGATTTCACCCCGCCATAATTGCTCAAGCTAGCGCGACGCTTGACAATATGTACCCCGGCAGGTTCCTTCTGGGCGTTGGCTCTGGAGAAGCCATCAACGAGGCGAGATTCTTTGCAGCCGGCTGGCCCGCTTGGAGCGAGCGGATCGAAAGATTGGGGGAAGCGGTCACGCTGATGCGGCGAATGTGGGAGGAACCTGATTACTTTGACTTCGATGGCAAATATTTTCCGATGAAAAGCATCTTCCTTTACACCCGTCCCAAGACCCGGATACCGGTGTATTTCTCTGCCCTCGGCCCCAAGGCAGCTCACTTGGCGGGCGTTTACGGAGATCACCTTGTGACTATCGGTTCTCCAGAAAGGTGCGCCGAGGTGATCTTCCCCGCATTTGAATCGGCGGCTAGAAAAGCGGGCAAAGATCCGAACAGCTGCGAGAAGATGGTACTTCTCGATGTTTATTTCGGATCAAAGGAGGAGGGTTTGAAAAGGGTGAAGGAGACGGGAGAGGCTGGCCCGGCGGATACTGCGGCGTTCGGCATTTTAGATCCCAGAATGATCGAAGAGATTGGACACAGTGTCAGCGACGATAAGATACTATCAGCGAAGTGGTTTTGCCCCACCCCGGATGATCTGATAGAAGCGATCGAGAGCTATGTAGGCAGAGGGGCGACTCACATTGACGTTGTAACAAACTCCTTTCCTGACAAGATCCAGCTGGTGGGGGAGAAGGTTCTTCCCCACTTCCGACAAAAGTGAGGGAAAGCTCCTTTTTCACCTTGCTTTCGACAGAACTGTCTAAATAACGGCATTTCCTCGGATGTGAATTAACTTGATTGTAAAGAGAAGTAGCTTGGGTCTAGGTCGGACCGTAGCTGTAGTCGTTGTGGTAGTAATAATTGTGATTGCGGCTGTGGCTGCGGGAGGATATGTTTTGCTCACAAAGACCACGACTTCAACAGTATCGACGCCGTCATCCTCTGTAACGAGTAGTGTTAGTCCCACTACTTCCACCGTTTCCACGAGTTCAGTTTCAACCTCGTCATCATCTTCTTCGTCACTTTCGAGCTCAAGCTCCACTTTTTCCAGCTCGTCCAGCGCTACGAGTTCTAGCTCGTCGTCCACATTTCGAAATACGCTCGTCATCGATGACGTATACTGGCCGACTCCTGGCGACCTGAACCAGCTTTACGCTCTTTTCGAATCCCCGTGGCCGGACTGGCTGGAGGATACCGTTTACCAGCCCTTGGTTGCCGTGAACCTCACGGCGGAGTACCAGCAGGGAGTCATACAGTACATGCCTGGACTTGCCGCCAACTGGACGGTCTCCCCAAATGGAAAGACCTACACTTTCAACATCCGCCCGAACGTGACTTTTTCCGACGGTGACCCGCTAAATTCGTACCAGGTCTGGATGGAGATGTATGGCTTTTACTATCTTTCGGAAAATAGTTCTTCTTGGCTGGAATCGTACCCGCTGTTCAACATGAACACATCGAACTTCGGTCCGGCGACGATCGCCCTAATCAATCAGAGTGGCTTGATCCATCCGTCGCAGCAGGCCCTCAGCATTATGATGAACAGCTCGTGGCCCATTTACGTTACGAGTCCAAGCCAGATCGTCTTTCAGCTGATTGCCCCGTTCAACTACTTTCCGGGAACGCTTGTGGCTTTCGAGGGATTAATCTTCGATTCTCAGTG
>JASHPQ010000219.1 GCA_030037995.1 Nitrososphaerales archaeon | reverse complement strand
CACGGAAGATGTCAACTTTGCGAGGCCAAAAACTCACAATCGTTTTACTTCAACAGAAAGACAGATAGGAATCAGAGCGAGGCTTTTGAGATCTCAAGGAGTTGCTTGACAGCTTCCGGTAAAAGGGCCTCGAACCGCGCGAGAGCTCCCGCGTCGAGAACTCGAGACTCAGCCAACGCGGAGATCCGGGATCCCGTTCACGGTTACATCTACGCCAACGCTCTGGAGCGAGAGCTTATTGACACCTCGACATTGCAGAGACTGCGGCGTATCCGGCAGCTCGCCGGGTGTCACCTTGTTTATCCGGGCGGGCAGCACTCCAGATTTGAACACGTAATTGGCTGCATGTTTCTCGCGGGGCGAGTGGGGACTGTCTTAGAGTCCAGAAGGATCGGTTTTGAGAGGGAGGCCACCACGAAGCTGCGCATCGCCGCGCTGCTCCACGACGTAGGCCACGGCCCCTTTAGCCATATGTTCGAGGAGGTTTTGGCCGAGAAGACCAATGTCACTCACGAGGATATGAGCCAGAGGATCATCCGGGAAACCGAGATCGGAGGGATTCTCGCATCTCACGGCTTTTCGAAAACGGAGATCAGCGAACTCGCGGTGGGAAAGTCAAAAAGAGAAAAACGATTCATGAACGACGTCATCGGCGGCGGCCTCTCCGTGGACATCATGGACTATCTGCTTCGCGACTCCTATTTTACCGGCGTGGAGTACGGGAAGGTGGACGTCCACAGGATTATCAACTCCTTCCAGGTGGTGGGACAAAACCTCTCCATCTCGCAAGCCGCGGTATTTGCGTTTGAAGCGCTGATGATCTCGAGGTACGAGATGTTCCGTGCGGTATACTTTCACAGAACCGTTAGGGCGGCCGAGCTTATGCTGATCAAATCGATGAGCCTCGCCGACAAGGCCCTAAACCTGACGGATTTGTCGCTTCCCAACTATCTCTCGCTGACAGACGAGGTCACGCTGTACAGGATGGCCAACTTGGATCCTGGTGGGGACAGGGAGTTAAAGCTCGCCAAAAAACTCGCCCTTGATTATCAGCGGCGGCGGCTGCTAAAGTGCGTGTTCGAGCAAACGGTGCAGATGCGCGACAGCTTCCTCAATTCCATCTTCAACCAGAGGAGCTTTCGCGGCGGCCTCGAAGCCGAGATCGCGGATCGCGCGGGTGTGGATGTGAGCGATGTTTGGGTGGATGTTCCCACGGCTCCTTCGATGCCGGTGTCCTCCGCGAGAGAGTCCTTCAGAGAGATCACCGTCGTGAGGGGAGGAGCAGTGGAAGGCGATCAGGCGGTCAAAAGAAAAGCTGGAAGAAAAACCGAGTTTCAATCCTACACGCTTGGGATCAATGAGCTACCGCTAATCGGCACCATCGCCGGTTACATGGACGTGATGCGAGTATACACCACTCCGGAGAGTAGAAATCGAGTGAAACGAGCTGCAGAATCGATCTTGTTGAAAGAAGGATTTGTGAGCAAAGTGTCCATGTGAGAGCCCTTCTTTGAGTATTGAAAATTGGCCGCCATCGCAACCCTTTTGAGCGCTACTTGCGATGCGACTGGGAAAGATCCAAACATCTTATGTCATCATTGCATATCCATCGCAAGCAAACTTCAATGGCATTGCTCGTGATCTCGATAGGAATTTTCTTGCTAGCGGTGCTCTTCACGATGATCCAGGGGTTCGGCCTATACGTTTCCCTCGCCCTCTTGGTACTGGGCAGTTTTTCCATGATCATCGCCGGAATCCTGCGCGAGTCCACTCCGAGAGTGGCTCTCACGCCATCGCAGAGAGTCGCCCTGAAAGATCCAGACGACCTTTGAGGTTTTCAGATCGTTTCTATCAGCTGCTGGAATTGCTGGTAGGGCACCCCGACCAGCTCTTCGAAGCTCTCGCGCACTCCTTTTGCTCTGGCCAAAGATTCGGCCCCGGTCTTTTTTTCCAGCTTGGAGAGAAAGCCCGTAAGAATCAGGGCGTTCTGGGCTCTTTCTTCCGAACCCAAAACCGTCATGAGTTTTCGCAACAATCTGGCATCTGCCCCGTCCGCGTAAACAACAATGCTCCTCGGCTTGTTAGACCTGAAAGAAATGTCGAGCAAATTGCAAGCCCGAAGCTCGCCGATCAGATATATACTTGCCGCGCATTTTTTCTTTTCTTTTAAGATTGCCTAGATCTTTTTTTCCTGGGGGACGAACTCTCCGATCCTTCCCTTCAAAATTTCCACGAGCTCTTCCAAGGTCTTACCATCGGGATCTATGCCGAGCTGCTTTGCGAGCGATTCGGAAATCCGTCCTTCGATCACGTGGGATGCGCTCCCGAACATCTTTGATAATGCGTCCCTTAGGGCATCGAGGTTATTGGCTAGGGAATTCAGATCCACCGAGTGTTCCAGCTCCAAGATGTAGACCAGCGACTCCACCACCGGCCCTGCGCCAAAGTGACTGAGCCCCTTGACCACGGCGATGGCCACTTGCTGATTTAGGGCGATACTCGAAGCATCTGAACCTTTGGCGTCCTTCTCCGATCGAACGCTCTGCTGATGTGCCGGATCAGACGCACTTTGCAACTACCTTCAGCCCAGCCAAGGACTATTGTGATCCAAGAACTTCGATTCCGCGGGGGAACTGTCTAGTTAGTGATCTCTGGTTTAGCCGAGGCCTGCGATTTCTGGGGGGCGGTCCGGTAGAAGTACAGTGCCGTGTAGATCGCGACGGTGCTGAAAAAGGCGGTCAGAATCAGGAGCAAGTCCTGCACCTCGCCAATCAAAGGCAGAGTGTGCCAGATGTTCGATATCAGGCCCAGCAGCGGCGAGAGTAAAAGCGAGGCAAAAGCAAATGACATGTACCTAAAGACCGTTTTCGGTTTGCTGAGTGCGACGATCTCGGCGTTGGCCGTGAGCTGAATAAGCTTCATCGAATAAACCATGGCTGCCAGTAGGAAAACTACGGCCACCATCTCTAGAGCAGCATCGATTGCTGACATTATTGTCTAGCAACTCCTCCCGGTAGGGAAAGCAATCTTCACTTTGTTATAGTCCCTCGTTCCAAACCTCCTTCCTTCGCCCAGCTGAATAATCCGTTATGGACGCTAGATCAGTTCCCAGAATCCTTCCCCCTCCTCATTCCGCAAAGGGGGTCAGCATACGCGACCGATGATGGTAAGATGACTCCTTTTTTGACGATCACTTCCATTCGTCAGATACCTTTTCATAATCCCGTGAAGTCGACAAATGCAACCCAGTCGAAAGTCTGAATACGAAATCGTTCTTAATCTCTACTCAAGGAGTCAACGTTTCGCACTTGGAAAAGCACATCAGGGTCTCTACCCAAGGAAGATTGACAATACCGAAGCCGATAAGGGACAGCCTCAGGATCTCGGATGGACAGCCGGTGGTGGTAAGATCGAACGCAGAGAAGAGGGAGATCGTCATCGTGCTGCAGCCGAGTATTTCGGATTACAAATGACGATTGTGAATCACATGTGTTAAATTGCGTTTAAAGCGTCCAGCTCTTCAAACGCAAAAGGAAGAGCGGAAATTCAAAAGATGGAAACGTTGACTGTGCAACCCTCCCGGAGATCTCGAAAGCTCGGCCTCTCCGGCATTAGGGAAATTTTTGAAAAGGCCCAAAAAATTCCCGATGTAATCAGGCTGGAATTCGGGGAGCCGGATTTTGATACTCCGGATAACATAAAGGCCGCTGCAATTAGGGCAATAAACGCCGGAATGACGAAGTACACCTCCAGCGCCGGAGTTCCGGAGCTCAGGAGTGCCATAGCTTCGAAGCTAGCAAGCGAAAATGGGGTAGATTATGATTCAGCCAGCGAAGTGATCGTAACCGCGGGCGCGACGTCGGCGATCAACCTGGCGTTTCTTTCTACGGTGGATGTTGGCGATGAGATTCTGGTCCCGGACCCCGGGTGGGCAACGTACCCTTATGCTGTCCAAGCTGTGAGCGCGGTGCCTGTTTCCTATCCGCTGAGGGAAGCTTCGGGCTATTCCTTCGAACGCGAAGCCGTGGAAAGATTGGTTTCTGCGAAGACGAAGGCCATTCTGATCAACACTCCTAGTAATCCCACTGGTGCGATCCTGCAAAGATCCAATTTGCAAGAGATCGCGGACTTTGCGATGGAAAGAAACCTCTTTGTGATCTCCGATGAGGTGTACGAAAAATTCCTATATGAAGACCCGGGAGGCAAGAACAAGGAGCACGTCAGCATCGCGAGTTTGCAAGGCATGAGAGAGCGGACTGTCACAGTGAATGCTTTTTCAAAGACTTATGCAATGACTGGCTGGAGGCTGGGCTACGCTGCTGCTGCTGAGCCGATCTCGGCCGCAATGACCAAGATCAACGCCGCCCAGAGCTCCTGCGTCTCCACTATCGCCCAGTATGCCGCATTGGAAGCCCTTTCTGGCCCGCAAGACTCTGTCAGCAATATGATCTCGGCCTTCGCAAAGAGGCGCGAGGTTCTGGTGAACGGATTGAACGAGCTCCCCGGCTTTTCCTGTCCGATGCCCCACGGAGCATTTTACGCCTTCCCCAACATCAGCGGCACCCGGACGAAATCATACGACCTCGCCATGAAAATCGTGGAGAAAGGGCACGTGGCCGTGGTTCCAGGTTCCTCCTTTGGCGCCGAGGGAGAGGATCATCTGCGTCTGGCTTATGCAAACTCCCTTGAAAACATCCGGGCAGCTCTTGAAAGGATCCGGAAAGTACTGTAAGCTCTACCCTGAATCGAGCTCGTTCTTCTCTTCCTCGACAAAATTGGGGAAGAGGTGGGCGTACACGTCGGAGAACATCGTCTCGGCAGGGGGCGGCGGGATTTTCTCGGCCCTGGCGATCTGCTCGTTGACCATAGTCTCAAGTTCTTTCCGAAGTTTCGTGTCCGCCGACTCGTTCCAGGACGAGCTCTTTTCCAGGTAAAGTCTCAATCGGATCAAGGGATCCCTCTTCCTCCACTGTTCCACCTCATCTGTGGACCTGTACTTTTTCCAGTCATCCGAAGTAGAATGCGCCCCCAGCCTGTAGGTGACGCACTCGATCAAAGTGGGGCCATCTCCGCGCCTCGCTTTTTCCACTGCATCCTTTGTTGCAGAGTACACCGCTAACAGGTCATTTCCGTCGACGCGCACTCCTCCAAAGCCATAGGCTCTTGCCTTCACAGCGATATTTCTGGAGGCGGTCTGCCTAGTGACGGGCACTGAGATCGCGTACTGATTATTCTCGCAAAGGAACACGGTCGCGACCTTGTAGACGCCCGCGAAATTCATACTGACGTGAAACTCCCCGGAGGAAGTGGCGCCGTCTCCAAAGGAGGATAGAGTGACCACTTTCTCGCCGCGGTAGCTCGCGGCCATGGCAAACCCCACCGCAATTTGCAGATGGCTCGCAATGGGAGCAGCGAGGGTGAAGATTCGCTGCTTTCGCCAGCCGAACGCGTTGGGGAGATCCCTCCCCAGAGAGAGGTCTTTGCCGTTCCCGAAAAGCTTGTTCATGAGCACCTCCAACGGCACGTTCCTCTGAATCACCATCCCCAGGTCCCGGTACATCGGAAATACCCAGTCGGTATCTTTCAGTGCAAGCATACTCCCCACCTGAGAGGCCTCCTGGCCGGAAGCAGAGACATAGGTTCCCATCCGCCCCTGTCGCTGGAGA
Source organism: Nitrososphaerales archaeon (assembly GCA_030037995.1). Classification (GTDB taxonomy): domain Archaea; phylum Thermoproteota; class Nitrososphaeria; order Nitrososphaerales; family CADDZS01; genus DATLTL01. Next base: position 21,223 of record JASHPQ010000219.1, on the reverse strand, counting down.
GCCACGAGCTTCTCATCGAGGATTCGGGTGAGTAGCATGTTCCTGTAAGCTTGGTGCATGTCGCCCGCCATCAGTGGGGAGGAGGGAAAGGAAAGCGTGCCGTCTGGCCTTAAAATCTGAAACAGCTCATCGCTCTTTTGATCGATCAGCTCCGACTCTGACAGTTCCATTTTCCGGACTCTAGCTCCCGACCGCGCGGGTCACGCGCACGCCCCTGATCATCATTGCGGGAGCAAGCGTGGGGGTGCTCACTTCCCACCACTTGATCCACTCCCTTTCCCTCCCGAGGAGCTCGATGTTCAAAAGCTGTCTGGGAATGGAATCACTCAACCTGAATCCGGTCACCGGCTCCTTGAGCTCTCCAGCCTCGATCTTGAAGGCAGCATCCCTCGGCACTGTCGAGTACTCTCCGGCCCTGATGTTTTGATATCTGGTATACCAGTTGTTCGTGACGAAGAGGCCGTTCCGGATATCCCTTACCATCTCTTCGAGAGTTGAGTCCCCCGCGGAGAATACAATCGTATTGGGCTGCGGAGAGAGAATTCCAGCGTTCCCCGTGGAGCGATCCTTCCCGAACTTTTTGGCGGTGGTGGAGTTGTGGAGCATCGTTTTGAATACCCCTTCCTGTAGGATCTGATTGCTTCCGGTAGGCACTCCTTCGTCGTCAAACACCCTGCCACCCAGACCATGTTCGTAGACTCCTCGATCCTCCACATTCAGCTGCGGAACGGCTACCTTCTGCCCTAATTTTTCTGCGAGGAAAGAATTTCCGGTTTCAATCGCGAAGGCCGAGGCCTCGCTCGCCACGGGGAGGATGTTGGCAACGACGGTCGGGGTAAAAATCACGTTGTAGTCTCCCTCTGCGAGGGGTTTCGAATTTAGGGCTTTTTTCGCGTGCTCCCCTGCCTTGGATCCAGCTTTGCCCGGATGAAACTCGGAAAGGTAGGAGCTGCACGACAGCCCCTGACCGGAAGAATTATCATCCGCAAAGGCTCTCACGTTGAGCAAAATCTGGGAGCTCCTGTCGGAACCCTTTGCGTTTCCCGACGTAACCATGTAGAGATGAGTCACGTCGGAGTTGACAGACCCGCTCGCGCGTACAGCCCCCGAGGAGAGCGCGCTGTCTATTGCCTCCTTTGCAAACTCTACGAATGGGGCGTCCTCGACGGCGGGATCGTAGTTGGCGTGTTGCGGTTTGTAGGCAAAAGGACCCGTGGGGAGGGGTACGTAGTCTTCGCTTTCCGGCAGCGCCCGGAGCGAAAGAAACAGGCTTTCCACGAAGCGGGCAATCCCTTTTTCGGTGGGATTGTACGACGAGCCCACGATCCTTTTTCTGGACTGCGCAAGATATACGTCCAAAGTAATGTCTCTGACGCTGTTCACGAGAGTAATGGAGTTGTTCGCAAATCGCACTTGGTTCCCATTAGACAACGCGCTGATTACTGAGGCGTCGTCGCACCCCAGCTTCTTAGCCAGATCGAGCGCAGCGTGCGCCGCCTCTTCTTGGCGAGCTCGTTCCGCCATCATCTCGACCCGACCCTCACATCCTTCAACCTGATGTGTGGGGCTCCCGTAAACACTGGGGCCCCCTGCATGGGATCCCCCTTGCCGCACGTCGCGGCCACGTACTGCAGGTCAGAACACCTTGCGTCGATGCTTCCCCAGTATTTGGGCGTCGTTATTTCAAACACCGGGTCCTTTACTGCCTCCTTGAGTTCCCCGTTCTGAATTCTATAAGCTTCCAGCCCCACATATCGCTGGTTCAGGCGCTTGTCGTCGATGTTCCACTCCATGTAGCTCTTGATGTAGACGCCGTTCCTCGTGTCCTTGAGCATCTCCTCGAAGCTCCATTCCCCCGGCTCGATGAAGGTGTTGGCCATGCGGATTATCGGCTCCCTGTCGAACTGGACTGCGCGAGAGGAACCATTGCTCGTGACTCCAAAGATTTCCGCGGTAGCGCGGTTTTGCAGGAATTCCGTAAATTTTCCGGCGGTGATCAGCAGGCGCTTTCTTGCTTTGACTCCCTCGTCGTCGTACAAGTAGAATCCCATGGAATTTGGTATGGTGGGATCGTCAGACACGAAGGCCTCCTCGCTCCCGATCTGCATCCCCAGCTTATCCCTCTTGAGAAAAGATTCTCCGGCCTGCGCTCCCTCCCGGCCGAGGATTCTGTCAGCTTCCCCCGGGTGGCCGCAGGACTCGTGACTAGTAAGGCCCGCTACCTCGGGACCCAGAATTATGGAGAGACTTTCATCGGTAGGAGGTTTCGCGGTCGCCCTAATGCCACTCGTGATCTCCTTGAGCCGAGCCGGGACGTACGAAGGAAGATCCAACGTCTCCATTATTTCCCACCCGCCAGTACCCCCCAATCCCGAGTACCCCGGTGGAACGGAGATGGTGGAGGGCTTGCCCTCATACAGGCCAGTGAGCAGGCACCTGTAGCCTGATCTCGGAACTCGCCCGCGGAGCTTAGAGCCGTCGGAATTTCCGTAGTACTTCTCTTCGATAGAGTAGAACACCATCAGGTTCCTGTTGGGAAAACTCACTCCAGCAATCGAAGAGGGGATCGACTTGTCGATATCCCTCAAGAAGGCGATCAGAAACTCTGCCTGAATATCCTCCAGTTTCTTTTTCTCATCCACACCCCAATTTGCCGTGTGGCTTTCTTCTCTGGAAAACCGGACCTTTTCTTTCAAACCTTGAGAAGCAATCCTCGCATTTTTTACTAGGCGGCCCACCAAGTCGGTTACTGACTCTTTCGAGACGAGGTTCGTAGCTCCGAAGGCAAGGGCCCCGTCAGAAACTACTCGCACTCCAATGCCTTCCGTATCCAAGATGGCGGTGGGCTCCGGCTGCCCATTCCGCACGAAGCATATCATGTTGAAGGTGCGTTGAAATCGGGCCTCGGAGTACTCGCATCCCTTTTGTCGTGCTAAATCAACAGCAACGGAAACGAGATCGTTCTCGGCCAAGCGAAATGTCGTGCTCCGGTTTCGTTTTCCCATGCGTTGATATTTCTTAGTTTCTTATCATTGTTCTCTCTGCTTTGGCAGCATAGGAGATACACACTTACATCTAGAGGTTTTTTTCTAAATCCTCAGCGATGTTCGCTGCTATCTGCGCCCTCTCGGAGTTGGAAGAAGGGGAACTGTACAGATTTGACATAGCGGAGAAGGCGCTGCTCGTGATAAAGTTCAACAAAGCGATATTTGTCACTGATTCGATTTGTACGCACGAAGAAGCTGATCTCTCGCTTGGAATGTTTGCGGATGGCATCGTGACCTGTCCACTGCACCGAGCCAGATTTAGAATGCAGGATGGTACCGTGTTATCGGGGCCGGACGGCGGCTCGGCGGAAGAGATTTCCAAGTTGAAGGTGTATCCGACCAAAATTGAAAATGGGGTGCTATTCGCCGATCTTTGACAGAATGCTTGAAATTCTTGGAAAGAAGCTTAGGACATCTAACGTGCAGTCCCAGAGAACAGCCTCAGCACAAAGTACTGAGGAGGCCCCAATTGCGGTCTCCCTTGTCGACATCTTCTTCAAAGCAAAGGAGCTAGAGCGGAAGGGCTTTGATGTAATCCACTTTGACGCTGGTGAGCCGGACTTCGAGCCTCCGAAAGAAGTAGTGGACGCAACGATCAAGGCGTTGAGAGATGGCCGCGGAAGATACGCTGAATCAGGAGGCATACCTCTAGCGAGGAAGGCGTTAGCTGAGAACTTGAATAGAAAGTATTCCGCCAGCATTTTGCCTGACCAAATCCTGCTTACGGCAGGGGGAAGACTTGCGCTGTACTATGCGTTCATGAGCCTCCCGAAGAAGACCAAGGTGGGGATTTTTTCCCCCGATTGGCCGGCGTACAGGGACATATCGAACTTTCTCGAGCTCCCAATCCAGTTCTTCAAAACTTCTCTAGAGGGCGGTTGGAATGTGGATCCCGATGAAGTTCGGAAAAGTGATTGCGGCGCTTTGGTCCTGAACTATCCGAACAATCCCACGGGTAAAATTCTGGATCTCAGAACATTCGAAGAACTCGTCGGCATCGCGAACAACAAAGACATGACAATTATCAGCGACGAGGTCTATTCTGATTACTTGCTGGATTCTTCAAAGAAATCCAAGAGCATTCTTGAGACAGACAGCCCCAAGAATATCTTTGTAACTTCGATGTCTAAGAGCTACGCGATGACCGGTTTTAGGGCAGCGTACATTGTGTCAGATGCGTCAACCATCTCACGCTTGATCAAGATCAACAGCATGATAATAACTAGCATGCCCGAGTTCGTCCAGTATGCCATGATCGCCGCGCTGGACTGTCAGGAATACGTCAAGGAGAAGCGGGATCTTATAAGAAAGCGCCGCGATGCTGCGGCAAAAGCTCTCAAGAAATACCTAGATGCGGAGTTCTACCTTTCGGACGGATCGATGTACATGTTCCCGCGACTGCATACGAGGAAGGAGGGGACCAAATTCAATTCGGAAAAATTTGCCCTCGAGCTCTTGGACAAGGAAAAAGTATCAGTAACCCCGGGAACTTCTTTCGGGAAACCATTTATCGATCACGTCCGAATCACTTTACTTCAAGACGAGAAGAGGATTGACGAAGGAATCGAGCGGATGTCTAGGATTTTGAACTGAACAAGAGTTCGGGATATCTTTTCTTTTCATCTCCATACCATCCGGCATAATTTGAACACATGTCGCAGATCTGATAATCCTTGAAAACAAGATCGACATCTGTGGAGTGTGGCCGGCAGACGACTATCAAGCGGTCCGACGCGTACGTAGCCTATTTTGACGGTCTCTGCGAGCCCGTCAACCCCGGCGGAGTAGCGACCTACGGGGTGGTCATCAAGAAAGACGGCGTTACAGTGTTCGAAGACTCCGGCCTAGCGTTTGCAAAGCCGTGGACGCAGGAGGCTACCAACAATGTGGCAGAGTACTCCGCGGCAATCCATGCTCTCGAGTGGTTGAAAAAGAATGGTTTGGAAGACAGCGATTCAGTTCTCCGGGGAGACTCTCGACTGATAATCAATCAACTCAGGGGAGCATTCAAGGTGAAGGCGAAGAGAATTGTCGATTTGCACAGAAGGGCTTCAAAATTGCTCTCCGAATTTAACAATTTGAGACTGGAGTGGGTGGACCGGTCAAAGAATTCCGAGGCCGACAGGTTGAGCAGACTAGCCTATCGCAAATATAGAATGGAATCTGCGCAGCCGAGGCGACTTTCGGGCACAAATTCCTTTTAAGGCGTAATTGGGACTGCTTATTTCTAGTCTTTTTTTCTTCACGGAAGCAAAAATAATTTTCCGGTGTAGCTAAAACGTCGATCGAGGATCCTCAGCTTCTCATAAGAAGAATCAAGGAAGGTACCGTGATTGACCACGTAAAGGCCGGGGAGGCGCTCCGAGTGCTGCAGATCCTCGGGATTACTGGGAAGGAAGGGGAGATTGTGAGCGTTGCAATGAACGTGCCGAGCTCCAAGATCGGGAAGAAGGACGTTGTTAAGGTGGCGAATAGGTTTCTGAAGAGCGAGGAAACCGACAAGCTGGCGCTAGTGGCTCCACAGGCCACTGTGAATCTGATTAAGAATTACAAGGTCTCGGAAAAGAGGAAGGTGGAACTTCCCCCCGTTTTTCGCGGCCTGCTCAAATGTCCGAATCCCACTTGTGTATCGAACATGCCACACGAACCGATCATTTCCACGATCGATGTCATTGACAAGGACACGCCGCTTCTGCGATGCCGATTCTGTCAGCGCCTCATAACGTCCAATGACACTGTCTTGGTCTAGAAGGTGCCCTACCAGGGAATTGAGCTGGAGTAAAACGGCAAGAAATCAGGCACTGGTCCTGATCTTCGTAGTTGTGCCGTTACTTATGTTTGGATTGGGAGCTAGCGGTTTCCTCGTGGCGAGAGCTCTGGGGCTGGGAAACAATTCTATCTGGATTGCCCTCGTGCTCTCCACTGTGGGATTCGCCCTCTCGATCATGATAACTCTTAGAGTCGGAAGACGATACGAGAAAATTCCGAGCAGCGCCGAAAAGTCGCCGAGTATGGCCGCAGACTGAAAGCTACGGCGCGCTGAGTGATGTTAAGATAAACACGATGACGAAACCGTAAATGGCAATTCCTTCGCCGAGTACTACAATGACCAGAGCCCTGCCGAAGAGATTAGGTTTTTCCGCAATTGCGGCGATAGCAGCGGACCCCGCATAACCAACAGCAACTCCCGCGCCAAGCGCGGCAAGGCCGAACGCAATTCCCGCACCCAATACACTCTCAGGATTTGCTAAAAGTGCAGACGAGGCAAACAACGATGATGCAGAGTAAGCATGCGATGGAAGCGTCAAAAAAGAAACTAGGGCAAAACCCACAGCTACACTAGAAAAAACAAACATATTGATTCGCAAAATGAATCGAAAAACTTCTCCAGATATCGATTATAAGAGTATTGGGAGATGTTCTCTGATCTTTAATCCGTGATCTTTTGCCGCACCATATTGACAGTAAGATAATTTCAGAAACGCGACTTGCCACGGACTGGCAATTAACGGATTAATGGCCGCTGCCCTGATGCCTCCCCCCAAATTTCAAATGAGAAAAAATGGAGAGCTTTTTGGATCCGGGCCATTTACCGAAATTGTTAATACCCGTCAGACGACCGTGAATTTTTCCAATAGCGCTTCGAGTTTTTCGTGGGTGCTTTTTTTATCCTTTGGGAGTTTATACCTTATCCAAAATCACCCTAATCGTTCCTAGGAGTGAGCTTCCAGAAGCTAGCGGGTACATCGCGGAGCTTGGAGAGTTCCATCCCATTTCTCCGGAAACAGATGTTTACGATAAGAGGTTATCAGCACTTGCCTCGAGTGCATACAGAATTTCTTCTGAACTGACATTCATCATTGATAACCTGAAAATGAATGTGGAGCCTTCCGCAATCCAGAAGGCCTTCTCGGGAATAAAGTACGACAAAACAGATATCGAGGCCTGGAATTGGGAAGACTACGTCTCAAAGCTTGACGGCCGTTCCTCCCCTATCATCAGCTCGATTGGCGATCTCATCCGGGAAAGGAGGGCCATGGAGAAAAAACGCGATGATCTTCTAGCTCTGAAGAGATCCATTGGAGCAATTTCTAGTTACAATATAGACCTGGGTAAATTGGAGTCGATGCGCAGATTCCACGTGGAATTTGTAATCGTCGAGACCTTTGATCTCCCTGAAATCAGGAAGAGCTTGCCTGATTCCGCGATAATTGACGCCTCAGTCTCCCCAAAAGAGTCGGCCCTGCTGGTAGTAGGCACCCCTGATCAGGCCGACAGAATTTCGAAGAGCCTTAGAAGTTTCGACGCTCGTACAGTGTCAATTCCGAAAGATCTCCCGCAGACTCCTGCAGCCGCCACTAGCGAGCTGGATGTGCGACTCGCCAGCTTGGAGAAGGATCTGAGCGAGAATGCGGTCAGGACGCAGTCTGCGATGAAGTCCTCCACAGAAAATATCTTGGGGCTGCAGGAAGCGGCTGATTTTGCTTACCGAGTGCTTGAGGAGCTCAAGAAATCCGGAAAACTCAAAAGATTGGCGACGGTTCAGGGGTACGTTCCATCTGAGCGTCTCCCTCAACTCAAAGAGAGGGTAAGCGACCGATGGCCCTTGATCACCCATGAGATCGATCCTCAAGAATCGTATGCTGAGGGTTTACATGAAGCAGAAACCGGCGCCACGGAAATAGACCAGCCACCGACGGAGTTCAGCTCCAAAAGTAAGCCCGTAGTAGTCCACGAACCGATCACGCTGACCAGCGGCCCCCCGGTCTACGGAGAGTTCGATCCCACGCCGGTTCTGGCCGTGACATTTCCGATTTTCTACGGCATAATGTTCGGCGATGTGGGCCACGGACTCTTGTTGATCCTGGTCGGGGCAGTGATCTATCTGAGGGGGGTTCCCTCCATGAAAAACTGGGGACTCTTACTTGTCCTTGCCGGTATTTCAGCCACTTTCGTTGGCTTAATGGTAGGTGAGATATTTGGATTTGATCTTCCGTTTGATCTTCCCAGGTTGTTGGGTTTGACCTGGCTGCAACCTCTGAAGGAAGCCATCAGTCCTTCGAATCCCAACGGCTTGGCTTTCAACACCCAGACAGTTCTCTTCTACATCAAGTTCACGATCTACGTGGGCATTACAGATATTTTCATAGGGCTCGGGATCGGAGTCTATAACAGGATAAGGGCAGCCAACTACTGGCAAATTGTGTCAAGTTTGCTGCCTACCATATCGGGGTACTCGTTCTTCCTTGTTTTCGGTTTCGCCTTCAAGACAGCGGGATTCAATCTGACCGCGGTAACCAACGGAACCAATCTTCAGGCTAATGTAGGTCTTGCCGGACTAATAGCTTCCATCATCTGGTTATTCGTCGCGGGTCCCTTGCTGGCTAAGGCGGGCAAAATCCATCGATCGGCAATGTCCGAAGTTGGGGCGGCGACGATGGAGTTTCTGGAGTGGGTGGTATCCAAGTTTGTGGGGAACACTGTTAGCTATGTGAGGCTCGCCATCCTGCTTGTCGTGCATGCCGCACTCCTCGCCGCCACGAATCTCTTGTTTTTTTCTTACGGTTATGCCGTGCTTCCAATATTGATTGTGATGAATCTGCTGATTTTTGCTTTCGAAGGATTAATCGTGTACGTCCAGAGCCTCAGGCTGCATCTTTACGAGTTCTTTTCAAAGTTCTACGTGGGAACGGGAACAGAATTCAATAGCCTCACACCGGTCAAAGAGCATGTCAGAGTAAAGTGGCTGGGTAAAAAACCAATTTCGACGTAGCTTGTGCAAGACGGTTATCCTTTGACGACGGCCATCGGAGTAAGTCTGACCACTTTGGTTCCGATACCTACTCGATCGGAGACATCCACGACCATGTCCACATCCTTGTAGGCACCCGGCGCCTCCTCAGCCACCCCCTTCCTGCTCGCGGACTCCAGGGCTATTCCCTTGGATTCAAGATCCTTTTTGACTGCTTCGTAGGGATACGTGCGGATTGCTGCGCCTCTGGACATCATCCTGCCGGCTCCGTGTGCGGTGGAACCGAAGCTGAGCTTGAGAGATTTTTCCTGGCCAAGGAGAACCCAGGACGCGGTCCCCATGGATCCCGGAATTAGCACCGGTTGTCCAACTGACCGGTACTCGATTGGAATCGCATCGCTCCCCTTTGGGAAGGCCCTCGTGGCTCCTTTCCTGTGCACGAAAACCTTGGATTTTTTCGTTGGATTGTCAGGGTCGACTTCGTGTTCTTCGACCTTGCATATGTTATGTGCGACGTCGTATACTAGATCCATACCCAGATCTGATTCGGATTTCTGGAACACCCTTTCGAAGGCCTTGCGCACTCTGTGCGTGATGATTTGTCGATTTGTCCAAGCATAGTTTAGGGCGGAGCCCATCGCCAGACGATAGTTCTCAGCCTCTCTGGAGCCTGCAGGAGCACAGGCAAGCTCCCTGTCGGGAAGATCGATCTTGAAGTTCGCAGAGCCCGCGTCGATGATTTTGAGATAGTCGCTGCAGACCTGGTGCCCCAGCCCCCGGCTACCGGTATGCATTAGCACGCAAACTCTGTCTTCTTCCGAAATGCCAAATTTCCTGGCCGCCTCACGATCGAATATCCTATTTATGGTTTCGACCTCGAGAAAGTGATTGCCGGAGCCCAATGTTCCGAGGGATTTTGCGCCCCTCTTTTTTGCTTCACCGGAAACTTTCGACGGATCGGAGTGCTTCATGGTCCCGTTCTCTTCGCAAAATTCCAAGTCCGACGTCTTCCCGTATCCGTTACTTATCGCCCACTTTACTCCCTCGGCTAATACCGAGTCGAGTTGTTGAGTGGAAAGATTAAGCGCTCCCACATTTCCCAGCCCTGAAGGTACCGATCGGTACATCTCTTTGACAAGAGCAGAAAGCTTGGGTCTCGTTTCGACCACCGTCAGATTAGTCCTAATCAGCCTGACGCCACAGTTGATGTCGTACCCAACGCCTCCGGGTGAGATCACTCCGTTCTCGAAATTGGTGGCGGCCACTCCACCGATCGGGAATCCATAGCCCTCGTGACCGTCTGGAAGAACGATCGCATGTTTTTCGATACCGGGCAAGTGAGCCACATTGACGGCCTGATCAATGGTCCGATCCGTTTCCATCTTTGCAATCAAAGTTTCATTCGCGTAAATAGTAACGGGGACCCGCATTCCCGGTCTGGCGGTTTTTTCTATTCTGTATTCATCGTCGCCTACTTTCTGCATTCCAAATTTCATTCGAACTTGCCACGCTGGACTCCCAAGTATCGTTAAGATTGTACACGTTTTTGATCCGGCTCAAAAAGTCTTTCTTAGTGGACTTTTTTATGGCAGTTGCTTTTTGATTTGAGCTGCAACCGCCGGCCCGATCTTGGGAACGGAGGCTAGTTTCTCGACTGGGGCGTTTGACAGCTTATCGATGGAGGAGAACCCGGCGCCGAAAAGGGATCTGGCTCTGACCCTTCCAATACCTTCCAATCTCGTGAGCGGGATGAGCTCCGACCTTATTCCGTACTTTACTCTCTCCCTGAGTTCGCTTACCTCCAGTGCGAGATCATTTCGGGAATAAAGTCTAGCCAGTTCGCCAAACGAGTAAACAAGCCAGTCAGCATTGTCCACCATCCTGTGAAGGTCCCCCGGCTCAACAGAGTATTTCTCAAGGATCGTCTGTTCCGGGTTCTCACTAATCCATGAAATCAACGCTAGTACAGTTCGAAAATCGCCGAGCAGCTCGTCATACTGCCGGTAGTATTCGAAACTGCTCGTATCCGGAATCGGAACCAAGAATTCCGTCTTTTTGCTCTGCACTACCTCGTCCAATTCTACTTCATCCTTACCTCTCGTGTTAAACTTGGGAGTCATATCGGGAGTTTGCACGATCAAATGGAGGATGCCGACGGTATGCCCCGTTCCCCTCTCGGATAGTTTGATTCCCCGCCGCAAGATTATGGCAGACTCCGGATCAATGTACAGCATTGCAACTCTCTTGCCAAAGTCCGTTGCCCTAAATCGCTTGTTCCGTCGTATGACCAGTTCCTCCTCCTCCAGATAGACGAGGGCCTTCTTTACTCTGGACCTGACCGTGATTTCCTTGTATTGGGAACCAAAGAGCGTTTTCTCAAAAAAATTGATCACATCGTCCTCAGTCATGCCCTGGCTGGAGGCAATAAGCCCGAGAAGGTGCATCCGGAGGGGGCCGTCCGCCGAAAGCTGCGACTTTATCGGTTCCGCCTTTCCCTGGATGTAGGTCTCGTAGATCTCTGCAGCGGTCATCTGATTACCAGCGATAAGGACGATTTCCCCGAATTCGTCATACCTGGGTCTTCCAGCCCGTCCGGCCATCTGCTTGAATTCTAGAACTGTTATCGGAGTCTGCCCGCCTTCTTCCACGTTGTATCGCATCAGGCTGCTAAGGACTACTCGTCTTGCTGGAAGATTCACCCCGGCGGCCAGTGTCGGAGTCGATGTGAGAATCTTGATCTCTCTATCGCGGTACGCATCCTCGACGATTTTGCGGTGCTTGGAATCCAGGCCCGCGTGATGAAAGGCAGCCCCCTTTGCCACAATCTCGGCGAGGCGTCTTGAGACCTCGGTCTCTTCCCCTGTCGAAAGGATCTTATGACCCAGCTCCCGAAGCCTGGCACTGTCATCGAATGAAAGAAACTTTGGAAGAATTTCGCCGGCCTTTTCCGCCATAGAAACCGCCCGCTTTCTGGTCTCGCAAAAAATGAGCGACTGTCCTCCGTCGTTCACGGCGTCAATGGCGACGTCAATGGGAGCTCCCCTGTTTGATTGGACTAGTTTCTTCTGGTCACCATCCACGAAGACAATTTTTCCATAATCGTAAATGCCCTCCACCAGCCTGACGGGCCTCCAATTTGTTTGCACCATTACTGCATTCAGCCATTTTGCGAGATCTTCAGTATTGGTCACCGTCGCGCTGAGCGCCAAAATTTGCGCCGCAGGTACGTAATTCATGACCTTTGCGAGGATCATTTCCAAGGTTGGCCCCCTATGCGCGTCTCCAACTAGGTGAACTTCATCCGCGATGAACAGGGTTACGGATTCCAGCCAGGAGGCGCCGTGGCGGATGACGGAGTCGAACCTCTCGTTAGTGAGGATAATAACGTCAGCTCCACCGAGGGACTCTCCTGACGAGTCGAAGTCTCCCGTTGAAATGAAGACTCGCAGCTTGGAGCGCTGAGTCCCGGGCTTTTTGATCTGTCCAAAGATCTCCTTGAATTCGTCATATTTTTCGGAAGCAAGGGCTCGGAGGGGCGCGAGGTAGACGACCTTGCCCCCTCTCTCAATGGCTTTTATTGCCGCCATGATTGCCACGAGCGTCTTTCCGCTCGCCGTGGGAGTCGCTAGTAGCAGGTTCTTCCCCTCCAGAACTCCCACATCTATGGCATCCTTCTGCGGAGGATAGAGGGATTCGTAGCCCATTTTTCCCAACACTTCCACGAATTCTTGGGGAAGATCCGGGATGTCTTTAATCATCATGGAGCGATGCAAGCCTCGCTTGGAATAAGGGAAATCTCTCACAGGTCGGAGGATCTATATCTATGCTTTCTTGAAGTGGTGCGCTCTGACTTCGTAGATAACGCCGGATTTCCACATGTCCTGAAAGACCTTTTCTACCTGCTCCCGGTTGAACTTGCCCGTTTTCTCCATTTCTTCGTAGAACGCTCTGTCCTCGACCGGTTGCTTGGACTCGCCGGACAGGCGCTTGAACACATCGAGAGCCGCCTCCCTGAGGCCCTTTTCACTGATGGGCTTGTTGTACAGCACGCCGACATCCACTTTCTTTGTCGACTGGTCAATAGCTACCGTTCTGAGCATTCGATCGATCAAATTGACCGCGTGCAGAGCGTCGTCCTCGGTGACCCTGGGATGGAGGAGGATGCGCGCCCTTGCGATGGATAGCCGCACCATCCCCTCCAGCCATCGCGGCGTTACGGAAATCTGCTCCGGAGTGGCTTCCCGCCTCAGTTTGATGTAGTAACTGGAGAGCCGGGATCCCGCCTCCTCCGTTAGCTCCGGATCTAGTTTTTTTGCGTATACGATGTACTTTTTCAAAAGGTCAAACTCCACGGGTGGCGCCAAGGGAAACGCCGATTTGGCTCGCATATCGAGGATGTGTTTTGCGACCGTTTCGTCGCTGGCTTGATCGGGCTCGTCGCGGATTATGAAGATTAAATCGAACCGTGTCAAGAGCGGTATGGGCAGCGAAACATTCTCAAGGATATTTTTGTACGGATCGTACTTTCCGTCCTGTGGATTTGCTGCAGCTAAAATGCTGGTTCTGGCATTGAGAGTGGCGATGATGCCACCCTTGGCTACACTGCAGGTGTTATGAAGGATCAATCCCTTGGAAAGGAAATTGTTTGTAGGCTCAACTGTTACGTCGTATACCCAATCTGTCTTCAGGAGGCCCTCATTTGGAACGACAGTTGCCTCCGAGATTCGCAGGAATCTGTACTCAAGCAGACTTCTCAGTTTCTCCAGTTCAAACCTCAAGGGCGGAACGTAAGATGCGACAGACTGTTTCAAATGCTGGATCATCACTTCGGAGGCATCGCGGTAACCTCCAGCTTCTAGATAGGAAATTCTTCTTCTTTTAGTTCCAGTTATGTCTCCCAGCATTTGTTGGGATATACGAAGTCTGGATCTCGCAGACCGGAGATTCGCCCAATCTGTTCTCGAAAACTCCTCGAACTTCGATATCGACCCCTCAATTTTGCGAAGGTATTTTTCCACGGTAACGCGGTTAACACCAAAATTTCGTTTTCTGTGCTCCAAGAAGTAATGTGAGTGAGCGATCCCGAGTTTCTTCATCAGGACTGTTATTTCTTCAGCGACTTGAGGCGGTAAGGTGTCGTGGCCCCTGAGTATGGACGAACTCTTCAGTTGAAAGACTCTCAATCTCTCAAATCTTCTGTCGCCCCGTTCCGTGACCTTTTCAAAAAAGGATGAGATGGAATCTCCCATTATGCAGACCTTGTAGGAGTCGTTCCAGTTGTCGTGGACAACTCTAGAGAAGATCCCTTGCTTATGAAGCAGGTCCTGATAATCTTCCGCTAAAGCCAGGGAGCACGTTCTATATGAGATTCTCGTACTTTCTACCGAGCCATCGCCCAAGAAAGCGGATGCCAGAAACTCTCGAATTACGCCGACGGAAGCACCGCGTATCTTAGTCGGGACCCTTTTTTCCTTGGGGTACTGCATGAGTTCTGGAAAGTTTTCGAGAAACCACTCGAACAGAGTTTTCGAAATGTATGTTTGCGTGATGACGCCTTGTTTCTCGTTGATGCACGGGCTGATATCGAATACTCTTGCGAAGAGCATTCTCACCTCTGTTACTATATCGTTATCCGCATTCGAGAACCTGATCTCGTAGGAGCTTCCAGCGTACGAGTGGCCCTCGGTTACAAGGAATCCGAGTAATCTGGAAAGGTCGGGCGTAAGAGTGACGGGCAAGGTTATGGTCTTGCTTCTCTGCTCTGGTTCAGGGCCGACCGTCAACGCGACAGCGGCCGAGGAATTGGGTACGACTCTAGGAACGGGCGCGTAATCCTCGGTTGATAGTTGATTTGCCGAGACCGTGGTGATGGAGTTGTTGCGATAAACATAGATCGGATGATCGGGAGTCACTATAATTTTTCTTCCATTTGCATATTTTATGATCACAAAACTGTCCGGAGCTTTGTGTCTGCTTATCCTATCCACTCGAATTCGCGTTATCTTAGCATTGGAGATATTGCATGAATATACCTCCGGGCCGTCCGCGAGCGGAAGGATCTCGCAGTCTTTCCCGATAATTATTCTACCATGGCCCATTCGCAGGAGTGCTTCGACAAATTCGCCTATGCCTTGTCTGTTTCCGTTGGCAAATGAAATCTCAAATGAGGGGTGGTACGACTGCTGTTCCATCACCTCATGCAGCGCGGATCTGTCCTCTTCCCTTAACTTGTCAAATTCGTCAATGCACGCCACGCCAAGATCCGCAAGCACCGTGGCTCCAGCCTCCAGCATCATCATCCCGTTTTTCTCCTTCACCACCGCTGCGGTCAGGCCGGCCGCGGTGGAACCCCTGCCGCTCGTGAAGAGCCCTCTAGGCGCTGCACGGGAGACATACTTCAGGAGCTCGCTCTTCGCGGTCCCGGGGTCCCCCACCAAGAGAACATTAATGTCACCGCGGAGAGTGGTTCCATCGGGGAGTGTTTTTTGGGGCGATCCGACCATCAGAAGCAAGGCAGCCTCTTTATGGAGCTCATGGCCGAATATCGCCGGGGCCACTGACAACACCAGACGATCGTACGCGCCTGGAAGAGCTGCCAGACTTCTGATCGTTTCTTCCTCTTCCCTCGTAACCACCTGTTCCTCGGGCCGCCGGCTCATCTGTTCCACAAAGTTCGCCTCGATCCGTGAATTGAACAGTTTTCGTGAGTAGCCGCCGATGTTCTCGGACTCGGCCTTTACGATCCCGGTGAGGAAGATTCTGTCGCCGGGCCGGGCGGCGTTCACCATGTCTCCGGTTAGGTTCACGTCGAAAGACTGCGGGAGCTGTCCCGGCGGCAGCTCCTCGGGCATCTCCTGGATCCTGATTACCTGAAAATCCAGGAATTCCGTCTTCAGATCGTCCAGCTCAAAATTTTTGGTCTCGCCGCACCCCTCGGTTTCACATTTTATCGGCCGCTTCAGGATCACTCCGGAACCATTTTGCTCCACGAAGGTGATGTGCTGGTTAGAGCAGCGAAACGCCGCATTGACCGCGAGAGGCTTGAGCTCGGAGGTGCGAGTGACCATGCCGGCTACCTGAATGAGGGTGTTCAGCAGATTCTTCGTAACTCCCCTCAGAGAAATCCGGTCCGAGAGCTCCCTTATTCTCACTCGCAGCTCCTTTCCGGCTTTGTCGGCGTACGTCGGATTTTCCACATTCAGAGTCTCGACCGCCGCACTGTCGAACCCCTTCAGGAAAAGATCCGGTTCCTTCACGAGGCTGGTCGCAAGGTCTGTATCAAACCTTTCCAGATCAGAATAATCGACGATTACGGATCTCGATCCCTTAATCGGAATCTGAGAGATCTGGATCCTGTACTTCAGCTCTCCTGTTTCATCCACGTAGCTTTTTAGAAAATCTACAAAGATGTCCTTGACTTTGGCTTCGCTGTACTCCAAGTTAGACTACTTTCCCTCCATGACTATGGATCGCCACGAGTGGAGCAGGCCATAAACGGAGTCGAAGATCTGGTACTCCTCGGGAGTCAGCTTTTCCTTGATGTCCGTGGGCGGCGACAAGGAGGTCGCAAGGCTCAAGATCTTCCTCAATCTCAGCGCGACCAAATCGTACACCAAGGTGCGCATCTTTTCAAATTCTGGAATGGAAGAGGGCCTAAAATTGGGAGCTTGCGCGCCGAAGAACAATTGGCGCCTTACTTTCAAGTAAAAATCAGGACGCAGGGTGGACAGCTGGTCGCTGCCGGCGATTTTCTCCCGTGTGACCGCTTTGAACACCTCGGAGGAAAAGTTCTCCTCCTGATTTTCGCAAACACCCATTTCAACAAGCACCTCGGCCACCCATCTAGGCAGGTCGATCGTGTCTCCTTCATTCATGGGCTCCAGATGAATACTACCGATGTCGATCCTTGGGATCTTCTGTTTGAATCTGAGCCGGGTGCCGGTTAAGAGATAGGCGAATTCCCGGTCACGTATCGCACGAATGACGGGTTGATCTGACATTGAAGGCCACAATAACCAAAACCGATACTGATATGATTTTAGGAATTACGGCTCTCAATGTAAGGCGATTCTGGATTCCCTGCAATGGTCTTTCAGCAACCGGAAAACAGCCTTTCACTCGGGTCCGGCTGGCATCACAAACGCTTATCCGCGGTGAAGAATCAAAACTTGGCATCTCAATTGGAGTTTGCCAAGAGATTGTTTGAATGTGAGGGCTCTGAATGAGCGACGCTTTTGACAAAGTCGATTTCCGCAGCCGCGACGATTCGGATACGTATCTCATGTGGGTTGAAAAGTACCGCCCGAAGAGCTTGGACGACGTAATTAATCAAAAAGAGATCATCGGCCCCTTGAAAGCTCTGGTCAGAAGGCCACAGGAGATGCCGCATTTGCTCTTCGCGGGCCCTCCCGGGACCGGGAAGACCACCGTCGCGCTGTGCGTCGCTCGAGAAATCATGGGAGAGAGCTGGCGGGATTACACCTTGGAACTTAACGCGTCGAACGAAAGAGGAATCGACACTGTCAGGCAAAGGATCAAAAATTTTGCAAGCTATGTCGACAGGGCCGAAGGTATCCCCTTTCGAATAATTCTTCTGGACGAGTCTGATAATATGACGTCGGATGCCCAAACCGCCCTAAGAAGGATCATGGAAGAAAGCCACAAAACGACCCGGTTCATCCTGACAGCCAATTACAGCTCGAACATTATCGAACCACTCCAGAGCCGCTGTGCGGTCTTCCGTTTCTCCAGATTATTGCAGGATGATGTGGTCCAGTACCTGGAATGGATCTGCAAGAAGGAAGGGCTGAAATCTGTTAAAAGCGCCCTCGCGCTGATTTACGAGACCACGGAAGGTGACATGAGATCTGCTCTGAACATGCTCCAGGCCGCTTCGTCGATGGGAGACATCAACAACGAGAATACTAAGAAGGTCACCGGTCTATCAGGAAAAGCCAAAGTTGCCGAAGCCATCGAGATCGCCCTTGAAGGAGACTTTTCCAGCGCTAGAACGAGGATGATTGAATTGCTTCAGGTAAACGGCATCTCGGAGCACGATTTCATCAAATTTGCCAACGACTACCTGTCGAAATCCAAATTTTCCTCTTCGATTGAGGCCCTGGAGGCGACGGCCGAGGCGGACTACAGACTGCTAGTTGGAGCCAATCCGGAGATTCAGCTGAGCGCCTATCTCGCCCAGCTCGCTAAAATCGGCAAGCATTCGAAACTGTAGTGAAGAAAGGGACTGGAATACAAAATTGGACTTTGCTCTTCCCAGGGGTCTGAGGGATATTGCCCCAGAGGAGCTTGAATCCTTCGAAGTAATCAGAGCAGCCTTCGCTGACACCTGCCGGGCCTTCGATTACAAACTCATGGAGCCCTCAAGCCTCGAACTTTTGGAAACGCTGGAAGCCAAAAGCGGCCCTGCCATCCGGGACGAAATCTACTGCTTCAAGGACAAGAGTGAAAGAGATCTGGGGCTAAGGTTTGATCTCACAGTGGGAATCACGCGGTATGTCGCGTCGAAACGGGAGCTGAGCCCGCCGATCAGAATCGGATCCTTTGGTTCCGTCTGGCGCTACGACGAGCCCCAGTACGGCAAGTATAGGTGGTTTTACCAGTGGGACGCGGAGCTCTTTGGGCCTTCCAATCCGGAAGCCGATGCGGAAGTGATCGAATTTTCTGCGATTCTCTTCGGAAAGCTCGGAACGAAGCCTAAAATCTCGATTGGATCCAGGAAGATCCTCGAGTCGTTTATTCGGAATTCTGTCGAGATCGCGGAAGAAGCAAAAATCCTCGACGCCATGAGGGCTGTCGACAAGCTCGCAAAGAAAACCTTTGATCAGATCGCGGAAGAGTACTCTTCGAGCTTCTCCAAAGACCAGTTCCAAAAGTTAGTAGATTTCGTGAAACTCGCGGGCGAGTCCTCAGTAGTGGCGGAGGCGCTCCGTGAAAACAAGATAGACACGGGCTCTTTACTTTCAATCATTGATTCCCTGCATTCCCGCGGAATCAAAGATGTAGAATTGAACCTGAGCATTGTCAGAGGGATTGACTACTATACAGACATGGTGTTCGAAGCTTTTGATCGCGACAACCCGAGGCTGGGGTCGCTCTGCGGGGGTGGCCGGTACGATTCCCTGCCTGCCATTTATGGCCGTCCAGATCTTTCGGCCACTGGCGTGGCGGGGGGTGTGGAGAGGGCGATGCTGGCCATCAAATTCCCCAAGACGGCATCGGAAAAAATCTTCGTGGCAGCCGTTGGCACCGATCCCGAACTCAGGGCAAAAGCTAATTCAATCGCCGCCGAATTGAGGGCTTCGGGGCTTTCCGCTCAATCAGACATCATGGGTCGCAGCCTGAGGAGGATCCTCGAGGCCCAGTCAGCGGCGGGCACAAGGGCAGTCGTCATAGTCGGAGAAAGGGAACTGGCAACAAATTCCGCGAAGATAAAGTGGATGGCATCGGGAGAAGAAGTAACGGTGAATTTGAAGGACATCAAGCAGAGACTTATTCAGAACTAGGAGAATCTTCTACTCCCTATTCAAAGAGGCGTCGAAAGTAGTCCTGGCAGGCGGGGGACTGCTTTCCCTACTTTGGAGTGATCTTTATCGCGACGGTGGGGCACACAGTCTCGCATGCCATGCAGAAGATACAGTCGGCCTCCCTTATCGGGTCGATTTTGTCTGTCCTGAACTGCTGCCACTGCTCGGAGTTCGGTTCGATTTTAACGTCGTTTCCCGAGCCTCCCTGACCATCTCCACGCAAAAACCATCCAAAGACGTTCACCGGACAGACGTCCGAACACTGACCATCTGCGATGCAGGCTTCCCAGTCGACGGCAACCCACGTTCCATGAATTCCAAAAGAAGTCGGGTACGGATTCCCGTTGGCATCCATTCGTTGAATGCCCTCCGCTCTCACCTCGTGCCCTTCGTGAGTTCCGGTCACTGGGTACTCGTTGGGCTTTGATAGGAAATCCCCATCGATTGGTTTTGGCTTGAAGTCGAGAGCGGAAAGTTCAACCATTTCTAAGCTGCACTAACTCAACGAATTTTCAAATTGTATATATAATGTTGACCGTCAGCTTTCGGTCCACATCGGGCGACACTTCGGAGGCCAAGCTCTTTTCCTGTCGAAAGAAGTGTCTGAAAATAATTCTCAAAAAAGTTTCAATCGTGATTCTGGAATAGTGGTTATATCAAAAGTATAATTTGAGAGTTATCCTTTAACCGCGAGTTTGAATTCCCAGCCCCACTCCGCCCCGCCATCCTTCATTCCCACTATGGATTCGGCAAGATAGTTGGGCAGCTGCTCTTTGGGAATCTCTTCGTCGTCGCCATTGAAGAATTGCTCGCCCTTTTTGTGCACATCGTAGGATCTTTCAAGATCAGGAGCGGTCATGCTGCAGAGCTTGATACTTGCTTCTCCTTTCGGCTCCGAGAAGGAAAGGATTTTCCCGGCGCTATCGCAGTATACGTCTATCCATGTTCCCTTTGGAATGCCCACCATAACGTTCGCAAGTTTTGGAATGTTCGCTCCTATGATTCGCCAAGCTTGGCGTTCGTCCCATGTCATACCTCGGAATTTGGAGAGCCTATATTTTTCTGTTTCCCTCCATTCGGTTCAGACAGCAATCCTTGGCCAAAACATTAGGGCGGTCGGCTCAACAGACGCGTTTCTGGATTTATGGTATACGTGAACGGAGAGGAGCCCCGGCGTTGTACTCATGGTCGGGTATGCTTTAGTAATAGACCGAGGGCCCCCTCGGAGGCAACGCATGCGGGGGTGAGCCATAGTAATTTGATGGATCCATTAAACTTCACGGACAAGAGGCTTGACGACCGCATCAACATTGAAGAACATCTATTATTTCTGTTCAGAAGACAGACTCTTCGTCGAATGCGGTGACGGTCGCGGCAGCCAGCGGGGATACAATAGAGGGAGCTGCCTCAAAGGTACTCACAAAACAGTATGACGCCCTCCAGCTGATCTCTAACGGAGTACATGAGTGGCTCCTCATTGGCAACTCGATCGGCGACGCGTTTATCTCCTGATTCTACCCACATGAGGGGCTCCTCTTCTTTTTTTTCTAGACAGAGAACATCCGAAATAGGTCAGCGGCTCAGCTGCGGCTATAACGGTAGCAGCTTCTGGTACTGAGACTATCGAAGGAGGATGGCGATCTTATCGAACCGTTCGATCGAAAAGCATCCCTCCGACCCCGAGACTTGATCAGACATGGTTGTACGGGGAAGGACAATCCCAAGTTAGTAGTAGCCTCTCGTACTTTCGTCTCAACGAAGAGAGGCAAGGAGCGTCTTCGTCTCGGTGAGTCGATCACACCAGTCGCGTTTCTGACAGATCGCAATCGACTTTTGACACTGGTCTCTAGCTAATCTGTTATACTCAGCAGATCGCATCA
>JASHPQ010000218.1 GCA_030037995.1 Nitrososphaerales archaeon | reverse complement strand
GAGGAAGATTTCGTAGAAAGGCTCTCCCGCTCTCTCAACGAGCCGTCCTGGCTGAAAGAGTTCCGGCTGGAGTCGCTTAAGGAGTTCCAGATCCTTCCGGAGGAGAAATCGAACCTCTACACGAAACACGCGTTGAATTTGGGACTGGATTTCAAAGCTGTTGCAACTCTGGATCCGGCCGTGGCCGATCCCCAAGCACCGGGGATCGCGGAGATTGCTTCTGGTATCGACTCTGGCCAGTACTACGTGAGCACCCAAACCGAGACGATCGCGTCCAAGAACGTGAGAGACCTCGAATCGAAGGGAGTGATCTTCTGCGATTATCACGAAGCGCTCGAAAAGCACGAGGCGATTTTGAAGAGGATCTTTTCCGAAAAAGCGATCCAGCCCTCCGACGACAAGTACGCAGCTCTCAATTCCTCTCTTTTTGCCGGCGCTTGGCTCCTCTACGTTCCCAGAAGCGTGCGGTTGAAGGATCCCTTGAGGATTCGGTTTCTATTGAATTCCACAAAGCCCTACTTCAGCCAGACGTGGGTGTACGCAGAGCCCGACTCCGAGGTCTCATTGGTGACAGAGAGCTACGGGGCCGAGATCCCCAGCCTTGCCAGTGAAATAGTGGAAGCTTACGTGAAGGACTCATCTACGATCAGTTACGCCAACATTCAGGACTACTCGCAGCAAACGACCGTCCTAACTAACAGCAAAGCGATCTGCGAAAGGGACGCGCAGATCCGGTGGACGCTCGGCTATTTCGGTGGCAAGATTCACAGATCCAGATCCGAGAGCATTTTCCTGAAAGACGGCGCGGGGGCGGAGGACGTGGAGGTGGTCCTCGGGAACAACTCGCAGAGGTTCGATCTCGTGTCCGATCTATCCCACGTGGGGCAGCACACGCGGGGGCGGATCCTCTCCAACAACGTCCTCATGGACAAATCCGATTCCGTGTTCAAGGGGATGATCCGCATTGGAAAGGAGGCGAAGAACTCCAGTGCCTATCTTGCGGGGCACGCGATTCTGCTGAGCCCCGACGCCAGATCCGACGCGATCCCCGGTCTCGAGATCTTGACAAACGACGTCAAGGCGACGCACTCTGCTTCCGTGTCGCAGCTCGACGAGGAGCAGATCTTCTACATGATGTCGAGGGGCCTATCGGAAGACGAATCGAAGAAGTTCATCGTTCTCGGTTTCTTGGAACCCGCGATCTCCAGGATAAACTCGGAGGAGCTGAGGGACACGATGAGAGATCTCGTGGAAGCCAAATGGTACAGGCAGACGGGTGTGATAAAGAGAAAGAAGAAGGAAGTTCTGTTCGAGGAGGAAAGCAAAGAGCAGCACGCGCCTCGCGATATTTTCGAGGGCCACTACAAGTACCGCTGATCTCGCTACTCCTAATTTCGAATGAAAAAAGCAGAAATACGGCCTTCGCCCACAATACCGTGGGACGCTCTCTTAGAGAAAAGACGAAAATTATGCTAGAGGTTGAAGGGGCTCCGAAACTCGATGTAGTAAAAATCCGAAAAGACTTTCCAATCCTGAAGCGTCGAGTGCACGGAAAGAAACTCGTTTATCTCGATAACGCCGCCACCACGCAGAAACCGCAGCAGGTGGTCGATGCCGTTTGCCAGTACTACACCAATCAAAATTCCAACATCCACCGCTCGGTGCACGAACTCGCCGAAGAGGCGACCGAGGCTTTCGAGGCCTCCAGAGATAAAATCCAGAGGTTTGTCAATGCGAGATCTCGAGAGGAAATCGTCTTTACTAAAAACGCGACTGAAGCCTTGAACCTCGTCGCGCGCTCTACTCTTGAAAAGTTCGTGAAGCCAGGAGACAGGGTCGTGGTCACGGAGATGGAACACCACAGCAACTTTGTCCCCTGGCAGCAACTCGCGAAACGAAAGGGAGTAAAATTCGAGATCGTCTCCGTAAGCGACGACGGAGAGGTAGACGAGTCGGATCTTGAAACAAAATTACGGGGCGCGAAAATTTTGGCATTCACTCACATGTCCAATGTCCTCGGCGGGATTACGGATGCTAAACGACTCACCAAGCTCGGGCAGGATCACGGTGCCTTGGTAGTAATCGACGGCGCCCAGTCAGCGCCCCATCTGCCGATCAACGTGCAGGACATTGGGTGTGACTTTTTCGCCTTCTCGGCTCACAAGATGCTCGGCCCTACAGGCGTCGGCTGTCTCTATGGAAGACGAGAGCTGCTGGAAGAAATGCCTCCATTTCTGTTCGGCGGGGACATGATCCGCGATGTCCAGAGGGAAGAGACCACTTGGAACGATCTTCCGTGGAAGTTCGAAGCTGGTACGTCTAACATCGCAGGCGTGATCGGGTTTGGCGCCGCGATAGACTATCTGGCAGATCTTGGAATGCAAAACGTCGCCTACGACGAACGACAGCTTACCAAAGTAGCGCTGGAAGAGCTCTCGAAGGTGAAGGACATTGTGATTTACGGGCCGAGAGACCCTAGGAAAAGAGGGGCGGTGATCTCCTTCAACGTGGGCAAGATCCACGCGCACGACGTTGCCTCGATCCTCGACAGTGAAGGCGTGGCGATCCGATCCGGGCACCACTGCGCGCAGCTGATGATGCAAAAACTGGACGTACCGTCAACTTCAAGAGCAAGTTTTTACCTGTACAATTCTACGGATGATGTGGAGGCGCTCTGCAACGCGTTGAGAAAAGTGGAGGAGGTACTGTCATAGTAAAATGAGCTCCGACATGTACAAAGAAATCATACTGGATTATTACAAGAATCCCCGGAACCGGGGGACGATCGAATCCCCTGACGCAAAGTCCAAAGACTCGAACCCGCTCTGCGGGGACGTAGTGGAAATGCAGCTGAAGTTTTCCGACGGCAAGGTTTCGGACATCAAGTTCAACGGCGACGGCTGTGCGATCTCTCAAGCTTCCGCGTCGATGCTAACGGAATTGGTGATGGGAAAATCCATCGAAGACGTCCGCAAGATCGACAAGACCGTTTTGCTTGAGAACCTCGGATCTCCCAACTTGGGAGCGGTGAGGATCAAGTGTGCCCTCCTGCCGCTAAAAGTCATGAAGACAGCAGTCTACGATTACCTCGGCGAAAAGATGACCGCTGAGGAAGTCGCTAGCAGCGCCAGCGCCTAAAAATTTCTCAATGCTGCGGCGAGGCAGCAGAAGGAGGCGTATTCACCCTTCTGTTAATCTCCTCGGCCATGAAGTGCCCGGTCATGGAGACTTTAACTTCCTTCACGCCGTCTAGGGTCAGCAATCTTCTCTTAATGTCCTGGGCGATTTCCAGAGCGAACATTGGCGGACAGAAGGGGGCGGTCAGATGAAAGCCCACAGTAACGGTCCCGGTCTTGTCGTCAATGCCAATTTCGTCCACAAGATCCATCTCTGTTATGGCGACTCCGACCTCGGGATCGACCACTTGAGCGAGCTGCTTTACGATTTCAGTTTTCTCTACCATGATTGAAACTGCCTATCTCTTCCATTAACTGCTAGTTGCTACCTTAAAACCTTGATCTAAGGTTCCGTAGTCTGGTACGCCGTGTCTGGCTCCCGGCGGCCCATTTCAATGAAGGTCTCTGTGTGGTTCACCCCATTCAGCTTGCCTATTCGGGCAGACACAGTCGAGTGTAACTGGTCCAGGGATCTGGCCTTGACGCGCACCAATAGATCGAATCTCCCCGTCACCTCGTAGATGTCCCTGACGCCCTCCATCCGCAGCATCTCCTCGAGTATCTGCTCCCTTACTTTGGAATCGATGTTTAACCCTATGATCGCGGAAACGTTGAAGCCCAGAATATCGTCATTGACTTCTATCGTGAATCTTTTGATGAGCTGCTTTTTGGTAAGCCGTTTGATCCTGCTGTAGGCAACCGAAGGATTCACGTTGATCTTCTTCGAAAGCTTGGGGACACTGATATTCGCGTCCTTTTGCAGCTCCGCCAGTATCTTCAGATCAATCGCATCGACTTTTGTAGTCAAGGAAAAAAAATCCGGCTAGCAGGTTAGCAAGTCGTACCCGTTTATTTATAATTTCTCAAAACTTTTGGAACAAACAAGCAAGGATTTTCGAAAAACTGCCTTCTCTACCTAATTATCATGAGATTGCAGAAAAAGGCAGGCGTTGCGAAAATCAACGTTTTTATGGTGATTCGAAGCGATGCTTCTTCCTTACTAATGTCCCAGGAGTTCAAGTATATCGTTAGAGTCGCGGGACGTGACCTCGACGGCACGAAGAAGGTGATTCCCTCGATTGCGGAGATAAAGGGCGTGGGTGACAGTTACGCCAACGCCATGGTTGCTGCTCTGAAACTGGATGCGAGAGCAAGACTCGGCCAGCTCAGTGACAAGCAGCTGCAGCAGATCGAGCAGGCGCTGAAAGATCCTACCTTGATGAATCTCCCACCCTGGCTTTTGAATAGGAGGAAAGATGTGGACACCGGTTCCAACATCCACAGGATCGGGAGCGACCTTGATTTTATGATAAAGGGCGATCTCGATCGAGAAAAGAACATCCTCTCTTGGAGGGGCGTGAGACACAGCCTCGGCCTCAAAGTGCGCGGGCAGAGGACGAGGACAACTGGACGCAAGGGGAGAACTGTGGGTGTGAAGAAATCCTCGTTGCAAGCTGCACAGGCGGCGCAGCAGGCAGCGGCAAACGCGGAGAAGAAGTGATTTGGGAGATCCAAAAAAATCCAGAAAGAGATACACTCCTCCCAGAAATCCTTGGCGGAGTGATCAGCTCTCACAAGAGTTGTTTTTACTCGGCACCTACGGTCTGCGAAACAAGAGGGAATTGTGGCGCACTCAAACACGGTTGTCCAATTTCCGAAAGCAGGCGAGGCATTTGCTAGCCGCTCCCACGGAAGTCCGTGGCAGAGAGGAACCGGTACTTCTGACTCACCTCGGGAAGCTCGGTTTGATCCAGATGGGGCAAAGTACCCTGGACGATGTACTATCGCTAACAGTTGAAAATGTGTTGGAAAGAAGGCTGCAGACTCTGGTCTGGAGGCGGGGCCTTGCAAAGTCGCCATATCAGGCGAGGCAGCTAATCTCCCACGGCCATATTGCCCTAAATCAGAGGCGGATGACGGTACCCTCGTATCTGGTGTCTTTCACGGAGGAGGGTACCCTCAGTTATAGTCCGGGATCGAAGTTTTCGAGGATGGCACAGGCGGCCGCTGCGGCTTCCCAGGTGAATGCTGAAATGAAGACGGAAGAAGCTCCTCCTGTCGAAGCGGCGTCGTAGAGGGAGTTGGAATTTTAGATGGAAGCAGCTCAAACTCAACAACAACCGCAGCAGCAAGAAAGGTGGGCCGTAGTCCACATTTACAGCAGTTACAACAACACCATAGTGCATATGACGGATCTCAGCGGAGCCGAGACGATCTCTTTCAGTTCCGGGGGTAGACACGTTAAGGCAGATCGGTTTGAATCGTCTCCTTATGCCGCGATGAAGAGTGCCTCCGCTGCGGCGGAAGTGGCGCGGACGAAGGGGATCACTTCGGTGCACATTAAAGTAAGGGCGGTCGGCGGTACAGGACCTAGGACGCCCGGCCCCGGCGCGCAGGCCGCGATCAGGGCAATTGCGCGAAGCGGCTTCAAGGTAGGAAGAATAGAAGACGTTACACCGATTCCCCACGATACCACGAGACGTGCCGGCGGAAGAAGAGGCAGAAGGGCGTAACTGCTCTCTCTTAGCTTTTTTCTCTGGCTCTTCCATTTTTTTCTAGACAAACAATCTTCGATAAGATTATTTGACTAGAAATTTTTTCACGAAAAATTTCGACGGCACTCTGAAGCCTTAAATAAACTGCTCGTCGGTTCAGTTTTTTGAAAAGCAAGATGTTTGGCGGTTTTGCCCTTGTCTTGCTGGCCGCAGGATTTGGACTCGTATTCGCAACTCCCGTGATCCTAATACCGTACTTATTCGCTCCGAGAAATCCCACTCCCATGAAGCGCGCGACTTTCGAAGCGGGGCAAGTGCCGAAGGGCGAGGCTAGAGCTCACTTGATGATGCAGTATTATCCGTACCTTTTGATTTTCGTAGTAATGGACGTCATTTCCATTTTTCTGTACGCTTGGGCGACTACATCGATCACCTCGGCATCGATGGGCACGGCGGCTGTTATTGGATTGTTCCTCGGCGTGATCTTTATACCGCTTGGATTCGGGCTTTATATTGCGAGGGAGAAAGATCTTTGGTAGCGCAACAGGTCGAGACCAAGAAAGGGCCCGCTGCTGCAAGAGATGGCCCCGGGCTGAGTATTCTCGTCGGCAAGGTGAAGGAAGTGATCCAGCAGGCGATCACTGATCCGATCACATACCTCGCCAATTGGGGCAGGGTCTACTCCCTGTGGCCGGTCCATCTGGAGACGGCGTGTTGTAGCATCGAGTTCGGCGCGGTCTCCGGGCCTCGCTTTGACTGCGAACGCTATGGAATTCTGGAAGCTTTTGGATCCCTCAGGCAGTGCGATCTTGTTGTCGTTCACGGGACCGTCACGCGAAAAATGGCGCCACGATTGCGCTGGATCTACGATCAGATGCCGGAACCCAAATACTGTATCGCCATGGGCGCATGCAGTATCACGGGAGGAGTTTACTTTGATTCGTATAACGTGTTGCCGGGTGTGGACCAGGTGGTTCCTGTGGACGTTTACGTGCCCGGCTGTCCTCCACGACCCGAGGAACTCATTGACGCTTTTCTGCTACTGCAGGACAAAATTAGAAAGCAAAGCATTCGCTAGGAAACTGGCAAGCCATGTCCGCTCCTCCAGCCAAGCCCGAGCTGCCTACAGAGGAGAAGGCCATCTTGGATGCCTTGTCTGCGAAGCTCGCGGACAGAGCCAAAGTGGTATTCTCCAAACGTAGCAGGATCAAGCTTTCGGTTTCCGCTGACACTCTGGTAGAAGTCGCCAAGTTCGCGAGAGACGAGTTGCACTTCGACCAGTGCGCCAACGTCACGGGCACAGATTTCCCGAAGGATAAGCAGATCGAGGTGACGTACCACCTTGGATCCATTGATGGTGCCGGGTTGAGGAGAGTGATCCTCGCGGTATCCTGCAGAGTACCTTCCTCGGCCCCGGAACTTCCCTCATTGATCGAGCTGTACCCCAGCGTCAACTTTCACGAGAGGGAGCAGGCGGAAATGTTAGGCATAATCTTCAAGGGACATCCGAACCTTTCTCGGTTACTTTTACCGGAAGACTGGAGCGACATCCCTCCCATGTTGAAGGCTTACAGGCTGCCGGGCCGCCTGGAGAGCGAGTGAGGAAGCTTCTGGAATGTCCGTTCCCGTAGCCTCTGGAATGTACACAGAGCCGGTCAGCGACGACAGGCTGACCGTCAGCATCGGCCCGCAACATCCCGGGGCGGGGCACTTTCGCTTCACAATCACTGTAAAGGGGGACGAAATCATTGACGTACTGCCGGATCCTGGCTACGTGCATCGTGGTGCCGAGAAGCAGACGGAGTACCGAAACTATCTGCAAAGCATCCCCATGCTGGAGCGCTCCTCCCTGACCGACGTGACCAACATCATCATGCCGTACTCTATGGCGGCAGAGGAGCTCATGGGCATTGAGATCCCGCCCAGGGCGAAATATCTCCGAATGATAATGTCGGAGAACCAGAGGATCATCAGCCATCTTTACTGGATGGGAATTCAGGGAATTTTCTTAGGGCACTCTACGGCTTTCATGTGGCCTTTGGGTGACCGCGACATCTTCATTGATCTGGGGCAAATGATCGGAGGGGCCCGCATCACCTACTCGTACGCGATTCCCGGCGGCGTGCGAAATGATATGCCAGAAGACTTCAAGGACCGGGCGCTCAAAGTTTTCAACTATTTTGAAAAACGACTCGTGGATTACGAGCGCATTTTCTTCCAGAACCCTCTCTTCCTGAAAAGAACCCAGGGCGTTGGCGTTCTGCCAAGAAACGAGGCGATCAGCTTGGGCGTCGTCGGCCAGGTCTTACGCGCTTCGAATGTAAAGTCAGACGTGAGGATTGACGAGCCATACAATTTTTACAAGGACATGGACTTTGAAGTCCCGTTCTACGACACGTGCGATACTTGGGCTAGATGCATGGTCCACTTGGTGGAGATGCGCCAGAGCATGCGAATCATTCGGCAGTGTCTGGACAAGATGCCGCCGGGGCCAGTGAGAGCGAAGCTCTCTCCTCAGCAGCGCACGGTGGTTGGGGAAGCCTATACTCGCGTGGAAGCGGCCAGAGGGGCGATGTCCTTTCACATCGTCTCCGATGGATCTACCAAGCCATACAGGGTCAAGATCAGTGTACCCTCATTCAGAAACTTGATCGCGTTGCCGCGTCTCTTGATTGGCTCCCACGTTGCCGACATGCCAGCAATTTACTGGAGTCTCGACTACTGGCCGGTTGAAGCTGACAAGTGAGGTTTTTGACAGGATAATGGCAGCTATCACCAATTTTGAAGACTTTGTAGTGCGTGTACTCAAAATCGTATTCTGGGTGCTGATCTTTCTTCCGATCGCGATTCTGCCGATTTTTTACATCTTTTACGTGCTCCCGGTGGAGATCAGATGCAACTTTAGCATGCTCACCTGCAGTCAGCACATCAACTGGGCGCTGGCAATCGACATGTTCAATCCAGTGGAGATGAACCCTTTCTCCCCCACATCCTACATCAGTCAGCTGGGTTTAGGCGCCACTTCGCCTCTGTTCAGAGTTGCAGCTTTTCCCGGACTTACGTTTGCCGCCCTCTTATCCTCCATGGTCATCTGGTACGAGAGGAAGCTATTGGCGAAGATGCAGTACAGGATCGGGCCGCTCTACGCGGGGCGCATTGAGGGTATTCTCCAGTCCTTTGCAGATCTTTTCAAACTCCTCTTCAAGGAGATCGTAATTCCCGCAAAAGCAGACGCCCTGTTTTTCATGTCGGTGCCTTTTGCCATGATGGCTGCCGGGGGAGCTCTGCTATCGGTGATTCCCGTTTCCCCCACAAATTACATTGCGACGTCCCCCTATTCACTGCTGATTGCGATCGCGATTCTGGGCTTCTTTCCAATCATTACCGTCCTCGCTGGGTGGGCGAGTTCCAACAAGTTTTCTTTCATCGGCGGAATTCGAGCGCTCTATCAGATGATCTCTTACGAGATTCCGCTGATCATTGCTGTGCTGGGTGTGGTAATCCTCTCCGGAGGCTCGCTGAACCTCTTCTCGATCGTTTCCTCGCAGAGCAGAATCTGGTTCATAGCTCCTTTGATCCTCGGTGCGGTCGTGTTTTACATCACTGCGATGGCTGAGGTCGAAAGGATCCCCTTTGACCTGCCAGAGGCGGATAGCGAGCTCGTCGCCGGCTGGCTGACTGAATATACGAGCATGAGTTTTGGCGTGATCAACCTAGCGATCTATATCAAACTGTACGCACTGTCAGCGCTCTTCACCATTTTGTTTTTGGGAGGCTGGAATGGGCCGGCCCCAATTCCAGCAGTGGCCTGGTTTATAATCAAGACTTTGATCGTTTTGACGATCTTCATCATTCCGAGGGGGTTCAATCCACGCGTTAGGATCGACCAGCTCATCGGCCTGGGCTGGCTCTGGCTCATCGGCCTTTCCTTTGCCAACATCTTTATCGCCTTTGTTTTAAGGGCAAGTGGCTTGATGTAACGGGAGGCTGCTCTAGCTCACAAAAATGACCAACATAATCACCGGGACTTTCAAATCGCTCGTTGCCGGAGTGAAGCAGCTCCCGAAAAGAAGGATGACTATGCGGTACCCGGATGTTCAGATCGACCTCCGAGGATACTATACCTACGACCCGAAGCTAGGAGTGGCGAAGGCAGGGTATAAGGGGCGTCACATTCTCTGGCTTGACAAATGCACCGGCTGTCAGCTGTGTTCGATCGCATGCGAAAACATTTCACAGGCGATTGAGATGGTCAAGGTCAATAGAGCCCAGCCGAATAATAAGAAATCGATCTTCCCACAGGTCGATTACGCCAAGTGCGTTTTCTGCGGCTTGTGCATCGATCCGGAGACGCCCGTACTTACAAATCCGGGAGTCAAGGCGATCAGCGAGATCTCCGTTGGAGATAAAGTACTGACGCATTCCGGCCAATACAAGCCTGTCACAAAGATATGGGACATGTACTTCACCGGGAAAATTTACCGAATTTATGTGTACGGAAAGCCGGAACCATTAGTTTGCACCGAAGATCACCCGATAATAGCGGTGCGCAGACCGAAATCCAACAGAAAAGACGGAAGACTCCTGCGAGTCACTGAACCTCTAGAGTTTTCCAAGCCTGGTGAATTAAAGATCGGTGATTATCTGGTCAGTCCAATACCTAAGAGAGAGATTCCCATCACAAAATATGTCGAGGAGATCAGCCTTTACAGAGGAGGGAAGGTCAAAAAATTACTAGCTCTCGACGCTAGTGGTGACCTGTTCCGAATTATAGGCTGCTACGTAGCCCAGGGCCACTGCGAAGGGGGCAGAGTGTTCAATCTTTCATTCCACGGTAAGGAGACGTATCTCGCAAGGGATTGCACGAAGGTTTTGAAACGGCTTTTTGGAAAAGCTCCGGTCATTGAGAAAAATGGCGTCAACAGAGTTAGGGTAGTACTTTACTCGACGGCGGCTGTAAAGTTCTTCTCACAATTCGGAACGAGTGTTGAAAACAAGAAAATCCCTGACTGGGTTTTCTTCGCTGAAAGGGCAAAGCAACTTCAGCTTGTAAAGGGATATTGGCAAGGAGACGGATGCGGGATTAGACAACCCAGACAAAGTTACATCAATTTCACGATTACATCAAGAGTTTTGGCCTTCCAGTTACAGCAAATTCTCGGCCGTCAGGGAATCGTAAGTACATTGGAAAAGTACGATAACAAGCACAAGCGTGTTAGTTATCATGTCGACGTCTTCGGTAAATGGGCGATCAAACTAGCAGATCTGATGAGAATTGATTTCAATCATTCCCCTATGAAGCACTCAGACAAGTTTCTGATCAATTCGGACTACATCTTCATGCCAATTCGAAGGATCGAAGCCGAGGAAGTACAGAATCACAGAGTCATGGACGTCACCGTAGAAGGCGATCACACTTTCGCTCCCCTCGGTCTCGCGACATCAAATTGCGTGGACGCGTGTCCCTTTTACGCGCTGGGGATGACGCAGGATTTCAACCTCGTCTCAACGTCCAAGAAAGCCCTAGTGTACCCGCCCGAGAAGCTCGCTATTCCTCCCAGCGTTACGAGGCCGAAAGTAGAGTTCAAGATTGAACAGGACGCAGCATATCATGATTGAAGAAGACATCGCTTTCGTATTGATCTCTGCCCTAACTATAGGCTCTGCAATCATAGCCCTGGAGGCGCGGCAGGTAGTTTATGGAGCAATCGCCCTGGCGTTTTCCTTTCTCGGGGTCGCCGGTCTATTCATTGTGCTCGACGCTACTTTCGTGGCCCTGTTTCAGATAATCGTTTACGTCGGGGCAATCGCTGTCCTGATTTTATTCACAGTTATGCTCGTTACCAAGGGAACCGAAGAAGAGGCGGAACGAGAGCCCGTGAAACCCATGGGGGTAATTATCGCGATCGTCATAATCGTCCTCGTGGGGGCGGTCGCGGCTGTGTCGAATCTTTCATCTTGGTACCCTGTAAGCGCTTTCTCGGGTTCTTATTTGGTGTCCGGAATTGGCAGCTTGATGACGAGCCAGTACGCGGTGCCGCTGGAAATACTTGCGTTGATCCTCGGGGCTTCCGTGGTGGGTGCCCTAACACTGGCGAGGACAGACAAGGAGTAGATCTGCGAGAAACATGATTCCCCTCTTAGACTACGTTTTGGTTTCCATTATTCTGTTCGGAATTGGTATCTACGGCCTCGTATCCAAGGGCAACGCCCTCCGTTTGCTGTTCGCGGTGGAGATCGTGATCAATTCTGCAAACTTGAACCTTGTGGCTTTCTCCCGCTACCTCAACCCCACGAACTTGGACGGGCAGACCTTTGCTCTTTTTTCGATCGCCGTCGCGGCTGCAGAAGCTGCCGTGGGTCTTGGTATAATCATGGTGACTTTCCGCTTGAATAAGGAAGTCGATGTCTTCAAGCTAAGAAAACTAAGGCACTAAAATTTTCTTCCGAAAAATCAACAAAAGAAAGAGGCAACTGAAATAGCTTTGGTTTACGGGCTACTACTGCAAGCCATTTTAATCCCGATAATCGCCTCTCCCTTCGCCTATCTCCTCGGAAAGAGATTCGGGAGCAAAGCCGCTTGGTTTGTTTTCGCCGTCCTGCTTTACTCCACCGTCGCTCTCTTGTTTTCCGCACAGACTAATCCCACGGATGAGACGTACAACTTTTTCCCTGCCAGCCTGAACGGCTCCGCCACCTTCTCGAGCGTGGGGCACTTTGGATTGTATCTCGACGGCATCAGCATGCCCTTTGCGATCACGATCTACATAATCTGCACTGCGGTCGCTCTGTACTCCGTGCCGTACATGAAGCACAGAATTTTCGAGCAGGAGAGCGTGGAGGAGCCGCCGCACGCGGAAGGTGAACAGCCCTCCGAACCGAAGGAGACTCCCGCAACGAATCAAAGGTTCGGGCTGTACTTCGCGCTTTACTCCCTTTACGCCGCGGGAATGGTGGGGACGGTCCTTGCCACCAATCTGATCGAGCTCTACTTCTTCTTTGAGTTCATGCTGGTGCCATCGTACTTTTTGATAGCAGAGTTCGGGTACGGTGCCAGGGGACGCATCTCAATGATGTATCTCCTCTGGACTCACATCGGCGCGTTACTGATGCTGTTGTCCTTCCTTGCCATTGGCGGCGCGACCGGCAACTTTGTTTTCCTTGGCCCAGGGGCGCTGACCTCTACAACGGCCGCTTTAGACATCGCGGCGAGTCTGCTTCCGTGGATTCTTTTTGCCCTAGTAGTAGGGCTCTTTGTGAAACTCGCGGCGGTCGGTCTCCACGTGTGGCTGCCGTACGCTCACGCGGAAGCTCCTACCCCCATCAGCGCGTTGCTGTCTCCCGCCATGATCGGGATCGGCGCTTATATTCTGATTCGGATCTTTACACTGCTCCTGCCCACCGCCTACGTCGAAATCGGCCTGGGACTCGCGGTCTGGGGCGTGATAACGATGTTTTATGGCGGAATCATGGCGCTGGCTCAAGATGATATCAAGCGCCTGTTCGCTTATTCGAGCATCAGCCAGATGGGATACATTATCTTCGGACTAGCCACTGCGACGCAGCTGGGCGTTGCCGGTTCCATATTTCAGTTCGTCAGTCACGGCACGGCGAAGTCGGTTCTTTTCATGGTAGCCGGGCTGATCATTGTGCAGGCCGGCGGTCTGAGGAGCATCAAGGGGATGGGAGGACTCGCTTCAAAACTCCCGATTACGGCCGTCTGCGCGGCGGTTGGGTTTCTCGGACTGCTGGGGTTTCCGGAGACGAATGGATTCCAGAGCGAGTGGTTGATCTTTGGAGGTGGCCTGCAGCTCGGTAGCCAGATCGGTCCCGACCAGAACTGGTGGCTGTTGCTGTCCATTCTTGCCGTAATCTCGACAGTAATCACGGCGAGTTACGCGCTGTGGACGATGAAGCGGGTGTTCTTCGGAGAGCTTCCAGAACATCTTTCGTCCATAAAGGAAGGTTCTGCGTACATGTTGGGCCCCATAATTTTCCTCGCCGCGATTACGATTCTTTTGGGTGTCGTTCCTGGTCTGGTCGACAGCCCGCTGTTCGCAACCATTTCGCACATCTTAGCTCTGAGGTAGAAAGATTGCAATGACGAG
This sequence comes from Nitrososphaerales archaeon, assembly GCA_030037995.1. Taxonomy (GTDB): domain Archaea; phylum Thermoproteota; class Nitrososphaeria; order Nitrososphaerales; family CADDZS01; genus DATLTL01. Next base: position 21,211 of record JASHPQ010000218.1, on the reverse strand, counting down.
CTGGTATTTCGACATCATCCCAAACCTCGTATGGATGGTGCCGATCGCCGGTGGTGCCTTCAGTGTCCTGGCCGCGGCGGCCGGAGGGAAAGCGCGGAACACCGTTGCGGTACTGACGAGTTTGCTAGCGGCTCTGCTTGCCACGTCTCTGTTTTTAATAAGTGACTACACCCCGTACACCCTAACTGGCAAAATACTGGACATCACAACGATCGCGGGACAGAACGCTACTTGGGTTCCAGGACTGCATCCTGCACTGACCGCAGGAGTGCTTGTAGATCCCCTCACTGCGGTCCTCGCGACCGCTATTTCCTGGATTAGTTTCCTCATCATGGTCTACAGCCTCGGGTACATGAAGGACGAGAAAAATCTCACGCGCTACTACTTTCTCATGAACTTTTTCATCGGCAACATGCTGCTGATTGTGATGTCTGATAACTTTCTGCAGCTCTTTCTCGGATGGGAAGGAGTCGGCTACTGCAGTTACGCCCTAATTGGATTTTGGAGCCGTGACGAGTTGGAGCATTGGGTCGGATCTATAGGAGAGAAGACTCTCGGAGTCCCAGAAGCGTACTCGCCGACACAGGCGGGAATCAAGGCGTTCATCATGACGAGAGTGGGAGATGTCGCTTTCCTGATCGGAATCCTGATAATATTCGCCTATGCCCGGACGTTCAACTTTGAGCAGCTTTACAACATGGTCGCCCTAAACCCGTCCGCAAACTGGGCGAAGAGCCTCCAGTCGGTCGGATTGTTTATCCCCAGCGCGATCTTTATTTTCGGAGGGGCGATTGGAAAATCTGCGCAGTTCCCGCTCCAAGAGTGGCTTCCGGATGCGATGGCCGGTCCCACCTCCGTCTCCGCGTTGATCCACGCTGCGACCATGGTGAACGCGGGAGTTTTCCTGATTGGAACCGTGGGGCCTCTGTACTACGCGGTTGCCTCGAACCTGTCGCTTACCTACCCCTTCTTTTTGACAATCGGAGTGATCGGCGGTTTTACCGCGTTTCTGGCTGCATCGCAGGCCATGGTTTTGGACGAAGTCAAGAAGGTGCTGGCGTACTCCACGGTGTCACAAATCGGTTACATGATGCTAGGGCTGGGAATCGCTGGAATCTCTAGCGAAGCGAATTTTGTCTTCGGATTCACAGGTGCTTTCTTCCATTTGATCAGCCAGGCCTTGTTTAAGGCAGGGCTCTTCATGTGCGCCGGCTGGTTGATCCACGTCTCTGGATCCCGGTTCATGAAGGACATGGGCGGGCTGTGGAAAGATCTTCGCATCACTTCGGTGTCGATGTTAGTGGTGGCTCTCTCCCTTGCTGGAATCTTCCCGCTGAGCGGCTTTTGGAGCAAGGAAGCGATCCTCAGCGCAGCGGAGCAGGCTGGTGGCCCCGGTATAGCTCTGTGGATCTTAGGACTGGGGACGGCGCTTATGACCGCGTTTTACAGCATACGAATGATCGGACTTATCTTCTTCGGCGAAAAAAGTGCTAACTTGCAGAAAATCGAGGTAGAACATGGGGAGCACGGCATTCACGAAGCGCCTTATTCTATGATGATTCCCTACGTCACCCTCGCGGCCGCCACCTTCGTTGTAGGCATTCTTGCCCCAATTTACTTACAGGATCGACTGGGAACTCTCTTTTCATCATACCTCGCCCAGTTTCATATCGCCTCGCCGTACGTGCTGAACTACGTGGCTGACCTGCCTTCGCTAACGATCGGGCTTCTGATTGCGATCCTGGGGGTGGCTATAGCCTATCTGGCATACATTAGGAGGAGCATCAGTCCAGCAAAAATTGTGGGAGAGAAAGGATTCCTCCACTCCGGATATCTATTTTTGCAACACAGGTGGTACATCAACGCCGTTTACTATCGCGTATTCGTTTATCCAGTGGTGAACGGGAGCATGTGGCTCTTCAAGAATTTCGAACAGAAGGTAGTCGAACCCATCAATCTGGGCGCCATTGACATCGGCTCCATTCTGTCCAGAACCTTTCAGGATCTGGAATCCGGAATCGAGGAGGAGTACGTGTTGGGTTTTGGAATAGGGATCGCGCTGCTGATAATTTTGCTCGTATTTTTCGGACAGGTCTAATTGATTTACTTTGATCGTTGACATTTCTTCCCAAAATTTCCCACTCTACCTTTCTTTGCTGCTTTCGACTATCGCACTGGTTACGGTACTTCTCGCGGTCAAGGGAAACCAGTACGCCAAGCTGGCAGCAGGGATAACTGCAGCCGCCTTCGTGGTGGGAATCGGCCTGCTCATAGGGAAAGGCCTCGGATATTTTGGGGCGATCGGCATTCCAAATACTACAACACTGCTCACCACCGATTGGGTATCGTTGCTCTTCGGAGTGGCCGTGCTCACCTCTTCGCTTCTTGTGGGGTTAGTCGGGCTTGACTACATGAAGGGGTCGCCTAACCTTACGGCTTTTTACTCGCTATTGATTTTCACAACTGTGGGTGCCCTTCTGCTCACCTTCGCGACAGACCTCTTGATGATCTTTATCGCATGGGAGTTGATGAGCATCCCGAGCTACGTCCTCACGGGGTTTAGAAAGAAAGATCCCAAATCAAACGAGGCCTCCGTGAAGTATTTCGTGATCAGCGCCTTCGCTTCAGCTGTACTGCTCTACGGCATCTCCCTTGTGTATCTCCTCACGGGTTCTACCAACATTTACGTTATTTTGAATAACGTCTCTGGAAATCAGCCCATCGCGATCCTCGCTCTGACCTTTGTCCTCGCGGGCTTTGGAATCAAGCTTGCCGCAGTGCCCTTCCACATGTGGATCCCCGACGCCTATCAGGGAGCCCCCACCATCGTCAGCTCCCTGTTGTCAGCCGGCACCAAGGGGGCGACCTTTGCCCCGGCAGCTCGTATATTCTTCATACTCTTCGCGGCTCACGTGTTTCAAGCGGACTGGAGCATCACGTTCGCGGTTCTTGCGGTCCTCTCCATGACGCTTGGAAACTTTGCCGCGCTAACTTCGAGGAGTGTGACCAGGATTCTTGCGTACTCCAGCATCGGCCAGGCGGGGTACATCCTCGTCGGGTTTGCGGCCGGCTCGACTGCGGGCCTCACCGGATCTTTCTTTCACATCCTGAACTACGCGGTGATGCAGTCTTGCGCGTTCCTCGCGGCCGCACTGATCATCAAGCAGCTCGGCACCGACGATCTCGGCGCGTTCGACGGGGTGGGGAAAAGGATGACCATTGCACCCGTGGCTTTTACTCTGTCTCTTCTGGCCCTAGGAGGTTTTCCTCCGCTCAACGGTTTTTGGAGCAAAATCGCAATTTTCTATGCAGCCGTTGATGCGCATCTCGGCTGGCTTGCCATAATCGCTATAATCAACAGCTTTGCGTCGATCGCGTTTTACGTGAGGATCGTGAAACACATGTACGTAGATAACCCGCCGAGCTTTGAAAAGCTCGTCGAGTCCAACAGCTTCAAAATAGCGTTAATTCTCGCGGCAGCCATAATCGTGGTTATTGGGATCTATCCGTACCCCTTCTTCCAGTTCGCTAGTACGACAGCCACTTCATTCCTGCACGAAATTCAGATCCCGCCCTAAAATCTGCGCCTTACGGCAAACTCTGCGAGCTCTTCCAGTCTTTCGTGGGCCTCTGACCTTTGAAGATGCGAGAGGGAGCCTTTCGCCTTCAAGGCAAATTCGTATGACATTTTCTTCAACGCGACCTTCTCCTCTCCCAGGGACCGCTCTAGGCTTGCTTTTTGCTCCCAATCTAGAATATCGTCCTGAATCTGGTAGGCTATTCCGAGATTAAGGCCAAAGTCGGACATCGCTTCGATGGTCTGCTGCTTGGCGCCGGCGATCATAGAACCAAGCTTTGCCGATGTCTGAAACAGCGACGCGGTCTTGTTTCCGATGATATCGATGTATTCCGAGGTCTTGATCTTCGCATCCTGCGACTGGACAATGAACTCTGCATATTCTCCCTCGCTCATCCGCAGTACGGACCGGGAAAGCTCTCGTCCGACGCGAAGATCCGAATACTGGGAGGCTATATCGAGCACAATGCCCAGGACGTAGTCCGCTGAAAGGATCGACGGATTTATCCCATATCTGGCGTGAAAGGTCTCCCTGTCCCGGCGGATGAGGTCGCCGTCGATGATGTCGTCGTGAATTATGGATTCCGTGTGAAGCAGCTCCACAGCGATCGCCGCCGGGATCGGGTCGTCAGTAAGCGGATTCCCGGTTCCGATGGAATCGTACGACAGCAATACGATGAGTGGCCGGACTCTTTTGCCGCCCTGAATCGAGTAATTTAGAGGCTTGTAGAACTTTGAATTAGAAAATCTTCCGAGCATGTCGGAAACGGCGTGCTCGATTCGAGTGTGATATCGGAGAGTCTTCGACCTAAAGTAGGTTGCAAACTCGGTGTCGCTAAGCTCCAACTAGCAGTTTTGCTCCGGAGGAATCGAAAGCAAAATACGCTTTCAGCATATTTATCAATTTTTGAGCAGCCCGGTGATAAGGGTTCTACAAGATCTGCAGGGTGAACCGCTTCTCGAGATTTGTTTTAGAAACGAAAATCGTGTGAATGCTCCGGGCGGGATTCTCAATTCTTCAAAAGCTCTCTCGTTCACAGGAACGTGAAAACAGCCTTGAAAAAATTTGAACCCGCGATCCCTGCCTCGAAAGGGCAGTATGCTTGACCGGACTACACCACCGGAGCTCGAAGCCCATTGTGAGTCCGGCGTGATTTAAGTGCTTTCTCGGAAGAACGCCGTCCGAACTATCCCAGAATGCTGTGGAAATTGGGACGGAACTTTACATCGGGGTTCTTTGCTCCTCTTGTTGTATTGTCCAGGAGAAGCAAAAAGCAAATAACAAGAGTTTCAATAGTCATGCGATATTGCAGGTCAAAAAAAAAGGGCCCGTAGCTCAGCTTGGTAGAGAGCTTGGAGCCGGTAACAAGGGAGCGCCAAGAGCGACCGGCTCATATTCTCTGCAGTTCTGTAGGGACGAGATTTGAGAGACCGGTCGGTCGAGGGTTCAAATCCCTCCGGGCCCACTCCCTTCTAGCATATCCTTTGATTAAAACCATGGAGTGAAATTACCCAGGTAGTTTTTCGTCCTATGATGAAACTTTGGGAGGAGAAGCTCCAGAAGGGGTAGACTGTTTCTGTTGGGACTGTTGAGGTTGCTTTTTGCCCGTCAGCAAATTCGGCATGAAGAGGAGTACAAAGCCGATGATCCCCACAACCAGGCCGCCGATCGCACTAATTGCAAAATTCAAGTGCACTTTCAACCCAGCCCAGAAAAGAACCGGGCCGGCGACCATCAAAAGCAATCCGAGGATATCCGGAACAGATGCCACTTTCAAATTCCCCAGAACCTGTTTGGGAGAGAGCAGTAGAGATATGCCGATCAGAAAGAAGGCGTAGATGAATGCGTAGCGCCCGTCAATGAAGAGGATGGCACCGGTCGTAAGATTGTAACCGCCCGCCCCCACAGCCCCGAAGAAAGACACGATCAAGACGACCACTGCCAGTATCTGAAGTCTCGAGGTGTTTGCCTGAATTACCCCATTTCGCTCAGGGACATTTGTGGATCTTACTTCGACGATGACAGCAAAACAAACTGCCGCAACCGAGATCAAAAAAAGATATGGACTTTTGGAAACAATCAGATAACCACTCGCGGCAGTGGCAGCCGTCGCTATTTCGTAAGCGCCATAAATGATTCCCAGAACGACGGGGACGAGATAGAGCAGGAAAGCGACGTCTTCACCGGTGTCCTTAGACGGCATGCTAAGAATAGGACTTTTTTTAACTGGCTGATTTAACATTTTCAAGCAGAGTTAACCTTTCTCCCGGATGCCAAGTAACAAGTGTGGCCTATCATTCTGGTCGAGGGCCTGGTCTTGCCAACTCTCGCCTCAATCCGACGAAACATGATCTCGATGCACTCGATGTCGACAAATTTGCCCTCCATCGCAAATGCCACGGTCTCAAGCTGATTGGTCGTGGGGCATATGCAGAAAACAAATCCAGACCCCTTCAACGCCCGGTGAGCTATATCAAGCAGCGTCCATGGATCGCCGGTGTCCAGCATTGCAAGATCGTAAAATTCTGCTTCCACTGATGAGTCCTGAAGAGCGGCTCTTTCCATCCTAGCGTATGCCATCAACCCCGCCTTCTCCAGATTCTTTCCAGCGATCTCAAAAAAATCCTCCCTAGCCTCGAAGGTTCGAACAAATCCGGTGGGAGCGACGAGACTAGCGAAATAAGTGGTTAATGCTCCCGAGCCCGTTCCACATTCCAGTACATGGCTGCCGGAGCAGAGCCCCGATCTTGCTGAAATGTAGGCAAAATCTTTGGGATATACAATTTGAGTACGCCGCTCGGACTTCATGACAAAATCGAGCACTGTGGGCTTCAGCAGGATGATTTTCTCATTCAGAGTCGTGTCAATGGAATCCCCAAACCTGGCTCCCGGAATTTTTTTCAAATCGACAATCCCGGCGTGAGTATGAAAGCTGTCAGTGCCTTCTTTCAGCTGCACCAGCCACGTTTTCCGGGAGTCGAGGTACAAGAGTACTCGATCCCCCAATGAAATCACTTCTCGATCCTTTTCGGACATGAAGACCAGAACCTACACAGGGAAAAATTCCGGGAACCCCTTATCGAATTTGGACAAAAAGAGAAATGGAACTCGATTTACCGTGCGCCAAAGCACGGCCTTATGAAGGTCGCCAATTATGGAGATTTCTTCGCTATGGCGATCTCGATCGTTGAGACGTTTCTAATGTCATCGCCTTCGCCGAGCTTCTCGGTGTCGATCTTGATGTTTCGAATCTCGAACGAATTGTTCCCCAGTCTTTTCGTGACAATTTCGGCGACATCCACAGCTCGAGAAATTACCATTCCCCTAGCTTTCAGCACAATATCCCCGCTTTGAGCCAGCTGTACCATTGCGGACATTGCATAGCTCATGACCGGCTTTTTTCCGACGAAAATGTGGTTAGGCGGCGAAGTTCTCGGTGGCCTTTCTTGACTACGCTGAGAACGCTCCTGCATCGAGTCAGATTTTTCTGGAGATGGTCTAGTCTCTGCTCTGGAATTGTTGGTGGCCAATTGAACGCAAAAGTGATGTGAACGAAAACTGTATTTAAGCCTAACCCAGTTCGCGACGCTTTATCTGCGCGCAATTACCGCAAAGGGGAGTCATCAATCTGGTGGCAGGATCGTAATACATGTTGAAATGGATCCTGCACACCGGGCGTTTGCACATCTGGCATTCGGCTTTTGAAGTTTTGCCGCAGACGTAGCATTTCAAACTTTTATCAAATCAGCTCCACAATAAATTGGGGCATTCCTTCCTAAAAAGCAGAGTTGTTGGCGGATGGTGGAATTGTTCAGGATGTAAGAATGTCAAGAGGGATGTCTTCGTACTGCCCGTCGGGGAGTGTTCTCCGAATGTTGATCGGCAGTACTTTTTGATCCAGCTCTGAAATCGCAATGTCAATCGGACTGCGCATGGTTGATGAGACCTTGATGAAAGGTGGAGCTCCGAGCGCCAGTTGCAAAGATCTTGCCCCAATAATGCGAGCCTTCTCGAATCTAGTTAATTGCGGAGGTCCAATCGTTATCTGAAAAGTTTCAGCACTTTCTTGCTCAGGGGTTTTCGCTTTCTTTCGTCTGATTTTTTGAGTCGAAGATACCCTAGTGCGAGGAATGCTAGGCAAAAGCGCAAAAACACCGGAATACATAAATCGCTTTTTGGTTCCCAATTAAAGGTTTCTAAGAATGAACGAGAAATCTTAAAGGATTTCCGGCCGACGCACTTCGCCGCCCGGTATTTTTCCTTTGGTATCTGCTTCAATCTCCGCGATGGAAATGCATGCCAAGGTGCTTGGAAAGGGCATTTTCGTCGGCAACTTATTCAAGCATCTTTCGCCGGTGACTCTTACTAAAATTCTGAGGGAAGTCCCAATAATCGGCCGGGTTAATTTTTACGAAAGAGGTTTCGCGTACATCTTGACTAACGTGGTCGCCGGCGAGGAAAAATCGAGAAAAGAGTTCAAGAAAGGGGAGATCGCTTTTATGCCGAGTGGTTCATCGATCTGTTTTTTCTTGCAGGATGTTCGAAGCTACAAACCCATGAATCCCCTTGGCGAGGTGGTTCAAGGCATGGATGTCCTCGAGTCCTGCAAGCGAGGGGACTCGATTGAGATAGAGCGAATCTCTCAGCTAGGCGGTACTTGATGGCGCTGTTGGCGAGTTTATCGCGTAAATATAATGCCCGCTGTATCCGCCTACTTTTCTGATAGCATTCTTCGCCTCTAGATTTCTCAAGGTCTGGGCAGCAATGGCCGCGTTCAGACCCAGTGACCTAGAAGCACCGTAAACGGTGATAGCCTTCAAAGGAGCTAAAGACTTTACCAGCTGCTTTTCGTCCATCTTCGGAGCAATCAGAGCTTGCTGCTTTGCTTGTTGCGCCGCGAGTTTCGATTCCTTGGCAGTTTTTTTCTCAGGCTTCTTCGGCCCACCCTGTTGAGCTGCATCTTGTGCGCTTTGGGATTTGTCTGCGGATGAAATCGATTTCTTCTTGGTACCGCCCAATCTAAAACTCCTCTCTTATCTTCTCGTTTGAAAGTACTTCCAAAAACAGTATTAAACGTTCTTGTTCCTCAGTCAGTTCAATCGGTCCCGAAAAAAAGTCACTGTTGATCAAGATTGGATTTTGCCTTGCTCGCCGAAGCCTTTGACAAGATGACGCGGACCTCTTCGAGGACGGAGCTCACATCCATCTTGGTGGAGGTGTTCAAGAAAACTCCGACCGAGCTCGTATCTCGTGTCTCTTACCTCACGCAGGGAAAACTATTCCCGGATTTTATGGGAATTGAGATTGGGATGGCAGAGAAAACAGCGGCGAAAGCGATCGAAAAAGCATACGGAGCAGATCCGAAAAAAGTGCAAGAACTGATGCGTCGCCACGGAGACCTTGGTGACGTTGCGGCCGAGCTGTCTGTTTCGAAGGAGCAGCGGTCACTTTCTTCCGGAAAGCTTACGGTCGAAGAAGTCTACAAAACTATGGAGGAGATTGCAAAGACCTCCGGTTCCGGATCTTCTCAGACCAAGCTGGGGATGCTTTCGAGGCTGCTCAATTCAGCCTCCAGTTTGGAAGCCAAATTTCTAGTCAGATTTGTGACAGGAAAACTGCGTCTGGGCGTCGCAGATTTCACGGTACTGGATGCCCTCTCCCTTCGGTTTACCGGGTCCAAGGAAGCCCGGGAAAAGTTAGAGCACGCCTATAACTTGACCAGCGATCTAGGTTATGTCGCAGATCTGCTCGCGCGTCACGGGCTGACGGTGGTCGAGAAGGTCGAGGTGACAGCAGGCAAACCAGTCAGGCCGATGCTGGCGGAGCGTATGCAAAGTGCGGAAGAGATAATCAATCAGATGAATGGCGTTGCCTCTGCCGAATACAAACTGGACGGCGAAAGAGTGCAGGCCCACAAGACCTTGGAAGGGAGCGTGACGCTTTTTTCCAGGAGACTGGAAATCATAACGGAACAGTACTCGGACGTGATCCCTGCTCTGACGAGCCTACCTGCAAAACAATTCATAGTGGAAGGAGAGGTCGTCGCGATCAGCTCGGCCGGAAAATACCTTCCATTCCAGGAATTGATGCATCGAAGACGGAAGTACGAACTGGAAGCAGCGCAAAAAGAGTACCCCGTGGTTCTGAATCTTTTTGACGTATTGCTCGTAGAAAAAGAATCGATGATCAATCAAAGTTACGAAGCAAGACGGGTACGCCTCGAGAAATTATTCGAGAAGGCAAAAACCAAACACAACATCATGCTCGTGCCCGCTAGCACCGTCAGGGACTCCACGCAGATCGACTCTCTAATGGAAGAGTCCCTGGCTGCCGGGTGCGAGGGTCTGGTAGTAAAGGATCTTCAAAGCTCCTACAAAGCTGGTGCTAGAGGGTACGCGTGGATAAAATTCAAGCCGGAGTATCGGCCCAACGTGCGCGACACAATAGATCTGGTTATCGTAGGCGCTAACCACGGGATGGGTAGGAGGGCCGGGGTTTATGGTGCGTTTTTGCTCGCCGCTTACGATGAAGCAGTAGATATCTTTAGGACTACGACGAAAGTCGGTACCGGCTTTTCTGATCTCGATCTCGAAAAAATAAGCAAAGCTCTTGACGAGCACAAAATCGCAGAAAAGAGTCCGAGGGTAGACGCGCGTGTTAATTCGGAGGTCTGGTTTGAACCGAAAATGGTAATCGAAATCATCGCGTCCGAAATTACGTTGAGCCCCATTTACTCAGCGGGCTTGGGCTTGGTAAGGCCCGGGGCTGGATTTGCCCTTCGCTTTCCAAAGTTCACTGGCAAAATCCGCGACGACAAAGCTCCTGAGGATGCTACAACCGTTCAAGAGCTGCTCGAAATGTATCACAAACAGATCAGGCAGCTTGAAAAAGGGAAAGAAGAAACTCCTTCAGCAAACCCCTCCTGAATCACAAAATTAGCTCGTAGTAGCAAGTATCGTGCCATTTTGAAAATTTGAAACCCACTTCTTTCAGATGGGCAACTTTTTGAAAACCGAAATTTTCGTGGAGTCTTATGCTGGGCTCGTTATCAAACGAGATGCTTGAAATGATGGCGTGAAAACTCTTTTCTTTGGCTCTGCCGAGAACCTCTCTCATCAGCAACTTCGCGATTCCTTGTCTCCTGCTATTTTTCTCCACGTAGACCGACAACTCCACGGTCGCACGGTAACCGCTGTTTCCTTGAAATTGAGAGAGACTGCAGTATCCCAGAATCTCGCCGTTCGAAACTGCGACTATGAGCGGATAATTGCTGCCATGATTTTTGAACCACTCTCTTCTCGTTTCAACAGTCTGGATGTTTTGCTCGAATGTAGCTGTCGAAGTCATTACGGAGTCATTGTAAATTTCAAGTATCGCCGGTAAATCGGTCTCTTCCGCTTCTCGGACCAAGATCTGCGTATTAATTCGCAGCTCCTAGCATCTTATACGAACCTTTTGGTAGAGTTTGAATAACCTGACGCTTCGGTTGATCTGCCGGCTGAACAGGAAATCGAAACGTTTCCGCGCTCTAAATGTCCATATAGAGATAAAACTCGTACGGATGCGGCCGTCTCGAAACCTCCCCAAACTCTTTCATTCCGTTTTCTGCGATCGCGTCAATGATTTCCTGCGTGAAGATTGGCTGTAGAAAGTCGCTGTCTGACTCTAGGCATTCAATTGCCTCTTTCAGGGATCCCGGAAGCTCTTTCACCCCAAGAGATCTCCTGCGCTCGGGGGTAAGCTTGTAAATGTCCTCGTCCACAGGATCACCAATGTCACTTTTTTTCTTGATTCCATCGAGTCCGGCAGATAGAATCGCGGCAAAACAGAGATATGGATTGGCAGCGGGATCTGGCGTCCTGTACTCCAGCCGCTTTCTGGAAGAGTACTTGGCTCCCTTCATGTTCACGGGGATGCGGATGTTCGCAGACCTGTTTCGCCTACTCCAGGCGATGTATACTGGAGCTTCGAACCCGGGAACTAACCTCCGGTAGGAATTCGTCGTGGGGTTGGTAATCGCCGCGAGGGCCCTTGCGTGCTCGATCAAGCCTCCTCCAAAATACCTCCCCAGCTGACTGAGCTCAGCGTATTCGTCTTTTTCGTCGAACATCAGATTGGTTCCCTCCTTCCAGAGGGAGACATGGACGTGCATTCCTGAAGCATTGTCGAGGAAGATCGGTTTGGGCATCATCGTCGCAATCATTCCGTTCTTTGCGGCAATGTTCTTGATGACGTATTTGTACGTCATCGCAGCATCACCCATGTTGGTCAACGTGTCAAATCTCATGTCGATTTCGCACTGCCCAGCCGTCGCGACCTCGTGGTGATGCGCGTCAGAGACTATTCCAAAGTTGCTTCCGAGGACACTGACGCATTCGCTCCTGAAATCCTGCAACGAATCCTGCGGCGTGGCGGGGAAATAGCCCTCCTTGAATCTGATCGGCGGGCTGTTGTTTGCCCCAATTCCGGGATTCCACGCCGCCTCCCTGGATTCGATTCTGTACCCCTGGCCTGCGAAGGGTGTCGTTACATCCCAGCTGACCTTGTCGAAAACGAAGAACTCGATCTCGGGGCCCCAGTACGTTGTGTCGTACCCGAGTCTCTTTGCTTCTTCTTCCGCTCTTTGCGCAATCCATCTAGGATCCCGGAAAAATCGACCCATTGCATAGCCCCAAGACACGTCGCAAATCATCCTTCCGGTCTTCAAAGAGTCTGAACTCCATGGGAGGGTGCCGTAAGTTGTGGGATCCGGCAGCAAAATCATGTCTGATTCGTGAATATCTGTAAAACCCCGGATCGAACTGCCATCCAGTTTTGGCACGCCGTCCTTGAAGGCATCTTCGTCGAGTGATTCAACCGGAACCGTTACGTGCTGCAGGCGGCCTGGCACATCGGCGAACTGAAGATCTACGAAACGAACCTTGTCTTCCTGCATCTTTGAAATCACTTCTGCTTGCGAATATTTCCTCTGTTTCAGCTTACCCCCTTCTCTAGAATATGGCAATTGACGAATGAACACCGAATTGCACCATTATTCGCAATATGGTTATTTAATGGTAGTGGATTGATACAATTGTCCAATCAGATAGCAATAAATTGGACATTTGGCGATACGCTCGGGTGTCGGCAAGCAAGTCTTGGAATCAAAATTGCAAGACAATAGTGAGACCTCGAATTTTCAAGCAGAACCCCTGGATCTTGAAATTATTCGGGCATTGCAGGAAGATGCTCGTTCAAGTTATAGAGACATTGCGCGAAAATTGAAAATTTCAGTGGGGACGGTTCATTCCCGGGTTAGAAGACTCGAAGAGGCGAAAGTGATCAAAGGCTTCTCGGTTGATGTGAATTATTCGAAGCTGGGGTATGGCATCACCGCTCTAATTCTCCTCCAGGCCAAAGGGAAACACTTGAGAGATGTAGAGGCGAAACTCTCCCGATTCCCGAACGTCTGCATTGTCTATGACATTACGGGAGATTTTGACATTGCGCTCGTGGGAAAGTTTGAGACGACAAACTTCATGGACAGGTTCATCAAAGAAGTCCTGGCCATGGACTTTGTGGAGCGAGCTGTAACGAGTATCGTTTTGAATAGCTTGAAGGAGAGCTACACCATCAAGCTGTGAAGCTCCTCACGCACGCCACCAGTCGAAGCCGACGAACGATACTTCATTTCTGGAGGCATCCACGACAGCGATGATAAACTGCTTTCTAACTGTCGTTGCAAGTCTCCCAGCAAGTACGATGTCGGTCGCGGTCATCTTGCTGGAGGGGATTGAGACCCGGACGAGGTACGGGGCGTGGTCGATGCCGGGGCCTCTCTCGTAAGCGGCAAAATCAGCTCCGAACTTTACTCCAGGAGTAACCACAAAGCCCGCTTCCCTTAATTTCGTGTAAACGAGAAGCTTTTCCTTAAACTGGAAGACGGCTTCGTCGCAGATCCGCTCGAAGCGTTCCTGCGACACTTTTCTTTCGTCCTGAAAAATCTGGATCTCCGACTTTCCATTCAGATAATATCCCTCGAAGAGATCCAAGATCACGGGCACGTCGAAGTCGCTCTGTCTTGGCTTTGGTATTCCGATCGGCTTCCCGAAAAACCCTGACGAAAACAGCCTCCGCGAGTCCTCGATGTCCCAGACTACCAATCTGTTTTCGATTAGCTCTGCACGCAATGGAGTATCAATCACAGACCCAGAGCGAGGATGGTAATTGAATCCGTGGCGCTCAAGCAGTTGTCCACGAGATCCTCGATCCCCTGAACGATATCGCGAAGCAGCAGGAGCTCCTTGAAGGAGTCAATCTCGGACATGATCTTGCTCGTCAAAGTTCGGTACTTGTCGTCAACCTGCCTCTCCAGTTTCTGGACAGAATTTGAGAGGTCGATGGCGTGGATTGGATTTATTGCAAGAGCCCTAACTACCTCGTTCAATCGTTGCACCGACTCGACCGCCATATCAATGAGGTCGCGGAGATCGTCTCCTATTCCGGCTTTCTTCACGCTCGAATATTTTATCTGCGAAAGCTTGAAAGCTACTCCCGCAATATAGCCGGACATTTCCTCCACGTTGTATGCGGTGCGTAGGAAATCCTCGCGGTTTATCATCATCGTTCCGATCTCTGCGAGTTCGCGGGTAAGCATTCTGCGAAGCTGCTCCGTGTCTTCCTCAGCCTTTCGAACTCTTTCCACGGATCCTTGCAGGCCGGCTGTGTCACTTTTCTGGAGAGCTCCGTAAAGCTGAACCAGCTCACGGGAGGCGTCAAGCACGCGACGCACCTCGTCCTGAAGTACTGCAAGAGTCTTCCTTCTGGCTTGTATCTCAGCTTCTCCGCTGAACATCTTTGTAAAATGACCGGATTTAGATTCGCACGAGGTTCAATAAGTGCTTTGTTACAACTTCGCGATTTCGATAGCCGGATACCGGTTTTCGGAAAAATTGAAACTCTCCCATGTCACCGGGATAAACGCTTTAAGGGCGATTTTCAACCATTTTCTTCGAAGCGCGGTTGTCGGCCAATAAGGAACTGATCAGCATCCCCAACATCGTTTTCTTAGTGACGGGGTTGTACTTTGTGATCGTGGCCGCGATCGGGGAGGGTTCAGTGTACACGGCGCTGGGGGGAATCCTTTGTTTTATCTCAGCGGGACTGGCTGTGGAGAAAGACTGGTTCTTGTCTGCGCCGTGGAGGCTTGCGACCGCAGCTTTTTCAATCATAATTTTACTCGCCCAGCTCGGAACTGATTTCACGGTATCAAATCTCACCGCTGCCGTGGTGGTATCTGTCATAATTAACGGAGCCTTATTCCTCCTCCTAGCAGGGGTATTTCTTTGGACGGCAAAGGACCTCACTACTCGGGAGGAGAAGGAGGAGGAAGAACAGGAAGAGGAAGAGTCTAAGAAGAAGAGACTCACTTACGAAATCTAACGGACAATGATTTCTCACATAGGATATTACGGTATCAAATAGGGCCCCCTCGGGGGTCTTCTATGCGCGCGCGTGCTTTAGTAATTAGCCTAGGGCCCCCTCGGAGACAACGCATGCGGGGGCAAGCAATAGTAATTTGATGGATCTATTGAATATGCGGGTACT
The DNA here is from genome assembly GCA_030037995.1 of Nitrososphaerales archaeon. GTDB lineage: Archaea > Thermoproteota > Nitrososphaeria > Nitrososphaerales > CADDZS01 > DATLTL01. The sequence goes on along the minus strand of JASHPQ010000218.1, from coordinate 6,047 downwards.
TCGGTAAATTGGACCGAGATCATTTCTTTTCACACCCAGGGATAGAGAGGATGGTTCGTAATCAAGACTCTTTTAACAATTGAAAGTCCAAAAATTATTCTGGCCGAGTTTTCTTCCTGATTTTTTGGCGACAGAGAGACTGAGCGATATTACATAAATCAGCAGCTCCTTTGCTTCTGCCCTAACTATTTCTATTGATTGGGTCTTCGACAACCTGCTGTCCTCTATCTATCCCGTACGAACCTCCTCAATTTCAAACTAGCCAATTTCGAGCTGAAGAAGGCTTATCGACAATTACGAAACCTGCTTCAATGAATGGCAACTTTCCCTGAGACCAAAAAGCTAAGGGACGCGTGACACGGATAAATCTGTAATCGAGACTCACGAATTTTCGTTAAAACCCCAAAAGTTTCGAAAAGAACTGGATTAAACCGATTACAAGATCTCCGTACACTAGAAGCAAGAAATAGCCCGCCGTGAAGAAAACAAGCAAGGGAATGCCCGGCGTTACCCAGGTCCCCGACTTGGTCTCGAAGTCGTCCCGCATCAAAGAAAAATCGAATTTTCTAGAAACAATCGTTCCGGTGGCTGAGGTAACATCCTTCTCCATGGAAAACTGAAACTCCCGCGGCTTCCCCGTTTGGCGATATCCCAGCACCGAAGCAAGGATTTTCCTGTATAACGGCTCGTTAAATCCCTCGAATATCGGCTTTTTCTTGAGAATCTGCCAAGAGTTGTAGATCAGGAGCCCCAGCGGTAAAAATATGGAGATGAGGACCCCGTTGGTAAGGATCATTAGCGGAGCGATGGAATAGATTCCCACTTTCGGAACATAGTGGGGAACGAGCAACCCGAGAACGACGAGGGCCTTTCCGTCTGCCCCGCCATAAAATCCGAAGAAAAATAACCCCATCCCGACCAGAGTCGCCAATCCCACACCGATAAGCAGCTGGATGAGAACGGTCTCGCCGTTAGCGACTTCGTATGCCTCCAGGATCACTCCCAGCGCGCCGAAGAGGACCCACACCTTGTCTTCGACCTCCCGCTTCTTGAGATCGAGGTATGACGTGAAGAGCAGCATGATCGCGGCTACAGCAAAATTGATCGAATATACGCCGTAACCGTCGAGAATCATTGCCTTGGACCGTTTTCCTTCCGAGTGAAACTTCGACTGCGTTTTTTCCAGCGTATGTTAAATGAATCGCAATCAGCGTGAGGAAAAGTTGTATACGCATTTATATTCGCGGCACAAGCCGGCGGTGTTATATCGCCGGAGAGATGCAAGATAAAGTGATCGAGATTGGATCTGTAACATCCGGGAAGAATCATTTTGAAGGGAGCCTGTGAAGAATATGAGCGAGAATAGGTTTTCCCGGCGGGTGTCCCAGCGGAGCCAGCAAGCCGCCGAAAACGGAGAAACGAAAACGGAAGAGCGCCCGGAAACGCCATCCACGTCGCTCGAAATTGCCTCGACTTACCTTCTGGATTTCTTTGCTACGGGCGGGAGATCAGTGCTCATCCGAGGGGATCCCGGAACCGGCAAGACGTCACTCGTCCTTCAGCTTCTCGATTATCATTCGAAGAACGGTTTCAAATCTGTCTACCAGTCGACGAGGCTATCTGCGAAGACCCTCAAGAGCCACCAGCCGCATTTTGAGGTGGTGCAAGGTAAGTACGGTACCGTGCCAAGGCTCGAGGAGCAGCAAATTGGGTTTCAGGACTCTAGACGCATGGACGGGGTCAGGGCAATTTCCGGCTTGAGGCAGTATTTGGAGCAAGTAGCGAATCCCTTCGTAGTGCTGGACAGCTGGGAGGGCCTTTTTTTCGAGTCCCACACTCTGGGTGTCGAAGAAATCTCAAAGCTAGTCGAAGACTACGATGCGAGGTTCGTGGTAGTAACGGAGCGGCGGGAACAGACCGATCTGGATTACTTACTGGATGGCGTCGTCGTTTTAAGAAGAAAGTACCACGAAGGGCGGATAGTTCGAGAAATTGAGCTGAAGAAGCTTCGTGGAGTTAGTATCATGCAGTCTAGGTTTCTCTTTACGCTGGACTCGGGCAAATTCCGGTACCTCCCGCCTCTCAGAGTCCCCGCTAATGGAGAGGGAGACGATCAAGTTGGATCGCCTATTGAACCCAACGGAAAATTGTACTCCTCGGGGAGTCCTTCGCTCGATCAGCTGCTAGGGGGCGGCTTTCAGAGGGGGAGCTTCAACCTGTTGGAAGCTGAGAACGACGTTCCGGATGAAGTAAAGGCCCTCTTCCTACGAACGCTCCTTTCGAACTTTGTGAATACGGGCCACGGTGTCCTCTACATACCATTCATTGGTGCATCAAGGGAGGATTTGTCGGGAACGTTGCCCAATCTTTCCGACCAGACGATAGAGCGGTCGATTTCGATCCTAAGTTACGACCCTTCGGATGCGAAAAAAGCTTCCTCTCTGCAAGGGGACCTCCGGTCGGATGTCCAGCTTATTAATTCCAAGCTAGACGAGATGCAAAAAAGAATTCCCAACAAGCCACTTTTGATCGTCCAATCCCAGGACGCCTTCGAAGGCCTGTACGGTGCAGAATCCGTATCCAAAGTACTCGCCGAGTCAATTGCTGTCCTAAAAAGTAGGGGCAACATCAGAATTCAGCTTGCAACACCCGGCGTCAAGCTGCTCTCGGAGCTCAGGGCGTTTTCAGACATCGATGTGCATATAGAGGTCATCCACGGAACCCCGGTCCTTTACACCTCGAAGCCCCAGTCGGTACTGCACGGGGTCCTTAGAGACGTTACAGCTACTGGAAAGATTGGACTAGTCCCGATAGTCTAGCCGACAGTTTCACGCTGGCGGGCAGTATTGAGATGGTGCATCGCGTTTTTGCGAATCTGAGAGCGCTCTACCACGATTCTCTCTCCTGTTTCGAAGAGTTCGATCATGTACCTTCTGGTTACTCTCCCCAAGACTCTAGCGAGCATTCCGTTCCTGGCGGGTAGGTCGATTATTGTGACGACGGTTCCGTCATCGAGCTTTACTTTTGGATGCATTTTGTGTTTGCATACAAATCTTATATATTTTCATTCTATAACTATGACTGCATAAGTGCCTTGCCAGAACATATGCAAACTAGATACACAAGCATAAGGGTTGACCTAGAGGTATACAATGCCCTCTTGAGCACGAAAAAGATCCTCGAGCAGGCATACAATCGAAAGTTCAGCCTCTCAGAGACAATTCAGGTGGTAAACCGCCTCTCCTCGGACACCGTCCAGAAGATCTCCTCCGCGCGGAGAGAGCTGGACGAAATGATCGACGGCCGGGGGAAGGCTTCGAAGGATATGGAGTACGTACTCAAGTCCACGGAGCGCTTTTCCAGAGGGACTGCAAAACCAGTGAGAGATGTTGGATGATGAGACCGGAGAAGCAGGTTAATATTTCTCATCACGGTCTCGATCGGGGAATAAATGTCTACTACTGATAATTTTTGGTTCTTCATCCTTTTTCCTCCTAAAGCTACCGCCCAGGAGCCTGGATAGGGCGGATGAGCGAAGGACAATCAGACCCCGGCGAGAGAACAAAATCAGTAGCGAGGCCCATTGTCTCTCACACTTATGGCGACTCTTCTGCAGATACCGTACTCCGGGATTTCTACGAGGTAAACCCGCCATTTGGAAACGTCGCCATTCGGTCGCAGTCAAACGTAACCACCTACGAAGTTATCGAACCCACTCTGGACGACGATGAGAAGAGAAAGATCCAGCGACTGAAGAAGCTGCTGCTCGAAGAAGTAAAGGCGCCGCTTTCGGTCATCTACGGTCAAGACCAGATTGAGAAATACCTCGATCTCAACACATCGAGGCTCATCAAGGATTACAAGGTTGATATCAAGAAGGATGCGCAGGATAAGATACTCTACTACCTGAAGAGAGACTTTCTGGGTTACTCCAAAATCGACGTCCTGATGCGCGATCCAAGAATCGAGGATATTTCCTGCGACGGCGTGGGAATTCCGATCTACGTATGGCACCGCGACTACGAAAGCATCCCTACCAATGTACAGTTTCCTGTAAAGGAAGAACTCGCCTCTTTCATAATCAGACTTGCTTACAAGTCCGGAGGACAAATCACGGTCGCCCAGCCCATTCTAGAGGGAAGTCTTCCGGAGGGCTACAGGACCCACCTTACTTTGGACGAAGTTTCAAAGCGAGGCTCCACGTTTACGATAAGGAAGTTCCGTGAAGAACCTCCCACGATTGTTGATCTGATGCTCTGGGGAACCATAGCTCCCAGGATCGGTTCGTATCTCTGGATCTGCATCGAGAACTTGAAGTCGCTCTTGATCGTGGGGGCCACCGCATCGGGCAAGACCACCACGCTGGGCGCTCTCGCCATGTTCATCAAGCCGGAGATGAAGATCGTGACGATAGAGGAGCTGCGTGAAGTAAAACTTCCCCACCAGAACTGGATACCCATGGTCACCAGGGAATCCAACCAGTCCGGGGTTGCCGAGCTGAACCTCTACGATCTTCTCAAGTCTGCACTCCGGCAGCGACCGGATTACATCATCGTGGGCGAAATCAGGGGGGAGGAAGCATACACCCTGCTCCAGGCGATTTCGACCGGTCACGGAGGAATTTCAACGATTCACGCGGACAGCGTTTCCACGGCAGTGAAGCGAATGCTGACAAAGCCGATGGATATCCCCGGAATGCTCCTTCCGCTGATGAGCACCCTCGTCATGATGTCCAGGGTGAAAATTGGTGAAAAGTTCGCGAGGAGAGCGGTGAATGTGAGCGAAGTAATTGCCTTCAACGATCAAACACACAGTACCCAACTGAACTCCCTCTTCGAGTGGACTGGAGAGCTGAAGGACACTTTTGATATGAAGGGAACGAGCAACGTGTTCAAACAGATTGCAGATGCGAAACACATTCCTGAAGAAGAAGTTTACTCCGAAATGGAGAAAAAACAACAAATTCTGGAATGGATGCTAAATAAGAAGATCAGAACGTATAAGGATGTTTCAGACATTATTCGAATGTATTACTATAATCCGACGGAGATCTACGAAATGGCGCGTCTTGGCGAGGATTGGCAAAATGAAAATAAAAATTAGAAATCCGTTCACTCGGCCCCAAGCGAAAGAACAAGAAGACGATAACGAGAACGTTATCGAGCAAGATGCAGGATCGGGAACCGTCATTCAAGCGACTCGAGTTGACCACAAGGAAGAATCTGCGAACGACGACGAAAAGAGGAAGAAAAAGAAGCGCAGAAATCCTCTAGGACTGGGGAGGCAGAAAAAGAAGAGTGACGACTCTTTGAGCGAAAAAGGGAAAATTGGTCCGAAAAATGTCCCTTTTCGCGCCAGAAACGGTTTCGAGGCGCTAGCTTACAATTTATTTGCCGATCATCTGCCGAAATTCGAAGAATTCAGAGAGCCCTATGGCCAGTCAGGAATACCGATCATCTTCGAGGCGTACATTTCCACCGGGTTTTTGCTTAGCTGCGTTGCTGCAGTACCTGCCTTTGTGATCTCCCTGCTTGTGGAAATCAAGTTGTTTCCGCGCTCTCCTATGGCGCTGTCGATTATTGGGAGCATCATCTTATCCGGCGTGGTTTTTGCGGTAGCGCTGGTCGTGTGGCTCTGTAATCCTCTGATAAAACGACGAAGCTATAAGGCGCGGCTTGAAAACCAGCTCGCTTACTCCTTCGGAATCCTCGGAGTTCTGGCAGCGGCAGGCATGAACTTGGAGCGGCTTTTTGAACGACTGGCCACCTCCGAATCCAATCCCGTTCTCGCGGATCTCGCAAAAAGGTTTCTCAGGAACATTCGTGTCTTTGGTCTCGATACGGAAACTGCTCTCTCGGAGGTTGCTCAACACACCCCCTCCGAAGCTTTCTCCAAAATGCTTGGCAGCATCGCGATCGCGCATAAAACAACTGGATCAATTCACGACCTCGTAATGTTCGAGTCCTCTAGGCTACTTCAAGAAAAGAGGGATAAACTGCGCAAGACAATCGGCAGTCTTGCAGTGATGGCTGAGCTTTACATCACAG
>JASHPQ010000217.1 GCA_030037995.1 Nitrososphaerales archaeon | reverse complement strand
GAATCTTCGCCAAAATTAAAGTTTTCTAAACAATAAGCTATAAGAAACTGAAGATCACATTCGCTTCTCTCAAGATTGATCTCCTAACTGATTGAAGATCAGGTAATTTGATCTGGCCAGTCATTTGCAGTGATTTCGAAGTGATAGTGGCCAAAAAGTTGCATAGGGATCCTTTTGTTTGCACATGCATTAACTTGCAGTATCTTCGAAAGTATCTTTGTTTAAAGAACAATAAGACACATCGTACTGAATTTTGGCAGCAATCCTAATCAAATCAGAGCTCGCCTCAAGCCCTTATCTAGTGCATATTGCATAATTGTGCTACCAGAAAGTAGCAGAGTAAATCAAACGATTTTCACGCAAATGATGCAAAGCGAGCTGAACGGCAGTGAAGTTCATTGGATCCATCAAATTACTGTTGCTCGCCCGTGCATGCGAGCTAGCCTAAGGGGTTCTATAGTCAATAACTAAAGCACGCACGCGCGTGGAGTGCCCCCTAGGGGGCCCTCCGCCCTAGAGCTCGACCCTGCTTCCGTCGCAATCCATTATGCGAAAAGGCCTTGAATTCGGCCCGGTCAGAATTTTACTCCGAACAAAATTCCAGTGAGTGAAATTCGGGGATCGGCTCTTGACCTGTCCAATTCTTCAGAGATCCTCAAGCCCATCTTCAACCTGATTCTTTTGTACATCTTTATTTGATCGTTCGGATTTTCCGAAATAAAAGGTCCGATCGATTTCCGAGTGGAAATCATCTTTGAAATTCTGTACACCTCTTCCAGCGTCACGTGTCTCTCGCACGTAAAATGGAGTAGGGCACTTTTTGCAAAATAGCACTCAGAGGGAAGGTCACTGATTATTTCCTCGGACGAGTCTCCAGACTCGTTAAACGAGATCCCCACTCCACGCGCTATGCTCTCTACGTCAGCCAAGTCGATGTTCAGAAGACTGGGAAGCGTCAAGCTCTCGTAAAAGTGGTAAACAGTATTTCTGAGCGATTCGTTGAGTGATCTTGTTCCCAGGCAGGCGATGGCGGCGGTGAGATATCTCAAAGATCCTCTCGAGAGTCCCGAATGAGTCTCCATTGAGGAGAATCCGATCTTTAAGCAGTCAAAATTTGGCAGGAAGGTCTTCGAACCATCCAGCGCTGACTGCCCAAGGATCCCAAGGATATCGAAATCCTCAGAAGTTAGTGTTGCCAACTTTTCGAAAGAGATCAGTTCCACGTTTATTGGGCTGTACAGTTTCTCGATCGACGACAACTCGGTTCTTTTAATTGCCGAGGGGTCGTAGACTATCCCCGCGCGCACGCTGCGGAATATTTTGCGCTCCATCGTACGAGTTAACGTTTCAGCGTCCAATCTTCGTAGTCCACATGCCTTTGCTAGAAAGCTCTACCTGTTGGACATCCCAGGGAAGAGCAGTACTCCTCTCCACACAGATCAATTTCCGAGTCTCCAATTTGTCGTAAGGATATTTAATTCGGTTATGTATCCGGAAACTGTACCTCCAACTTACTTTTTTTCCCAGAAACTTGTAACCGAGGGCCAAAGAGTTGAGGAAAGCAAAACAAAAGAACTCCCCGTTATATCGATGAGAACACAGTGACGTGGAACTGGTAGAATCTAGTATTTTGGCGGGGCCAAGACGGTCCAAGATGGAAGTGAAAATCGACATACTCCAGGCGATCTCGGAGGGTGCTGGTAGACCAACACACATAATGTACCGCTCCAACCTATCTTGGGCGGTCATGCGGAATTTCATAAAGATCCTGGAGGTACAAGGATTGGTAATCGCAAGTGTCGTCGAAGGGAGGAAAAATTACGCTTTGACACAGAAAGGAAATCGTGTGCTCGAGACTTACGCAAACGTAAGAAAACAACTGGAATCGCCACAATTGATTGCGCAGCTGGTCTAGTCGTCAGAATTGATTTAATTAAGGGCAAAACACCTATCAGAAACGGGTGCCCAGCTCCGCCTGCCCACACTTCAAGCCAGTGCGCAGTTTGAAGTACTGGCCTCCCCCGAAAAATGCTGGAAGTTCATCTCCGATCTTTCAAACGTGGGGCGCTGCATTCCCGAGTGCGAGGATGTTCGGCCCATCGACGACACGAGCGCTATCTTCAAAATAAAGTTCAAAGTGGGCTACCTGTCGAAGACCTTTGAGCTAAAGGCTAAACTTATGGAGAAGGACTTTCCCTCGCACATCAAGTTCACGGGTACGGGTCAGGACGCGGAGATCACCGGAAGCATCGACCTAGACAGTCCCGCTCCGGAAGAGGCGAAGACGCGCATCAGTTACGGCATCGAGATTGTAGCAATCTCTGTTACCGGAAAGACGGCGCTTGCCATGCTCGGAAGAGAAACTGTGAAAAAACAGACCAGCGAATTTGCTGTCTGCGTCAAAGCCAAGCTCGAAGGCGACCAGCTCGCTACATCCTCTTGACGGTCTCTCTGAGCCACTTTGTAGCTTCTGCTTCATTGTCCCTGATAAAGTCCTTGAGTTCAGTGAGGCGCATGAACCTTATCGAATCAATTTCTTCTGGGTTGGGCTCGTACGCCCCGTCGTAACTTCCTATGAAGACCTTGCAGAACTCGTTCTCCTTGCGCTCACCTAGATCTTCTTCATACCTGAAATCAAAAGCGTGTTTCAAGGGGACCAGCTCTTTGATTCTCAGCTCGTTTTCAAACGACCTCTGCAGTGCCAATTCGTAAGTTTCATTTTTTCTCACGTGCGTAGTTGCCGACACGTCCAGTCTGCTGCCGCCAAGTTTGTTGGCTCCCCTCCACTGGACGAGATATTTTCCGTCCCCCCGCTGGATCATGCCGATGACCGCTGCGTGCCGCTTTGAAGACCTCGCAAAATGCAGGGTCTCTCTCGATTCCAGAACTAGTAGGTTTCCCGATTCGTCTACTGTATAGATCATTTCTTCGGAGGAGCCAGTGATTTTCTCTTGTTTCAACTTCCGGACGTTCGCCTGAAAATTCGATATTTTAGTGATTCGGGACGGTAGGAAGCCGTTGCTCATGCTTGTTTTTGGTACTTTTCAGCCGCAGCCAAAACCGAATCAAATATCTTCTTGTAGCCGGTACAGCGACAGAGATTGCCCACAAGCGCATCTTTCACCTGCTGCGCGGAAGGATGTTGGTCTTTGTCAAGAAGGGCTTTGGAAGACATGAGGAATCCTGTCGTGCAGAAACCACACTGGAGACCGCCGTGATCCATAAAGCTCTCTTGGATAGGATCGAGATGAATTCCGTTTTGGAGGCCTTCGACTGTCACCACGCGTTTCCCCAGTGCTTGCATAGCATACATCATGCACGAATACACCGCCCTTCCATCGACGATCACTGTGCAGGATCCGCATCCACCTGTATCGCATCCATTCTTTGTTCCCATCAAACCCAGTCGTTCGCGGATGACAAAGTTCAGTGATTCGCTGGGCTCCACAAAGAGATCTACCCTTCGACCGTTCAAGTAAAATGAGACCGTACCCATTAGGCGTTGCCACCATTAGCGAGCTGAGCCGAACGAAGGATCGACCTTCTAGCGAGCACCTTTGCAAGATGAGTCCTGTACTTCGATGAGGCCCTCAAATCGGAAATGGGATCGAGGTCCTGTTCAACATTGTCATCCAAAAGTGTCTTGAGACTATTCTCGTCAGCCGCGCTGGATCCGACCAACGCTCGTTCAATTTTATCGGCTCTCTTCGGCTTCTCCCCAACGCCACCGCCGAAGCATACTCGCGCTTCAGATATCAGACCATCTTCCTTTATTTTAACACGGGAGCCGCAATTAATTATAGCCCAGTCGTCTCCTGTTAGTGCAAATTTTTGAAAAGCACTTCCGACCGCCTCCGATCTCTCGAGGAGCGGTACGTTGACTTCCTTGACAAATTCTCCTGCTTGCAGATCTACGGCAAAGTGTCCCTTGATAAAATCCACAAGCTTAACTGTCCTGCTGTCGGGAGCAATGAGCACTTCTGCGCCCAGTGCTATCAGTGAGACTGGCAGGTCAAAGAATGGAATTGCGGTGCAGATCGCCCCTCCCACCGTGGCAACATTTTTCACCTGCAACGGCTGAATCGCTTGCAGAGCGTCTAGGAGCGCTCCGAGCTCTGGATATCCGGCGAGCTGCACTGCCTCAAAAATCGAGGTCATCGTCGCGCAGGATCCAATGCGGAGGGAACGCTCTTTCACATTAACATAATTCAGATTCAGCCTTGTGATATCAATTAGAACCTCCACTTCGGCGAAGAGTCCCCTGTGTGCCACTTCATAGATGCCCGTTCCCCCGGCGATTATCCGAGCTTTTTCACCTCGCTTTGTCAAAAGTTCGGTGGCTTCCGCTTCAGACTGGACGATGACGTATTCTCTCGGGTTCAACGACTGAGACAAGGCCTGACACTTATCGAGCTCTCTCGGAGGAGATCATGCTGACTAGGTCGGCGTTCGTTACGATCCCCGTAACGCGTCCTTTCTTCGTGGTTAACACCGCCTGAAAGTGCTGGAGGAGTGGTATTGCTAAAGAGATCGGTGTGTCCTCCGCGATCATAGGAAATGCCTCGTCCATCACTTCCGACACTTCTCTCGTCATCAGCAGCTTGGGATTCGCCACTTTTAACAGCCTGTTCGAGATGCTCCTCTCCGAAATGCTGCCCACCCAATGATTTTCCTTATCTCTAACCGGCAATTGCTTGAAACCGTGCTGTTGAAGAAGCTGCACTGCTTTTGAAATCACGTCGTTATCTTGAACGCTCACGACCTTTTTGATCGCAATGTCTCCTACAAGCCCGATCTGGGGACTGCCAAACGAATCGAGAATGTCGAAAGCTTTCTTCACGAGCTCGTAGCTGGGACTCAACTTTTTGTTTTCAATCTTGGTAATCGTTGATTGACTTACGCTGAGGTAGGAAGCAAATTTTCTCTGACTGAGGCCGAGCTTTATCCTTCGCTTCTTTAGTTCTTCAATCGACGGTAGCAATTACTGGCTAACTTTGCTACTAAAACTAGAAGCCTATATGGGTATTCCCAATCAGACTCGAGTTTTCTGAAACTAGTCCTCCGAGAATATGAAATAGGATGGCAAAAAGCACAGCTGGATGTTGGAATCCAGACGATTATGTCCAGGCTGAGTATTTGTCATGCCTAGTCTCGTCATAGTGGTGGATCAGTTCTGCTCTAGTTCGAAATACTTTTCCGCAGTGTACGCAAGCGAAGTCCGTATTGACGATCCATTGCTCCTTTTCTTCTCCTAAGACGGGCGCCTTTGAGATCAATTTAGTGGGGCTTTGACTCAATTCCAAGAAGATCCAGCTTTGAAACTACTGATAAAAGATTTCTGAGATCAGGAAGCAATTTCTTCAATAAAGTCAAAGACCAGCTCGTAAAATTCCTGCGGCCTGTCCAGGTACGCGGGATGGCTCGCACCTTTCACAATCAAAAGTTTCGATTGAGGAAGGATCTCTTTCAGCTCTCGGCCTTTTTGTTCCACAGGAAAGACCTGGTCTTTCTCTCCCCAGATTAGCAAAACCGGAACGTCAAGTTTCTCGAGGGATTCACGGTCAACTCCGGCCAGCGAAGGTGCAATAAGTACCAATCCAAGAACCTGTTTGGTTTTTTCGAGCGCGTACGCCAGGGCGAACCCTCCACCCATCGAAGGGCCGACGATGATCAGCTTTGAGCCATCGATTCCAACGTCCCGAAACAGGTCGTTAAGCAGTGGGACGTAAGCACTTAACCGTGACTCCTCATGCTTCTGAGATTTTGACGTCTTTCCCCTAGGCAGATCTACCGCGACATAAGGCATACCACGACTGGACAGCTCATCAAACATCCCAACTTTTTCCCACTCGTCTAGGGAAAACGAGTAACCATGAAAGAGCACGACCACGGGTTTCGATCGGTTAGCGGCGGGATCGGGAGAGGTTCTGATCCGAAGTCTTACGCCGTCGACTGTCACGAATCTGGGTTCGTCTTTTTCTGCCATTGCAAGATCCAAAAAAGCTCGGGTTTCCTTTTCAGAGTATAGAAATCAATGTATTCCCTAAGAGTGCCTCTGAATCCTTGTGCCTAGACCTTTGAGGAACAAACGAAATAATCTCTGTTTCCCACTTTTCTGAGATCTCTGACCTCAAAGCCCGCCTCTACTAGTTTCTCTTTAAGCTTCTCCGCCGTCCAGAAATTCACACTCGCGTTTCGACTTTCCAGCTTCGAGCGCCACCCCATCGGCGCGAAGTCTTTTATGGCGAGGACCCCTCCGCGCTTGAGTATTCGGTTAAGTTCGTAGAGTGCAGCGTCCTTGTCCCTGAAGTGGTGAAGGGAGTTTACCGAGTAGATCTTAGTAAAGTAAAATTCCGGAAACTGGATGGCTTCCGCGGTTCCGTCGAAAGCCTTCACTTGTGGATATTTCTTTTTGATGTACTCGACTCGCTTTGGGTTTGGCTCGAGGGCAAATACCTCATCGCTTAGCTTCGCTATCTCTTCTGCGATAACTCCAGTCCCCGCCCCGACATCGAGAACAATATCTTCCTTTTTCAGAGTCAGAAACTCGAGCAATAAGGGTAGGAACTTTGGAAACTGCCTTTTTCTGAGCCAACTATAAAAATTCAGCGAAACATCCGAGAGAGTTGTCATGATAAAAGAGAGGCCTGCCCGGTGCTACGCGTCGTTCCCGGACATGCCGTGCCATCTCTCGAAAAGGTTGTTCTCCACTCCTACGATGTCAAGAACCTTTCCCACGAGGTGGTCTATGATCTGAGAGACTGTCTTAGGTCTCTCGTAAAAGCCGGGCATTGCCGGAAGAATGCAGGCGCCTGCCCTCGCCAGCCGCTCCATATTTTCAATGTGTATAAGAGAAAGAGGCGCTTCGCGGGGCACTATCACAAGGATTCTCCTTTCCTTCATCGTCACTTCCGCCGCCCTAAGAAGGAGATTATCTGCAACGCCCGAGGCAAGAGCTCCCAGAGCATGCATGCTACAGGGGATCACGATCATACCATCTGTCTTGAACGACCCGGACGAAATGGTCGCAGCGATATCATTGTACCTATAGACCTTCGTCGCCAGCCTTTCAACTGAACGACTGGTGTAGTCGGTCTCAGCGGCGATCGTTATTTTGGCCGCTGGCGTCATGACGAGATGGGATTCGACTTTGGACTCCTTCTTCAAAACTTCCAGAAGGCGAATTCCGTAGATCACGCCGCTTGCTCCTGTCATGCCTATTACGAATCTACGACTTTTTTCCAATTAGCTGGAAGCGACCTCCCCCCTAATTCTGCTCTCTCTGAGATGGATGACAAAACAGCGATGAAAATTGACAAAGAAATTTAAGGCGCTGCTCTATTCTGTTATCTCCGGCTTCACCGAGCAGTCTGGAGATCGGCATGCACTGCCGCCAGGACGCGAATTAGACTCTCCATCATCTCAGTAAGCTCAGTGTTATGAATCAAAAAAGCCACGTCCATTCCTTCGTCCCGGATATCGTCGGGTTTTAATTCCGTGATCAGGACGAATTGTTCGTCAATCAGGATGACCTGAATCGGCGCAGCAGAGGGTAGAAGAGAGATCGAAGAGTTTTCAATCTCTCTCAGATTCTGAATCGTAGTGCTGAACACCGGCTCGTCTAGAGTTGAAGTAAAGACTTGGAGTGACATCCCCAGTCTTGCACGTTCGAAAAGGATATTCGACATCTTGGAGAGTCTGATCAGGCCATTGGCGGTGGTGAGTACCACGACCTTTTTCCGGCAGTTTTGGAAGAGCTCCCTGGTCTTTCTCATCACCACAAACCTTGGAGTGTATCTCAGCACCTTGGATCTAAGGGCATCGGCTCTCTTCACCAGCGCCATCGATTTGTGTATGACCTCCAGCTCGTTTAGCGCCTCGATTCCCTGCTTGATCCTCTTCTCCTCCTTCTCGAGCAGCGGGATCAGCACGTCTTTGGGCGACTTTGCGACGAAAATCTTAGGATCGTCCTCGCTCTGCTCGAGCAACCCCCTTTCCACAAGTTTTCTCACCGCGCCGTAGACCTTCGTCCTCGGGACCCCAGCGACGATGCCGATCTGGTTGATGGTCGCGGGGCCTGTCTGGAGAGATGCGAGGAAGCATTTACTCTCGTACTGGGAAAGCCCGAGGGAAGAGAGCGCATTTAGCTGGGTCTCGCTCGCGCTTTCTCCGAGCGAAGATGAAGCGGGTAGCAAAAAATAGCGTTCTACTCTCTAAGGGCGATCTCCGAGGCTAGTTTAAGCATTTCCCTCGTAACCTTGCGATTGGATAATCGACCAAAGAAAACTTTTTCTCGGTAGGTCTCAGTTGTCAATTGCTAGCAGGAAGTGTGCGCGTATCATGTTCGAACACAATGGAGCAAAAATAACTTGGTTAGGTCACGATGGATTCAAGATAGAATCAGATGGGGAAACTCTCGTCATAGATCCCTTCAAGTTGAAACACAATGTTCCTGCCGATTTCGTACTGATTTCGCACGAGCACTTCGATCATCTCAACGCTGAAGACCTAAAGAAAGTGGTAAAGTCGAAGCAAACCACTGTCGTCTCGATTGCTGCTGCCAGAGATGAAGTGAACAAATCGTCTCCGAAGGAATTCAAGGTTGTAAAGCCCGGCGACAGGATAAAGCTCGGTTCATTTGACATTCGCGCGGTTCCGGCCTACAACATTAACAAGTTTGCAGAACCGGGAAAGCCCTTCCATCCAAAGCAGGACGGAAAAGTGGGATACTTAATAACCACGAAGTCCGGAGTGTCGATTTATCACACGGGAGACAGTGACCTCATCCCAGAAATGGATAACTTGCGTCCAGAAATAGCACTTTTGCCCGTCTCTGGAACTTACGTGATGACTGCGGACGAGGCGGTCGAAGCCGCCAATAGAATCAAACCAAAGATCGCGATCCCGATGCACTATGGGACAATCGTCGGCTCGGAAGCTGACGCGCGCAAATTCAAAAATGCAGTCAAGGGCGTCGATGTACAAATTCTTACGGTAGAATAGCAATCCTACCTCAGGCTCTGCCGAGCCCGCTTCTGAATTGGAGGGACCTCGTCGTCCGATTCACCAGCGTGAGCTACGGAGTCGAGTCTTCGCTCGATCTTCAACTCCAGTCGTCCCGCAGAGGAAATCTTTGAGAAAATTCGCTCTTTGAGGGAGAAGTTAAGCTCGTATCCTACGGAATTCCTCCCGAGCTGGGCTGCGACCTTACTGGTAGTCCCGGATCCAAGGAAAGGATCGAGTACCGTTTCACCATAGAATGAAAATAGCTGCACCAATCTCGACGCGAGCTCCTCGGGAAACGCCGCGATTCCCTTTTCGAGTGGATTGTTTGTTGGAAGAACGTTCGTAATCTGCCAGACTGTCAAGTTCCACTCGTTTTGATTGATCGCATGCGAGTCTATTCGGGAGGCGTCAAGAATTGTCTGGTCCAGCTCCCGGACTTTTTTATAATCGAACCGTCCCTTCTGAAAGATCAGGATGCTCTCCTGAATGTTGTCCGGATAAAAGTACATGGGGTACGGGTGCTGAATGACAACACCGGATCTTCTGCTTATCCTGGAATATCCCTTGGGCTTTACCCACATTATACGATCGCGATATCGGAAACCTGTTTCTCTCATTATCTTTGTGGCGTCTGCCACAATTGGAAGTTTTTCGCCATCGACCAGCATATCGTCTATTACAAAGCATACTATCCTGCCGTCGCGAACTACTCGGTACAGTTCGTCTGCGACGCGCGAAAGAAGGCCGAGATACTCATCATAATCCCGGTACATTCCGGGATAATCAAATGGAGCATTGTAGTACGGTGGGGAAGTAATCACGAGATCGATTGACTCTCTGGCCAGTTCGTGCATATCCCTACAGTTTCCAAAGACGACCTTGTGTCGAGTTCCTGCAGTGGTCGTGGAAGCGACGGTGGCCAAGAAGTCCTAACGGGACTCGGGTACGGCCAAATCAAGAATAGAATCCAAGTCAACATTCGTTGGTCTTTTACTTCACCGCAAGGACGGACAGCAGACAAGTAATATATCTCCATAAATCGCGATATCACTACTGTTCTCATGTGCACGGAAGAAATCGTGCGAAGTGGAAAGCTAAGAAGTAGATTCAAAAATGAAATACATAATCTCATACGATACTGAGTTCGGTTGTGTTTCTGCCGAAAGCAACGATCCTGGAGATTTGTTCTTTGCTTACTCAGAGCTCCAGAGTGTAGCGGGTCGTCTCTCAGAGAAATTCCATGAAGGGAGGAAAAAAAATCCCCTCACTCGACAGTCACAAAAGTCATCCCGCTCCAACGCTCGAGTCCCTGAGACTACGACAATTCTCAGAGAACTAGAATTCAGCTTCTTGAACACCAATTTTTTCTCAGAAGCTAAAACCACCGGCGAGACAAGAGAACGGTTGCATGATCTTACCGGTAGGTACTTCGCGAGTAGGAAGGTGAGCCAGGCACTCGGAATTTTAAAAGATCGAGGAAAGCTGAGGAGAAAAGGTAGGAGAAACTATTATCGGTATTCACTGAGCTAAGTGCGTCCCTGTTGAGAGGAGGATGACGAAGTCGATCCACCTCCAGAGCCTCCAGGCACAGGTGCCGTTCCAGTCTCTTGAATATCCTTCACCCCAAGAAGTCCGTACGGGGGAATGATTGATGCCGTTCCGGCCGTGGGCATGTTTGTCGGTATGAGCATCAGAGTTCCCCTTCCCTGCAAGCCGAGTTCATACAGAATATTCATCCATCTCAGCTCCATTGCTCTCGGATTTGCGGAGTACAGATTTGCAGCGTCGACCATTTTCTGGGCGGCTTGGAACTCCGCTTCAGCAAGAGTAACGCGCGCCCTCCTCTCCCGTTCAGCCTGCGCCTGTCTCGACATTGCCTCCTGAAGAGTCGGAGGAATCGCGATATCTCTGATCTCCACCGCAGTCACCTTTACACCCCACGCCTCTGTTTTCGCATCAATTATGGTCCTGGCAGAGGCTCCAATTTTTTCTCGTTCGTAAAGCAGGTCGTCAAAGCTCACTCCTCCGATCGTCTCCCTCAAGGTCGTTTGAGCAGCTAGCTGAGTTGCAGCGCTGAAATTTTCAGCATTCAATACCGCTTTCTGAACATCAACAGGCTGGAAATACATTACCGCGTCAACGTTCACGGGAACGTTGTCTCTCGTGAGAGTTTGCTCAGTCCTAAAAGAAGCAACTTGAAGTCTGGTTGAGATGATGTAGGGAATCTTACTGATAAAGGGGGGCACGTAGATCACTCCGGGCCCTTTCAAGCCCCTGTACCTCCCTAACGTCAGGAGAGGTGCTCTCTCCCATTCTTTCAAGATCTTGATTCCGGAAAGAAAAATTGCTAGAATAACCAGTACTATGAATAATACGACTGCAAGAGTGACGACGCTTGTCATTCACATGGAACCTGTTTCTGGTACTTCCACCTTTTGCTTTATGGGTTCCGGTTCAACCTCCAGCACGAGGCCGGATCTCTTAGCTATGAGGACTTTGGACCCTTTCTCGATTTTGCTGGGAGTCGGGCCAGTGACGCGAGCCTCCCAGATAATCCCATCAACGGAAACATCCCCTTTTGGAGCGAGTTCCGACAGCGCGATCCCGGTCTTTCCTATCAGAGATTCTGATCCGGTTACTGGTCTTCGTCTGATGGCCTTGCCCACCCATCTCGTGTAAAGGGCCAGCATCCCTCCCACAAGTACGAATATCGCCAACTCAATGTACTGAACGTCCCCGAACGGCGATGGCGAATAGGGGATCTGATACGTTAGCAATACCGTACCGAGAACGCCCACCAGGACCCCTGAGAATAACATGAACCCGTGGCCAGTTTTCAATTCAAGGACGATAAGCACCGCGGCCGCCGCAAACAACACTATTGGAAGCGCTATAGCAGATGATCCACTACCGTTCTCAATGGCTTCCGTCCCGATGATCCCGAGCGCTATGAGAACACAGCCGGCTACAGAAAGAACGACGGTGGGGTGGAAAAAGTCAATCGCAATGGCGATAATTCCGAGCAACAGTACTATCCCGTCAATGGTGACATTCGAAAGAAGGCTCACGAGTTGTTCGGTGGGGGTTTCACTGATGGTGACCACTGTAGCTCCGGTCAAATTAAGTATGGCAATCGTCTGGGCAAGGCTATTCGAGCTGTAGTCCGCTACATGATATTTTAGGGCATCAGCATACGAATATGCCACATTGTAAAGAGCCATCTGAGTCACCGCCGTTACATTTCTCCCGTGCGCCTGCGCCAGAGCTTGCATGAAAGAGACCGCATATTCTGTCGTATGGTTCTGCTCCAGCGCCGTGCCTCCACCTAAAATGTAGGGAGTGGACGGTCCAATTTGTGACCCAGGCCCCATGAAGATCTTATCAGTGGCCATCGCGATGTAGGATCCTGCCGATGTGGCACCCGAATCGTTCCCGACGTACGTATAGACCGGCACAGTGGACGCATTAATGGTGTCGACTATGGAAATCATGTCATTGAGGGAGCCCCCTGGGGTGTTCATATTGATGATAACGGCTGCTGCACTGTCGTCCTCAGCGCTCTTGACCGCACGAGCTGTGAGACTCGTTGCTCCCTGGTCAATGGGCACATCCATCTCGATGACTACGATCGTCTTGTTCGCCCCCGCCTGAGAGGAGGAGGCCTGAGCTATCTGGTTTTGACCAAAGCTGGAAAGCACAAGAGGAAGAGCAACTAAAATTAGCACGGAGACCAGCAGAAAGAGACGCGCAACCCTCGTAAAATTCAAACGATTCCTAAGCTCCTGAATCACAGCAAACATCACCCTTTTTCATTACTAATACCTTTGATCTAAAGTACGGACTTCGACCGAAGAAAATAGGTCTGCAGAAGTATATACGGACTATGCATAAACGCGAAGATGAAAATAAAAGGAGGAGACTTTACGATAAAAATAGGGAATCTCCTCAATGTAATCTGGGGATTTTAGCCTCAGAAATGAGCGAGATTTCCTAGTTACTTCTTGCCTCTCGAGGATTTCTTTGGAGCGGTCTTTTTCTTCCCTGCTGGTGGCGGCTTGGGCTTTTTCTCGTTCAATTTTGTAATTACTTTGTTCAAAAGGGCTTCTTGCTTCCCCTTTGCCCGAGCATTCTCCTTCGAGATGAAACTCTTCAGCGAAGTAACCTCGTTTCGAAGAGAGGCAACTTGCTTTTCGAGCCTCTTAGAACTCGCTTCATGATTCTTCCTGAAGCTGGCTAGATCCTTCGAAACAGAGTCTACGTTTTCTCGCAGAATCCTAAGCGCTGCTCTTCTTCCACCCGTCTTGACTTTTGGCTTGCTGGCGGACGATGCCACGCTTTCCTCTCCCATTTCCTGGCCGGAGCTACCACTCTCCCTTTCAGGCGCTTCCATCCCGCCCGACTCCATACCCTCGCTTTCCCGTTCACCTTCTTCCATATCTGATTCATGTTCAGTACTCATGTCGCTGTCTGAGACCATTCGTCGTTCACTCCAAAGGGAGATTATACTCGCTAAATAAGCGTTATTTGTGCATAATTAAGGCTATTTTTTATCTGACTTCTTCCCTTCCTAACAACCGGGTGCCCCCCGACGGGAAAAGTTCTGTTAGGTCAAAGGCCTAAATCTAGGCATTTTCTGCCTTTATCTTCTTGCGATAGGCTTCAAGGGCTTCTGAGTATTCTTTGAGCGCAGAGTCACGGTCAGAATAGTCCCCCAGGTATTCGTGGAAACCCTTCTTCTCTCCTTCCTCATCGCGCAAAACGTGTTGGCCACCTTTCCCCCTCGTGAAAACCCTCTTTTTGGAAACTAGTTTCTTGCCTTCGAAGAACTCCAGAGCGTCGTTTGTAGGATAATAATAGCCGGACATCGAGCCCGTCCGGTCGACCAGGCCCATATAGTAAAGGTTGGTAGCCACGATCTGGTGCATTTGACACCATCTTGTGTAATGCTGAGGCTTTCCATCGTCGATCCAGAGTCGAATCAGGACTAGAAGGGATCTAACCTCCCTGGCCGAAATTTGGTAGACCGTCTCGGCCGGCTTCATATGACCCCCCTTTGTTGCCTCTAGTTTCCTGACATCTTCTGTCATCTCATAGAGCAATTTAGAAACATCAAACGGCCCTAGGAAGGAATTGAAGAAAATGGTGAGTCTCCCTTCTCCGCTTATGCCACCGCTCCGGACCTCACAAACGGCGTAATCATTGGGCTTGAACTTCCATTCTTCGAAGCTGGCTTCGGAGATCAGCATTTCCACTTCCATTGACGTGTCCAGCACTGTCATTCGCCGATACTTCCATCCGCTTCTGGACGTAAGGGGCCCTGATGTCGCCTTGACCATCACACAGACTGATCCGGAACTGCCGGTCTCGGACAGATCTACAAGGTACTGGAGACCCCTCCTCGCGTCGATCGAGTCCCGTTGGACCCCTTCTGACCCCAAAGATGAAGGACGTTGCAGGTCCGACATTTTAGAAACTTTGTGCTCTAATCCCATGGACATGAATTCTTATTTTGCACTTTCGGTTGCAATGGCTTCTAAAAAGGCTGGCAGGGACTGATGGAAATTCAAATCCGGAACTGTTCGGAGGAGGATTTGATCCAGGTCACCGAGATAGAAAATGTCTCTTTCGACGATCCTTACCCATATCGACTTTTCTTCACGTTCCTAAGCGATCTTCCACGAGGATTCAGAGTGGCAACGGCCGACACTACGCAATTAATTGGGTATTGTATTCTATCGCATTCGAACCAGCGAGGAGCTTTGATGATCAGCTCCATAGCGGTTCATCCAACTTTCAGAAAGCACGGCGTTGGATTCAAACTGCTGGAGGATGCCATCAGAATCGCTAGGGAGCTCTCCGCCCTAATTGCCGTAGAGAGGATTGCCCTGCAGGTCGCAGAAGGCAACACGGCGGCTCAATCTCTCTATGTAAAATTCGGCTTTCGTCCCGTTCGAAAAATAAGAAATTATTACGGCCGAGACAAGAATGGGATCCAGATGGAATTGGTTTTAACCGAAGGCTAGGTACATTTAGGAACCGGTGAATACCGGTTTGCCCTGTTTTTCCAGAAACGCTCTGGCTCCTTCCTTTTGATCGTTGGTTGAAAAACAAAACTCGAAAAGCACGCTTTCGTAATCCAGTCCCTCTTTCAGGCCGGCGGCAGAACAGTTGACCGAGTCCTTCGCCAGGCGTAGTATCAATGGGCTTTTCGACGATATTTTGTCTACAAGTGAATCGACAAAGTGCATCATTTCATCTCGCGTGGGGAACACGTGATTGACGATTCCAAGTCTCAGAGCTTCGGCGGCATCGATTAGCTCTCCTGTGTAAATCAATTCCTTTGCGCGGTGAATTCCTATCCTCCTCGAAAGTCTCTGCGTCCCTCCCACTCCAGGAATGAGCCCTACGTTGATCTCGGTTTGGCCGAACATGGCATTGCTGGAAGCCACCATTATGTCGCAGGACATAGCCAGCTCCAGGCCGCCCCCTATTGCGTGTCCGTTGACCACCGCAATGACCGGTTTTGGAAAGTTCTCGATCCTGTTGGAGCTCCCCTTGCTCGTCTTGAGATATTCGCGGGCGGTGAACGGGGTCATCGTCTGAAACATTTTGATGTCAGCCCCTGCACTGAAGGCCTTGTCCCCCGCGCCGGTCAATACGAGGGCGCGAACTGAATCGTCTTTCTCCGCCACGTCAAGTGCCGAGAGTATCTCCTTTCTCATCTCGAGATTAAGAGCGTTCATGACCTCCGGCCGGTTCAGGGTTATCGTGGCAGACTTCTTTTCAGGATTTTTCGAGTAAGTAATGAACTGATACTCGGAGGACTCGTCGGAGACTTGCAATTTACGAGGTCTCCTCCAGTTCTGCGCAAATCACTGCAGGCTCGTACCCGCATAAGTAGCTTCCGGTCCTAGCTCTTCCGCGATCCTGATCAGCTCGTTGTACTTCGCGGTTCGCTCCCCACGAGCCGGGGCGCCCGCTTTTATGAACTGACTTTCAACTGCGGTTGCCAGATGAGAGATAAACGTGTCCTCGGTCTCTCCGGATCTGTGCGAGATTGCAATCGCCCAGCGTTCTAGCTTTGACATTTTGATCGCCTCCAGCGTTTCAGTAACACTCCCGATCTGGTTGAGCTTAATCAGAACAGCGTTCGTCGCCTTGGTTTCTATCCCCTTCGTTATTCTGGCGGGATTCGTCACATAGAGATCGTCTCCTATAATCTTCACTTTCTTTCCCAGTTTTGCAGTAATCTTTGCAGAGTCTTCGAACGATTCTTCGGAGAACGGATCTTCAAGCGTCAGTATAGGGTAAGAGTTGGTCAGATTTTCGTAATAGTCCAAGAGCTCCGCGGCATTCATCCCTCTGCCGTCGATCTGATAGGAAAGGGTCTTCGAATCGTAGAAGCTTGAGGACGCGGCATCCAGCCCGAGCTTGATCGCACTCTCGCCGAATCCTGCATTCTTTATTGCAGCCATAATTGCGTCCAGCGCATCCGTAGTTTTTTCGAGCGGAGGCGCATAACCGCCCTCGTCGCCCACGTTAATCGCAGATGAGCCGTATTTTTCCATCAGTACTTTCTTCAGGGAGTGGTACACCTCCACACCCAATCGGAGGCCTTCCCCGTAACTCTTGGCTCCGATAGGTTCTATTAGAAATTCTTGGACGGAAAGTTTGTTTCCGGCGTGTTTCCCACCGTTGATCACGTTCATCATCGGGACCGGAAGTCGGTACTTCTTTCGTTTGACCAGGTATCGAAAGAGCGGAACCGATTGTGAAGCAGCCGCAGCTCGGGCAACGGCCATAGATACTGAGAGAATCGCATTGGCTCCCAAGTTTGACTTGTTCCTAGTTCCGTCCAGTTTCAACATCAGAATATCCAGCGGTTCCTGCTCGAGCGCCGACCGGCCAAGCAGCTTGGGCCCGATCTGCTTATTCACGTTCGCTACCGCTTTCAACACACTCTTGCCATCGAAATACGATCGCTTTTCGTCGCGCAGTTCGAGAGCCTCGTGAACTCCAGTGGACGCACCAGAGGGGACCGTTCCCCGGCCCATGGCTCCACCTCTAAGGTAGATGTCAGTCTCGACCGTGGGGTTACCCCTAGAATCCAGCACCTGCCTAGAGTTCACTCTCAAGATTGTGGACGAAGTGTCGAACTCCGGTTCGTCCGAAATGGCCACTGAGATCGCTCTAGATTGTCTCTTGCTGCTTTTGGGCAATTTGTAACTTGGATTCCTGTCTTCGAG
>JASHPQ010000216.1 GCA_030037995.1 Nitrososphaerales archaeon | reverse complement strand
GCATTTTTCATGGGCTTCCTCGTCTTTTTCTGGATCCCAGAGCACATCTGGTCTCTGGCCATCCGTTACAGACAAGACTACACGGAGGCTAAGATCCCCATGCTTCCAGCGCTGATATCGGAGAAACGCTCTGTCCAAGTGATTGCGATTACCACGATCATTATGGTGTTTTACAGTCTGATCCCCGTATTTTTCGGGCAGCTCGATCTGCATCTTATCTATTTGGGCATAGCGGGTGGTTTAGGCGCGGTCATGCTCGCTCTTAACGTCTGGCTCCTCAAAGACCCGACGACCACAAAAGCCTGGACCGTTTTCAAAATTTCCAGCCCGTACCTCTTCTTTGTCTTCATTGGCATAATGATCGACGTTCTCGTTTTTACTCACTAGCCCCGGTCAATCTATTTTTGG
Source organism: Nitrososphaerales archaeon (assembly GCA_030037995.1). Lineage (GTDB taxonomy): Archaea > Thermoproteota > Nitrososphaeria > Nitrososphaerales > CADDZS01 > DATLTL01. The sequence continues at coordinate 29,920 of JASHPQ010000216.1, read as the reverse complement.
GGCACCATACGAACTGAAAAGCAAAGAATCTTCCTTCCACAAATTGTAAATCCCTAGATTTTACCGAACATTTTGATGGCATCATCCAAAAGGTCCCTTCATCCTAAGGCAGTGATACTCGCTGGCGGAATGGGAACGCGACTCCGGCCGTACACGTACTTCCTCCCAAAGCCGATGCTACCGCTTGGGGATAAGCCACTTCTCGAACATCTCATTCAGTGGCTAAAGGAAAATGGTGTTAATGATTTTGTATTTTCCGTGAGCTACTTGTACAAAATGATCGAATCCTATTTCAATCAAGGCACAGAATGGGGTGTAAGAATTTCATACGTCAGGTCGAGAAAGCCGCTCGGAATCTCCGGACAACTTCTGAACGCAAGGTCTCTTGTGAAATCCACTTTCTATCTGCTTTACGGGGATTCAGTGTTCGACTTTAATCTCAAGGAGATGCTGGAGCAACATTTGGCAACCAAATCGGCTCTCACTATGGGTGTGATGAAGTATTCGCAAAAGTTGCCTTACGGGATAATAGAAAAGGACTCTCAGGGGTTTGTCACTGCATGGAGCGAAAAACCCGAAGTGGGTGGCTTCATAAACGTGGGCTGTTACGTGGTCGAACCGAAGATCTTTGGCTACATCCCGGATGGCAAGATGTACGGTTTTGACAGTGTGGTCAGAGACATGATAAAGGCCGGGGAAAAGGTATCCTCTTTCTACATCGAAGGGAAAGAGTTTCTCGACATTGGGGACGAAAAATCCTATCGCCGAGCCGACGAGCTCTTCCTGGAAAGAATGGGAAAGGTGCTTTGAAACCTAACGACTCTCAGCTTTTGGTTTTCGAACCCAAGCTGAGAGAGAACTTCTACCCGCTGACGTACACGAAGTTAGCCGCAAGTTTGCTATCCGGCTCAGGCACACTCCTGGAGGGCATTGAAAGTAAGCTTTCAATGAAAGCTACCAACCTATTGGTACCACCCTACTTGGAAGGCTATGCGCGTGAAGTCTTTCCCGAATTAGAGGTGAACCGGGCGGTCTCGTCATCCTGCATTGTCATCAATTCTCTCGTGTCTCATCGGTATCAGCTGTGGAAATTTATCGCAAACGCCCTAAACACCGGATCGACTAAGGACTTTATTTATGTTGATAAAAGCAGAGATCCGGTATTCGGCAGGCTTGCTGATCCCGATCGTTCTATTCCCGGGATCAGAGGAAGCTTGAAGCATTCTTTGCCGGGTCGGGATGATCAAATTGAGATGCTACCAGCGGAGATCGCGGATGTTGCCCTGATTCATTATCCATGGGAGCTTGTACGTGACAACGGACAGATGATAGAAGAGGACTATTTGGTCAAAGGATTTTCCCCTTCGGCAACGAAAACTGGTGGCATCGAAATTAGGGGCAGCAAGGTGGCAATCGCAGAGTCCGCGGAGCTGGAGACATACGTAACGCTGGACTCTAGAAAAGGCCCTGTGATTATTGACGAAGGCGCCGAAGTGCAAAGTTTTAGCCATCTTACGGGACCGTGTTACATCGGAAAAAATGCGAGGGTCAGATCCGCAAAGATTCGTGAGGGGACCACTATCGGCGCGAATTCCAAGGTTGCGGGCGAAGTCGAAGCGTCAATTATTTCGGAATTCAGCAACAAAAGTCACGACGGTTTTCTCGGCCACTCGATCGTCGGCAGCTGGGTAAACCTGGGTGCCATGACGACCTGTTCCAACCTGAAAAATACCTATGGAAAAATCAGCGTAAAATTAGGCCGGAAATCGGTGGATACGGGGGAGATAAAGGTCGGAGTTTTTCTGGGAGATATGTCAAAGACCGCCATTGGCTCGCTTCTGAGCTCCGGGAAAAAGATCGGTGTGGCCTCACAGGCTTTCGGCCTGGTTTCCGAGGATGTGCCGTCATTCACGATGTACGGCAAGGGACTGGGCACTCGCAGTACGGAAGTGATTCTGGAGAGCGCCCTCTCAACGCAGAGAAGGATGATGGAAAGACGCGGTCTTTCCATGACCGAAGCGATGGTTTCGCTGATAAGGTCAGTTTATAAAATGACCAAAGGCGAAAGGGCGTTTCAGCGGGTGTCGAAAGCTCGCTTCAAACTGCCCTGAGATGTATATAGAAATGAAGCACGCCCACGTGTCAGCGAAGAAAATCGAGACTGTCCTAATGTCGGTCTCGAAGGTGGATCCCTCTAACCTGCGTTCCGATTATGATTCGTGGCCGACCTTCGCGAATTCAAGTTGGGAGGAAGCCCAACCGCCTTCGTTAGAGCGTACATATTCCTCAATCGTATTTGCAGGAATGGGAGGTTCGGGGTTGATTGGCGAAGTAGTTTCCGATTTGTCAAATGAATTGGAAGCTTTCCGGATTGACGTTTTGAAAGAATACCATCTTCCGAAATACTACTCTAACGAGACTCTTGTAGTCGGGATTAGCGCAAGCGGAAACACGGAAGAAACGCTTTCTGTTCTTTCTGAAGCTAACAAGCGCGGCTTTGACATCTGCACTTTTGGCTCGGGAGGCATGATGGAGCGATTTTCGAACTCCAATCCCAGAGTCAAGTTCACGAAAACTCCTATGCTCAAGGTGCCCAGATCTTCGTTTCCGGGGATCTTCTACCCAGTGTTGAAATTCATGATTCAGAATAGCTACCTCAGGATATCTGAGGACCAAGTTTTGGACTCGATTGATTGTCTTTCGAGAGCTCAGGAGTTGTGCCAAAGGCCCTCGGCGAAGCAGAACCGCGCCCTTGAAATCGGGGCGGCCCTCTCCGAGGGCAAAAACGTCGTCCCCCTGATTTACTCCTCCAAGAGGACAAGATCAATAGGGTTACGGTTCAGGCAATCCCTAAACGAAAACGCAAAGACGCATGGTTTCGAGGGAGTAGTCCCAGAACTTTGCCATAATGAAATAGTGGGGTGGGACAAAAATGCTGCGTCCGGAAAGAAACGAGCATCGAGGGAGGAATCGGGAGGATCCAGTTTCGTGCCGATCTCGTTGAGGCTGGAGGACGATCCTCTGGAGATAAAGACTCGCTTCCACATCATTGAAGATATTCTGAAGAAATCGAAGACACAGTTTCTCCAGGCACCCAGTCTTGGCACGACCTACCTTAGCAAGATCATTTCGATGCTTTATCTTTTGGATTATGCGTCGTACTACGCCGCAATCTTCAAGCACGTGGATCCGATTCTTACCCCCTCGATAGATTACCTGAAAAGTGAGCTGAAAACAAGATTGAACTTTCTTTCCCGAATTGTCTGAAAACAAAATTGATATGATAGACCGACGATAAAGAAAAGCGGATACTTTTCTCGTTTATCTCGGTGATCTGGATTTGCAGGCGGTAGTAATGGCGGGGGGCGAGGGTTCCCGACTTCGACCACTCACCTCAACCAGACCCAAACCCCTGGTTCCTATTGTAAACCGGCCGATCCTTTGGCACGTGCTCAGGCTTCTCCAAAAGCACAAGATCGGAGAGGCCTACGTTACCCTGCATTACCTCGCTGACCAGATTACAACTGCGTTTTCTGGATCGACCGATTTCGATATTCACCTTAACTACTCTTTTGAAGATCGGCCGTTAGGCACCGCCGGTTCCGTGAAAGCCATCGAAAATGATCTTGACGGTGCTTTCCTAGTGATTTCGGGTGACGTGATCACAGACTTCGATCTCTCTAGATTAATTGATTATCACAAAAAAAAGGGGGCGATGGTTACCATCGGACTCGCCAGAGTCCAAAATCCCCTAGAGTATGGAGTGGTCATGACCAATCCGGATGGGAAGGTCGACAAGTTCCTTGAAAAACCGGGATGGTCCGAGGTCTTCAGCGATACCGTCAACACCGGGATTTATATCATCGAGCCAGAGGCGCTCGCCCAGATCGAGCAGGAGAAACAGTACGATTTCTCCAAGGAGCTGTTCCCGAAGCTTTTGAGGAACGGAGATCCTATTTTCGCGCTGCCCCTTGAAGGATATTGGTGCGACGTTGGAATGCCGTCGCAGTACATATCTGCTCACCATGACATTCTCTCGGGCCGGACAGGAGTGGAAATCCCAGGCAAGAAAGTCGCAGAAAACATCTGGATGGAAGAGGGCGCAGACATTAGTTCATCCGCAAAGCTCGTCGGGCCTTGTCTCGTTGGGGCGCGGGCGCTGATCGCGAAGAATGCCTCGGTTGGGCCGCTGTCGTGCATTGGATCGAACGTTTCTATAGAATCGAATGCGGTCGTTTCCAGGTCCATAGTTTATGACTTCGCGTACGTCGGTAGAGGGGCCGAAGCCAAGGGATGCGTAATAGGAAAGAGCGCGGTCCTGCGTCCAAGAGCGCGAGTTTTTGAAGGGGCTATAATTGGCGACGGCACCCAGCTGGGTAGCGGCGCAGAGGTGGCACAAAGGGTGCGAGTCTGGCCTGACAAAAGCATCGAGAGCGGAGCCGTGGTTCGGGAAAATCTTGTTTGGGGTCTCACTTGGCAGCGAAACATTTTCGGCTCCAGAGGGATCGTTGGGATCTCCAACGTGGAGATTACTCCTGAAATCACCGCCAAGCTCGGAGCGGCTTTCGGCACATTTGCCGGTTCAAAGGGGAAGGTGGTGGTTGCAAGAGACACGCTCAGGTCTTCGAGAATGCTAAAACGCTCATTCATTGCCGGGTTGCTTTCTGCCGGAAATTCAGTCTTCAATCTAGAGGCGACGCCCTTACCATTGATGCGCCTCTCGATCGTGTCGAACAGACTAGATGGAGGAGTTTACTTCGGCGCCAATTCAATCGAACCGGATTACTCCATTCTTCAGTTCATCGATTCGGAGGGGTTCAATATTAGTTCCGACACGCAAAGAAAGATCGAGAGCATACTTTTCAAAGAAGAAATTCACAGGGCGTCTTACGAAGAACTGTCGGATATTTTCTATTTGCCCCAGAGTGAATATGCCTACGAAGAAATGATCATAAACAACGTCGACTCCCGGCCGATAACGAGTTCCCGGCCCAGAATAGTGGTCGACTGCGCTCTCGGTCCCGCTTCGGTGACCGCTCCGCAGATTCTTTCAAAACTGGGTTGTGAGGTGGTCAGTCTAAACGCAAGCACTGGAACTTATTCCACTACACTGTCGGTTTCAAGTAGCCCCTCAAACTTGAAAGATATTGTCACCGCGGTAGGAGCCAGTGCAGGTTTCAGACTTGCAGGCGCTGGCGACACGCTGCGGATCGTCGATGAAACCGGGGAGATGCTCAGCGGGGACGAGTCTCTTGCCCTAATGTCCGAGATCATGTTGCACCTCGCGCCGGGCGCAATAGCAGTCCCCCTCAGTTCCTCCGGGTTGATTGACAGCATTGCCGAAAAACAGCACCAGAAGGTACTGCGGTTAAAGACAGAGCCCAGATCCTTGATGGAAGCCATCGGATCGGGAAGGGCGGTCTTCGCCGGGAATGATGCGGGTGAATTCATCACTTCGAGACAGCTGCCGTTCCCAGATGGCCTGCTCGCCGCCGGCAAGATAATTGAGTATCTTGCAAGCACTGGAAAAAGGATCAACGGGATAAAGCGGGAGATCTACCAGCCTACTCTTGCAAAGGGAGTCGTCTTGGTTCCGTGGAATGAAAGAGGGAGAATAATGAGGAAGCTTGCTATGGATTTCGGTGAGCAGAGGGTCGAGAGTCTGGAGGGGATAAAGTTCTTGGTAGACGGCGGTTGGGTTTTGATAAATCCGAGTACCGATGAACCCGTATTCGAGATTGTTGCCGAGTCTACCAACGTAAAGCTTGCCGCGACGATTTTGAAGGATTTTCAGGATAAGGTTTCTGACATTGTAAATGGCAGCGACAGTCTGACCTGAGAACCCTTTTATCAAAATGCTTATCCGTGAAGTTTGAGAGAGCGGCCTTCCAGCTTGGAGAGCCGCATGCGAATCCTGATGCTCACCTGGGAGTACCCGCCTAGAATAGTTGGCGGAATCTCCAGAGTTGTTCAAGGCCTTTCAAGATCTCTCACGGAATCAGGTCACGAGGTTCACGTAATTACAAACGAGATGCCAGGCTTTCCTGCCGAGGACAATGACAGGGGAGTTTTCATCCACAGAGTTTCCATTGAATCACCCACACCTAACTTCCACACATGGGTCATGATGATGGATCACTACTTTTCAAAGCGGGCAGGGAAGCTGACAAAAGAGTCTGGGACCTTTGATATTGTTCACGTACACGACTGGTTGGTCCTCCCCACCGGGTCCGAGCTCACGAGCTTCTTCCCGACAACGATGGTGACAACTCTGCACTCTCTTGAATTCAGAAGGAGCGGAGGCATTTACACTCCGGAAAATAAAATGGTCGATAGTCTCGAATGGTGGGCGACGTACGAATCTTCGATCATAATCGTTTGCTCGAAATCCATGATGGAGGATACCCGAAGTCATTTCCAGGTTCCTTCTGATAAAATAAGAGTAATTCCAATAGGGATCGATCCTGCCAAGTTCAAAAACAGAAGCGTCGATAGAAACCGAGTTAGAGAGAAGTATGGGGTCGGACCCGATGAAAAGTTAATACTTTTCGTGGGCCGTCTCACGAATCAAAAAGGTTGCGAGTATTTGATTCGCGCCGTTCCATATGTTGCCAAGTTTTTCAATGTCAAACTATTGATCGCAGGAGATGGTTATCTTAAGGGGGAACTCGAAGCCGCTGCCATGAACGCCGGAATCAGATCTAGGACGATTTTTGCGGGATATGTGGCGGACGAAGATCTTACGGATCTCTTCCTCAGCTCCGATGTAATGGCCATTCCATCTGTCTACGAGCCCTTCGGCGTGGTCGCTCTTGAGGCAATGGCTGCCAATCTCCCCGTCGTTGCCAGCAGCGTTGATGGGCTGGCCGAAGTAATTAGACACGAGGAAAACGGCATTCTCGTCTTCCCAAGGGACAGTGCCTCGATCGCCTGGGGAATCTCGAGAATTCTCTCGGATCGGGAGAACACCCAGAGACTCGAAGCAAACGCCTTGAAAGACGTCGAAAATAGGTTCTCATGGAAGGTTGTCGCCATGGATACCCTTAATGCGTACAAGGAAGCCCAAAGACGGGCTTGAGCGCGGACGTGAATAGAGAATTATTGCATCCTGTTAATATGCTAGTTCCGTCGCCTTACTCCTTGCTTTAGGAACCGAACGTACAGACAAGGTGGTTGAATAAAGAAGTGTTTTCCAGTTTGATTGAGGAAATCATAACGATGCTTTCGAATCTCGGCGCGCTGAATGAGGAGAAAGCCGTGAGCAAGAGCTTGCTGAACAACTCGGAAAGGTTAAGAGACGCGAGCTTGGAGGAGGACATCAAGACACTCGAGCAGCGAGGGTATATCAGGCAGGTAGACGACAGACTTTACCTGACGCAGTCTGGTCTTGTTAGGGCAATGTCCAACTTCAGCTGATCAAACGTTTGGCGGCGGTACCGCGTAATCCTCCATAGGATTGGAAACCATAAGACAATCCCCTTCCGCGAGCTTCATTCGATCCTTCCATCTTGGGGAAACGGTGATGCTAGGCATCCTGACGCGGAACCCAGCCTCGCGTCCGTCATCGACTCCGGCTGTTGAAGCCCTTTTCAGTATCAGAGTGTCGCGAGAAGTTTCGGTAGAAGTGCTCTCTGTAGCTTTACCGCTACTTGATCGAACAGCCCGGACCTGAACTACACCGCGGGTGGTTTCCGCAATCTGCAAAATAGATTTTTCCGAGCTAAAACCCACAAACAGCGACCTTATGATGCCGTAGGTATCTCCCCCGTCCTTCGCGAACAGCTCGATTCTTTTTACTGGTGGAATATCATCGGGCCCTTCCCTGACCTTCGAAAGGATTCCCTTCGGGAAGAGCAACCTTGTTGAGTCGATCCTTGATTTTAGGAGTTGAGGAAACTCGTAAGTCCGCTTTTTTCGGTCTTCCTCAATCTGTCTGGGATAGGTAATAGAATAGTTGTCCAGTCTTCGTGAAAGCCTATTGGTTGGCAGTTCAAAGAGGATCGTGCTGTTCTTTGATTGATTAATGTTTGGTATATGTGCAAAGTAGTCACTAATTCGGATCCGAAATCCATTGGCAGACAAGGCGTGGGGTAGCAGAGGACGGCATTAATTCAAAGACTAGGAGGAATCCTGCGATCGCTTCCATGCGATTGGTTTGGCAGTTATGCCACCCAGTTCCATAATGTGATTTCGGACCTTTCGAACAAGTTCCGATGTTTCAAGAGATGAATACCTTTCGATTTTTCCCTGATCAGCAAGCTTATTGACTTCTGGATCGAACGGCAATTTCCCCAGAAAGTTGATTTGGACGCTTTTTGCCACTGACTCTATATCAGAATCCTGAAACATTCGGATAATTTTAGAGCAGTGAGGGCACTTCATATAACTCATGTTTTCAACAATGCCCGCGATCGGGACGTTCATCTGTTTTGTCATGTTGATGGATTTCTTGACAATGAGCATCGACAAATCCTGCGGGGTAGTAACGATTACCACCGAGTCGACAGGCAACGACTGGAACACCGTAAGAGGAGCGTCCCCGGTGCCGGGTGGCAGATCGACCAAAAGGTAGTGGAGATCGCCCCAATTGACATCGCTGAACAGCTGCCTTATGACCCCGTTGATAATCGGGCCTCTCCAGATCACCGGAGTGTCCGGCGTGTCCAAAAGCAGATTCATCGATATGACTTTGATCCCGTTCACGGTTTCTTTCGGAATCACCCCGACGTTGTCGGCAAAAGGCTTGCCCGATAGGCCGAAAATCTTCGCAATGCTAGGCCCCGTGATGTCCGCATCCAGAATTCCAACTTCAAAACCCTCTCGGCGAAGTCCCGTAGCTAGCATGGCGGTGACGTATGATTTGCCAACTCCTCCCTTCCCCGACATCACGGCGATGATATTCTGAATCCCTTTCTTTTCCAGCTTGTCGATTCCGGCGCTCAGTCCCGCTGCTTTTCCAACGGACTTTTGCTCGGATCGCATCTTTTGCAATCTTGAACCAAGTTCATTCAGCTCATCCTTGGACATGGAAGTCATCTTCACGGTCACCTTTGAGACTCCTGGAAGCTCTCCCAACACTCTGTTGATATCAGTCTCTATGGTGTCGGCAAGAGGACAGCCCTTCACGGTCAACGCAATGTCTACATCTACGTTAGATCCGTTGACTTCCAGCTTTCGAATCATCCCAAGATCCACGATGTTCAGACCGATCTCAGGATCAATGACCTGTTTCAGCCTGGACATCATTTCTTCATTCGATACTATCAACTCAAAATCAAACTCCTCCCCTCCGAATAAACAGGAAGAGGATACAATTGAAGTAAGCTTCTTTCCGCCTTAAGACTCTAGCGGAAGTCTTTCAAGAGTTCTTCATACTTTTGGATATTCGAATCCAAACTGAGATTCTGAAGCGCCATTGGCTCCTTGCTGGTCAAGGTGTTGGCCTCCAGAGATTTTGTATCTCCGGAAAATATCAAACCGGTTGGTATTTTCCCTTGAGAGAGGAGTTCCGATGCCCGCGTGAACGCCATGACCCTGCTCTTTGGAGAATAGGACGCCTCCGCATCGAGATTGAATACTTGCTCCTTCCATTCTTTGTAGGTGTCGTTGTATGTAACGCAGGGACTTAGCACTTCGAGGAACGCAAAGCCCTTCAAGGCATTGGCGTGCTGTATCCCTTTCTTCAGTAGATCAATGAGCTGCGGCTGATTAGCCGAAAATCCTCTCGCTATGAAAGTTGTATTCTGTATGGAAAGCGCAGTCATTACAGCATCAAACGGCATTTCGACATTTCCCTCGTATCCCGGAACCGCTGTTGGCGAGGGCTGGCCTTTGGTTAGGCCATAAGTTCCATTCTGCATAACCAAATAGAGTATGCTCGGATTTCTCTTTAGGGCGTGAATGAAATGACCAGCGCCTATGGCATATCCGTCTCCATCCCCACCCGCGGCTATGACAGTCAGATTGGGATTCGCGAGCTTCACTCCGATCGCCGTCGGCAAGAGCCGTCCGTGAAGTGAGTGGATTCCATAGCATTCGAGGTTGTTGTGTATGGAACCCGAGCAACCTATCCCGCCCACTATCACCGTGTCTTTTGGTTTTATCCCGAGATCTGAGAGTGCTTTCTTTAACGAAGCAAGTACGCCAAAGTCACCGCACCCGGGGCACCAAATCGGGGTCGAAATCGGAACTGTTTTCGTCATTTACTCAAGCACTTACCTCGGGGCTAATTCCGGAGAGAACCGCTCCGGTGATCTCCTTCGGTTTGAAGGAGCTGCCGTCAAATTTCGTGACGCTTTCAATCTTTTCAGCAGATTCTCCCAAAGAGCTTCGGATCAGTCCAGCGAGCTGTCCTGAGTAGTTGTTCTCCACAATAAACACCTTGTCGAGGCGGTCGATGAAGTCGTGCAGGTCATCCTGCAGGAGCGGCCAAATCGTTCTAATTTGATGAAACCGTACTTCCACGCCCTTTTCGGCTAGCTGCTGCATACTTTCGATTATTGGGCCAAAAGTCGAGCCAAACCCAATGATCCCTATCTTGGCCCCCTTCGGCCCGAAGTTGTTTCCTTTTGGGAGATCCTTCATTGCGAGTTCCAACTTCATCATTCTCTTTCGCATCATTCTGAGACGATTTGTTCGGTCAGTGGACACCGCTCCAAACTCGTTGTGCTCGTTTCCGGTCACCTGCGACTGACCCCCTTCTTCCGAAGGTATAGACCGCCAAGAGATGCCGTCTTCAGTAAATTCGTAGCGTTTGTAAACCGGAAAGTTTGCAAGATTCTGCTCGGTAGCGAGTTTCCCCCTGTTAATGGAAATTGCATGCAAATTGAACGGCTCAATGCTCGCGCTATTTTGACAAAGCGCCTGGTCCAAAAGCAGAAAGACTGGGAGCTGGTACTTTTCGGCGAGATTCATAGCCTGCGACGTTATGTAAAAGCACTCGCTAGCGGTGCCTGGAGCAATTACTAGTCGCGGAAATTCTCCATGAGACCCGAAAACGACGTGGTTAACGTCAGACTGTTCATTCTTGGTGGGTTCGCCGGTGCTTGGGCCGACCCTCTGGCACTCTACGACAACAATGGGAACTTCCGCCTCACCCGCATGACCGACACCTTCCGTCATCAATGATTGACCGGGGCCGGACGTGGCGACCATGACTCGCGCTCCAGCATAAGCTGCGCCGATTCCCATGTTTATTACAGCTAGCTCATCTTCCGCCTGCTTTACTACTCCTCCAAATTTCGGGAGGCGCGGAGAGAGCCATTCCATAATGTCCGTCGCGGGAGTGATCGGATAACCAATAAAGAATCGACCTCCGCTTGCCAGAAACCCGAAGGCAACCGCTTCGTTACCGGTTGACAAGATTTTTTCTGTGTTCGATCCCCTGGTTAGACTGAAGGGATTGACCCCAATATTTTTGGTCGCGTAATCGAGACCGATCTGTAAGGCTTTCAGATTGGAGTCCAGGGCTTCTTTGCCTCGTCTCTCGTATCTGGCAATGAGAACCTTCTTCAGTAAGGCATCGTCGAGGCCGAGCAGCCTCCCAAGGATCCCGAAAGTGATCGTATTTTTGAAAATGTTCCGCCGTAGTTCAGAAGCTGCCATGTTTCCGAAGGGGCCTGAATAGATTCTAAACCCCGGTCGCTTTACACCCTCGGATAGCTGACCTTTTGAGCTGTCAAAGACGATAACTGCAGTCTCCGACAGATCCTGAAGACCCGCCTGAACTGCCTCTTCGTCAAAAGCAACGAGAACGTCAATCTCGTCGCCTATCGAGTGAATGTCTTTTACCGAGGCGCGAATCACGCCGTCTGCATGACCGCCCCTGATTCTGGATAAGACGTTCCGAGCGTCATAGATGTTAAGACCGATGTCTCGGAAGACTCTGCCCAGCAAGTTCACTACCGTCAAGGTTCCATCTCCACCTTGACCTCCTATCATAATCGAGACGTCGCTTTTCAACGCCGTTTGGGCATTCGACGTCTCTTCTAGTTTAGTCGCCAATAATTTAAGTCACCACAAACAGGAAAATTTCGCACGTCAACCGGACAAGAAATTTGCTCCGAAAGTACTGCTGCATTTCTTTATATTATTTCATAATATATAAGCATGGCTTCGCAAAAAAATTGGGAAATTGTGAAATTTCTGCAAAATAACAGATTTGACAAATCCGCGAGATATTGAACCGTAGCAGATCGAACCAGCTCTGAGTAAGTATTGAGCATTTATCTTTGAGAGCATGGAAAATCATCTTCAACCAGGTTATTATCCTTAAATATAACGAACGCGTCTTTTCTCTCCCGAGACACCCGAAGAAGAGTCCTTTGCCATGCAAACCCCTTATGAGATCGCATCGAAGTCGGTAATACCCGCTATCCGGGGAATGATTTCGAAGGGTTTGATTGAGAGAGACCTGACACAGGCGCAGATTGCTCGAGCGCTTGGAATTACTCAACCCGCTGTTTCAAAATATTTTTGGGAAAAACGGGGGCGAGCGATAGATTTTGACAACCGGGAAGATGTCAAAAGCATGACAGAGGTAATTGCCGATGGGATCGCGAATCATAAGCTGAACAAGCTTCAGGTTGCCAACATGATAAAGGAAATCTGCGACTATGTAATGCGAAACGGCTACATGTGTGATCTTCACTATGTGGTAGATCCTCAATTAAAAAACTCTAACTGCAAAATATGCATGGAACCGCACGCCGCTTCTAGTTTTTGAGCAACACCTCAGCACGCTTTCAGCTTTAATTTCGTGAATAGTACTAGATTTGTGCTTTTTTGCAAGCGCCTCCTCTTACACCTTCCCAAATCCCAAATCGATTAACTCTAATACCATTGTCCTCATTGCTCGGAGCGGATGCCCGAACTAAGAAAAGACTACTTTACCCGCAAACTCGTTCTGGTGTCTCCCGAGAGAAATAACAGGCCGTTCGAGTTCAAACCTTCCGCCTCTCCCTTCGTCCACGACAAGAGTCTGTGCCCATTTTGTCCTGGAAATGAGGAGATGACTCCTCCAGCGGATCTTGTTCTGGTTTCCAATGAGAACACGCTTTTAAAGCTGGCAGACTCCGAGACTGAGAGAATCCACGAATGGAGTGTGCGCTACTTTCCCAACAGTTTCCCGGCAGTAGCTCCCGAGGCTACATCTCAATTTAGCGAATATCCCCTTCAGGCAGAGCCGGCACTGGGCTACCACCACGTTATGGTCGTCACTCCCGAGCACGACGTCACGTTCAGCGATCTCCCGATTGATCAGTGGATCGATATACTTGCTACTCTCCAAGACAGGGTGAGATGGCTATATTCCAAAAAGACCGTCGGATATGTGTCTGTTTTCATAAACAATGGCTACGAAGCGGGGGCTTCTTTCTCCCATCCCCACCTGCAAACCGTAACTCTTGCCAAACTTCCGCCTCTTATCGAAGAAGAGGCAGAAGCAGTTCATGATTCGATGACTGAGTTCGGAGTTTGTCCCATGTGTAAAGTCGTTAATCTCGAGTCGAATGGTCCCCGTTTCATACTCTCCACGGATAACTTCGTTTCATTTGCACCGTGGGCCTCGCCCCACGCCTATGAATTCTGGATCTTTCCCAAACGCCACGAAACTTCCTTTCTCAAGGTATCGCAGAAAGAAATTCAGGATCTCGCAACGATGTTGAAATCGACCCTCGGAGGGTTGGATTCTCTTCTTAAGAATCCCGCATACAATGTAGCGTTCCATATTTCGTCGGAGAAGAAAACGACAAAACAGATTCATTGGCACATCGAGGTCTATCCTCAGATCATTAAATGGGCTGGATTGGAGCGAGGGAGCGAGGTGTTCGTAAATCCGATAACACCCGAAAGCGCCGCCCAGCAACTGGGCGTCTCTGCAAGAAGACAGATCTCCACGATGATTGGCGTCATCTGAGCTTCCCATCGCTGAATATTTTTCGTCTCGAGATGGGGATATGGGAATACCTCCTTACGAGCCCTCCAAAGCTGGGTCCACTTTTCTTTCGCATCTTCGCTATCTCTGCTGAAAAATAAGGCGACGGGAAAATAATGAAGCAGAAACTGAATCCTCTCACGCTCATTCAGAGCACTCCAGAATTGGATGATGATATCAAGAAAAAAATTCTTTCGAAATTGAAGGTGGTCGAGGAAGCAGTTTCAGAAATCGAAGAAATGTCCGGTATATCTTACCCGGAATTCTACGTGGAGCCTGTTCTCACCATTTCGGTATCCTCGGACAGTTACGGGGGAATCGGGATCCTCTATGCCAGAACCATCCCTGTTGAATCAAAAGGAACGATCGAAATTGTGGTCCAGCTTAGCGCTGCCCTACTCCTTTGCGGCACCAAACCCACCTTGCGCCTAATTATAGCGCACGAGTTCCTGCATTACGTTGAACTTGTGAAGCAATTCAGCAGCGGCCGAGTTTTATCCCAAATAACTTCGAGCTCCCTATTCGAAGAAGGTTATGAGGATTCAGGGAGAGCTGTAGACCCAATCAAGATCTTTCGAAGAAAAAGGAAACTGGCCAAGGAATTGGAAGCCGCTTTTCACGGTGGCTTCTCGGATGAAAAGCTGAATGAGAAGTGTCGCAAGTCGTGGATAGAGAAGGGCCTGCCCACTGTCAGGATGGCCATGGGAGCAAATCAAGTAAAGATCTCGATGAGGGCAGTGGCCAGCTCTGCTTTCGACCCCAAAGTCGTAGAGCTGGTGTCGAAGCTGGATTCGTTGCAGTAGAAAATATAATACGAGGAGGGCAGTCAACCTCTTCCAGCGCAGAGTCATCGTTGTTGCGTAATCTATCTACCCTCGAAATAGAGGCAGTTTCGAAAACAGTAGATCGTCTGCTGAAAAAGAGGGAGGTGGTTGCGATGTGCGCGTACGGGTCGCAAGTCGCGGGGTATGCCACCAAAGACAGCGATTACGATGTGATTTTGGTATTGAGACCATTTGTTCAGCGGATCAAATACTACTACCTGAAGGGCGAAGTGGATTGCTCGGCGTTGGTGGTCGATCCGAAGACAATTGAAAATGATTGCAACAAATCTACTTTCGGGGAGTTCGTCGCGGGCAGACTTCTCAACTCGTACTCTCCAATTCAAGGAAAGGATTTTCTGAAAGAAAACGAGGTCGCCTTCAAAAAAAGAGTCATCATCGAAGGCCTGTCTGATGCCATCGTGGATTATATGCAGTTTGCTTGCGAAATCAATTTCCCGCTGAGCTATTTTCTTTTTGAGAAACTCAAGAAGCGAGCAGCGATATATCCACCGGTCATCTACAGTTACTCAAGAACCTACGGTGATGGGCTAGTCGCAACAAATCTCGCAGCCTCTCTTGATGGGTTTAGAGCGGCTGCTCTCGAGCTCCAAGAGGAGCAAGCGGTTTGGTTTGACGGAAAGTTAGATGTCGTGCGAATTGTACCGTGGAAGAAGGGCTTTCATGGAGGAGTATCTGGGAGGATCGGCGCTGCTGCCTCCTATACTTCAAAATCGCTAAGACAGTACGCAATCCACGGTTACGCTGGCAGGGTCAGCCCCAGTGTCGTGCGACGTGAGGTGATCTCCAAGATTTCCCGCTCTCGAGATTCTAGCAAGTTGCCAGAGAGAATCAGAAATCCCAGGAATGATTGGACGATTCCCGGAAGTAAGCTGTTTGTATCCAGCAAAGACTGGTTGAGAGATCTTATTCGGTACATGGGATTCGAGGAGCAGAGCTGTGACATCTCCAAGAGCTCTCTGGGCGAGATTTACACAACCGCAGACTTTTACACTCTGCGCGACCCCGCCACAAAGAAGGAATTCTCTGCGGTAGTGAAGAGGTTCAATGATATCCGAGGAATGAAATGGGGAGTTCTTAACTTGTGGTCGCTGAAAAATGCCGATTTCACCGTGAATCCAGCCGAACGGCTATATCGAGAGTTCAGAGCTTCTAGAGAGCTTCGGGAGTTTGGGCTGGCTACTCCGGGCATCATTGCGGTGTTCTTTCCTCAAAAATTGACTGTGACGAAGTTCATCAGGGGCAGCGATCTTTCCAAGGTGGAAGCTTCCTATCTTGATGGAAAGACGGATGAACTTTCCCCGATTTTCGCATTCGGCCAGGACCTCGCCGTCATGCACAACAATGGGTACTGCATGGGCGACACCAAACCGTCTAACGCAATCTACTCTGACGAGGACTCGAGAATCTATTTTGTGGACCTCGAGCAGTCACATGCGGAGGGAAACAAAACCTGGGATTTGGCGGAGTTCATCTACTATTCTGTCAGGTTTACTTTGAGGCAAGAGAGAGCGAGAAAGCTAATCTCGGCTTTCGTCCAAGGGTATCTTGAAAAGACTGAAGACACCAAGGCAGTGGAGGAGGCAGGCTCTCTGAGATACAGAGCGCCATTTCAGGCATTCATCGCTCCGAATGTAATGACCGCAGTTCGGCAGGATCTGAAAAAATAGAGATCTACTTTTTCTTAAAACTCGTGTACCCGCATTTTCCACACGTCAATCTATCCCGGTGCTCCCCTAGAAATACGCCGCGGCCACAACGGGGACACTCCTTCCGCAGTCGTTCTACCTTATCGCCTCTTACTTGATAGAACTTGTAGACGGGGCTCTCCTTTCGTTTTTTCTTCGCCGGAGCGGCCGCTTTCGCAGCGGCAGCTGGTTGCGCAACCTGTGCAGGCGCTACTTCAGCCGGTTTCGCTGGCACAGCCTTTTGTTCTGACAATATCTCTTACCTCCTTTACTAGGATTGCTTGGGAGCTTCTGCGCCTGCAGGAGCGGGCTTGGGCTTCAATGCTTCTCTTGCCTTTTTCCGCTCCTCCTTCGGGAGGTCCCTGATAGACAGGAAAACAGGCAGTTGTTTCTTTATTTCCCCAACATCGGAGTAAACGTAGACGCTTCCTACCAAGTCACGAACGCCAAACTTCCCTTCAAGTGAGATGACCTTAACTTTTTCTTTAGAAACGCCTAATCTCGACGAAATGGCTTCGGCTACTGCTGTCCTTGTAATAAATCCACTGCCGCCTTTGAAAACAACTGTGAGCTCCCTTCTTGACAGAAGCTTATTTTCAGAATCCTTCAGTACTTCGATAGTTGACAAAATTATGCATCCTTACTCGTGTTGAGAAAGTTCTTTCATGTTGCGAAGATATTTAATCGTTTACTGTCACTGAGAAATTTCTTCGCAAATTTATCCTGCCGCGGCCCAAAGAGACCAATGACCTTTCCTTTCTGCCTCAAAAATGATCGTTTTTTCTTCTCTTTTGCAGCAACACAATTTCAACATGGTTAATTCGTCGAAAGGAGAAATAGTTTCCAAAAGGCCGAAGATCGTTGAAGAAGATCAGGCTCATTTGAATTTCAGAGTGCAGGAAGAGAACTAATTCCCATTCCCTCGAGAATACATTTAGACCTCTCGCGTGACTCGCTTGAGGACACGACTACCAAGCCTACGTTTGGTTGTCCGTAGAAAGTGACAGTGTCTCCAGGAAAAAAAGCGATCACGGGCAAGGCAATCAGGTCTTCCTCGCCCGAGATCTCGAGCCTGACCTTCAAACCGAAATCTATGATTAGCGCGAGGGACTCTGCGAGTATCTTAAGAGATTCGCCCGAGATCATGCCCGGAGGATTTACAGCTTTCAGTACTTCGCGATCTTCGCCTTTTGCTAGCGAGGGAGCTTGCCTCACCACTCGCTTTTCTAAAGAGTCAACTATTTCGAGACTGGGGGAAAACCCCAACTGATGAATTCGTTCGGTCGTTCTGTCTCCTACGCAAACAGTCGTCTTTCTCCCGTCGAAGTACTGTACGAGCTTACCCCTGTCGACTTTCGAGTCAGGGATAACAAGCCCGATGGGATTTTTTAGCTCATTTCTTATTTCGTCACTGATCGGAGTTCCATTTGCCATTGGAACCGCACCATCTAGCGACGTCTAGCTTACTTTTAGGGCGTATCTTCCAGGTTTAGTGATGTTCAACGTCTTCGAGACGGTAGATTTCTCCGGCTCTATGACGACGATCAGGCCCGACCAGTCCGGCGTGAGTTCAGTACTATGGCAGTTCTGGCAGATCTTCCCGGTTGTAAGGGTTCTGCATTTTCTGCAGGCAAATTCTCTTGCCAATTCTTCAGCTCACTTCTTTCCGGGTCTCTTCTCCGGTTTTTCTTTCTGTTCGTCCTTCTGAGCGTCGCTTGTCTTTTTACCCGTAATGCCCTTCTGCGCTTTGGCTACATCCTCCTCGATCCACTCCCAAGCGCCCAGAAAGGGTTGTCTGCAAGTCACTCCGATCTTTCCCAGGGCGGCACCTCGAGGAAGACTCACTGCTGTTATCCTGACTCTTACTTTGCTCCCTACTTTCAGTACCCTCTTAGACTGACTCGCAAGTATCATCCCCTGTTTGACATCGCTCGTCAGATAGTCATCTGTTATCTGAGAAAGGTGGAGGAGAGCGTCCGTGGGCCCGATTCTAACAAATGCCCCAAAATCGGTAATTTCGACCACTTCTCCCTCTACAATTTCTTGCACTTTTGGAAAGAAAGTCATGACATCAAAGTTTACTTTGTGGAAAGTCGCGCCGTCTCCCGGAATTATCTTCCCGGTAGGATCCACGGCGATGTTTGTGATAAGTATGATATAACCTAGATCGGGATTTATCGTGCTTTCGTACTTGCCTTTCAAAATCTCCCGTGCAACTTCATCCAGCTTTGCCCCAAATTTAGCCGGAGGCACGCGGATAACATCCTCTAGCTCGGAAATCTGAAACATAACGAAAAAATTCCTTGGATCTACTTTGGGCCTTTATCCAATAAATACGTTGCTGACTCGAAAGTACGAAAAAACGGCCTGTTATTCCTGAGAGTCAAATAGGGCAGTCTCTTTCTTTCGAGTATGGAAAGAAGGCTGTGGTCAAGGGTAGCCACGACTACCCGATTCTTTGAATGCGCGGCGAAATCGACAAGCAAAGCATCCGCATCCGTTTTTTCGGAGGAGCCCGGTCTGTACTTCAACATGTTTACGATGTGCGTGTCAAGTGAGCGCAACGCAGACCTTGCATTTCTTGCGGTACTCCGATTTTTACTCTGCTCGAGCCCCTTTAATTCGGTCTCGATTTTTTGAAGTGTGACAAGTTCTAGACCTGAGTCTGCAAGAAACCCAGCGAGCTCAGGCAGCGGCTCTGTCGTTACCTTCATCAAAAAGTTGGTGTCGCATAGGAGGAGAGTCATTATTCTTTTATTTCCGGCGCCCATTTCAATTTCGGACTATCTGACTTTGCCCGCGCCGATGAGTCGCCACCGATCACCAATCCTTCTGCTGATCGCTATTCTGCTTCCTTTCGAGGCGCAGATCGGTTTCTTGAGTTTGCAGTCAATGATTGAATCCCTCGAAGAACTCACAATCCCTACCGTCACCCCAGTTCCGACGTTAAGCCTCAGTACCTCACTCATCTTGACCTTCTCTACTTTGACTAGTTCCTGTGTCCCGACGGCGGTATCGAAAAGCTTGATCTCCATGGAAAGGGACTCGAAAACTGGAGGCAGATTGTTTGGCTTTCCAAGCACCGATCCGACCAGAGAATCGCTCCTCGTGTAAAATGGATCGAGCTCGGTACCGACCGCGATCAGGCCTCCTGGGTGAACTTCCGTTTGATGACCTGCAGACGACATGACGGATGTCACTTTTGTAATAACGGGATCCGCTTCCGTCTTTCCTTCCTCGATGATCCCCGGCTTTAGCTCGATCTCGTCTCCTTCGGACAATGTTCCCTGGAGCAAAGTTCCACCCAGAACGCCTCCGACAAGACGGGATTCATCGATACCGGGGTGATTGACGTCAAAGGATCTAAGTACCTGCATAAGGGGAGGAGCATCTTCATTTCGCACCGGTGTTGGAATGTTCTCCTGCATCGCTTCGATGAGAGCATCGATGTTGAGGCCATGCTGCGCAGATATGGGAATAATAGGGGCATCAGCTGCCACGCTGCCGGAGACAAAATTCCTTATGGCTCTGTAATTTTCTGCTGCCTCTACGTCCGAAATCAGGTCGACTTTGTTCTGCACGATGACCACGTTTTTCATGCCCATCATCTGGAGGGCAAGCAAGTGTTCACGAGTTTGAGGTTGCGGCACCTTCTCGTTTGCGGCAATAACTAGTATCGATCCGTCCATAACCGCAGCCCCTGAAAGCATGTTGGCCATCAAGCTCTCGTGTCCCGGACAGTCGACGAAACTGATAACGCGGAGGAGGCTTGGCTCGCCGCCGCATCCTTCGCAATTTGGTTCAGTCCTATAGCACTGCGGAGCTTCGCAACCGGAACACTTGTAAAAAGCAGCGTCGGCGTAACCTACTTTTATCGTGATACCTCTTCTGAGTTCTTCGCTATGAGCGCTGGTCCAAATACCCGTGATCGCCTGAACTAGGGTGGTCTTACCGTGATCTACATGCCCGGAAGTGCCTATATTGACTTCAGGTTGTTTGGGGATTTTCCGGCTTCGGACCTCGGTAGTTGTACTTGCTGCTGATGCCATAAAGAGGGGATATCTCTAGTAGGATTAGGGATTTAGCGCTTTCGACAGGGAAGGGATTACGAAACAAGGAGCACTCGATTCAGCATATTCGAAGCTGATTCAAGAAGAGGAAAAAGAATGTCCTAATTCATCATGTAAGAACAGCATTAATCTGATAGATTTCGTCGGTTATGGTGTTTCCCCTGACGAGTTTTCGTTTTTTCTGACCTTCGCTGGCCCTTGTCCGGAATCCGGTGCCTTTGGTCATGAGGACATATTTCTTCACGCCCCCCATAACGTCGCTCCTCATTGGGAAACCAGCCGTGTCGCTTCCGCCGGAAATTTTTAGCTTTCCATTCAACCCCATCAAAGAACCCTCTAACTCGTCACCTATCTTCAAACCCAAAAGAGGCTGCGCTTGTTGATCTTTCAGCTCGAGTGATTGAGATTTTCCAGTTTTTGAGTCTGCAATGACGATCTTAAAAGAAGCCATCGGTCTTCAGCCAAGCAAAAATTAGCTTTTTTAGTATTCGCTAATAAGCATATTCACAAGGACATCCTACCGCTAGCATCGAACGAAGTTATCCCTCCAAATAGTAACGAGAAAATTGAGGGAAAAGAGGATGGTCGTGACAAGAAAGTATCACCGTGGATAAAGACGTCACGCGTTCGTTCGTTAGGTCGTTTCGAGCGGAGAAAACAAAGAATGCGTACTTGCTCGCGGAGATCTGATAGGAGTTCCTTCAAAATCTCCAACCAAGCGGTGCGATACTATTCAGCGATTTTGTAACAACTCCAGCGGCGGCCACGAGTGGTACATCCTTTCGGATGCAAAATGTGGCGCGTTGGTTACCTGATACTGTCCACTCCTAATACGCCGTATCGCGTCGATTTATCTGAATGGAAAATCGAACCGGTAATGAAGAAGCATGAATCGAAGTAACGCAAGTGTAAGTTTAAGAGGGCAAACTATAGCCATTTCCTGGTCTCTTTTCTTCTGCCAGTCGCAAAATGGAATAGAAGCGGAGGTCTGGAACATCTCGCGCGCGCTATTCTATTACTTTGCTGTTTTATTGGAAATTATATCGCTTAGTGCCGCAGCTATGTTTCGAGAAGCGGCGTCTATCATCTTTTTTCCCAGATTCGCATCCGCCCTAGTTCCATCTCCCAGTATCCCTGATTCGCTGACGTCCTTCAGAGATTTGAAAGTGTTGAAGTAGAAACTCTCGGAGAATCGTACCGCGTCAGTAGCTCGTGGCATTTCTCTCTTGGCTTTCTCCATTCTGACGTATTCGGGCCGCAGAGCCAGAACCCACGAGGTCTCTTGACTCCCAGCGTGAAATCCTTCATCAAATCCGGAAGCACCGCCGCCTAGATCTTTCGGAATAAACTCCCACCAGTTGAGACCAATAACTCTGGTTGGAGAAAGTTCAAATCTTGATTCGTACGTTGCGACTGACATTGGAGCAGAGTTACCGCCGTGTCCATTGATGAAAACGATGGGATCAAAACCGTGTGAAGAAAGAGAAGAGGCATAGTCCTTCATAAAAGAGATAAAGGTCTCGGGTCTCAGTGATATGGTGCCGGAATAGGGCAAGTGAATCGCAGACACGCCGGGCCTCAATGGTGGAGCTATCAGGCAGTTCAGCTTCTTTGCAACTAGAACTGCAACCTCGAGGGGAGCGATCACGTCACTATACAGCGGCAGGTGGGGCCCGTGCTGTTCGATGGAGCCTGTCGGTACGAGGATGAGCTTGTTGGATTTTAAGCTATCACGGACATCGTCCCAACTCATCACTTCAAGAAATATTTCGCTAGACAAGACATGACACGGAAACACGCTAGTTTGCAGTAGCAAAATATAGTTTGTCCAGCCAGCTGAGATACGATTGAAGGAGTTGCCGATTCAGTAACCGTAGAGAGGCGAGCTCTTTCTTCTCACGGTTACTATTTCTTGAAGGAGTTGCCTTGAATCATCCGACAGCATCTGGAGGTATTTTTGGTTAAGAGTTCTGACCTCCTGTTCCGAAGGTAATGTGTACAAAACATCACCCTCATTCACCTGTCTTCCAATTGTAGGTCCCGTTATGGAGACGGCAACCTGGTCACCTTTCTTTGCTTCGGGAATCGTCTTGCCCTCTTCCTGGATTTGGTGAATGACTCCGATCGGCTTTCCGGAGTCATTCATTACGTTACACTTTTGCCTTAGTTTACCTTCCATTATCTCGACCCCAAAAACTGCTGGATCGTTGCGTCGGAATGAAAATCCCTTCAAAAACTGGAACTTGCAAAGAGGCGTAAGCGCCTCCATTCCAGCTCTCACCTCCGCCTCCTGCTCTGAAGATACCCAGCCAAGATAGTTGTCTATGAGACTGTAGATTATTTGGTCAGAAAAGACTTTGACATTGGTGTCGGCCATCTCTTTCTCTGCGTCAGGAAGAATCTTCACGCTGAAGGCGAGGATTACTCCTCGATATTTGTCGTTCTTCCTCACAGTGGAGGCTTCAACGACATCTCTTCTGGAAACGGGACCTAGATCCGCTCGTTTGATCGGGATCTGTCGGGCCTTCAGCATCTCCACAATTGCCTCCAGAGATCCTAGGGTATCCGCTTTCAGGACGATACCGTTTATCTCGGATTCGATCATCACTTGCTTGACTTCGGATTCGACGGTCGCCTTGATTTCGTCGATCCGAGATTCGTCATACGCGACGATTGGAGAGCCCGCCAGAACTCCCTCAAGGTCTGGGGTCACGATTTTCACGCCTGCTGCTGCGGCAATCGAATCCACACTGGAAAATTTGTCCCGCGGATCTCGCATCTCGTCCAAAGGTTTGGGCATGAAGATCGCCTTAATTCTCGTGACAACTGCGCCCTCCCTTTTCGCAACAACGACGCTGTCCCCACTGTGCAGGGTACCCTCGAGGAGAATTATGTTGGCGGTTTCACCCAAGCCGGGTTCTTGTTTTATTTCAAGTACGATGCCGCGAGCGGGGGCATCCGCAGAGACGGCGAGTCTCTTTTGAAGATAGACTTGAGTCAACCCCACAAGTACGGCTATCAGTTCTGGAATTCCTTCGCCCGTCCTCGCGCTTACCGGAACGATCGCAATCTCTTTTCTAAAGTCCTTGATCCGGTAAAGGGCTTCAGAGTTGAAACCGGCTCTTGAAAGTTGTCCCACCACGGTGTAAACTTTCTCGTCGAGCATGTCTATCACTGATTTTGGTTGGTTTTTGATGGACTGCGTGATGAACCTGGAAGTCCCCTTTTTCCACCCCGAAATGGTGTCGACCTTGTTCAAAGCGACGACGAACGGAACCTTTCTGTTCCTAAGGATCTCGAGACTTTCCAGTGTCTGGACCTCCAGACCCTTCTGGACATCTACTACCAGGATCGAAATGTCTGCAGCAGAACCCCCTCGACTTCGGAGATTGGTAAAAATCTCGTGCCCGGGCGTATCGATCACTAGAAGTCCGGGTACACGAACCTCGCCGCCGCCGATGGTCTGAAGAAGAGGCCCGCAGATCTCTTTCAATGTCTGAGCCGGGAAAAAGCTGGCACCAATGTGCTGGGTAATTCCGCCAACCTCTCTCGCTTGAACTCCAGTACCCCTGATCTTGTCTAGAAGCGAGGTTTTGCCCGAGTCGACATGGCCGAGTACCACGACGACCGGAGAACGAATGTGAGAGGTGATCTCCAATTACGACTAGCCTCCAATGCCAACTTTTTTCTTAGACTTTGGCACATCCTGTTTTGAAAGCGGAAAAAGTTAACTGATGCGAGCACTCAAATGGAGCAGGTTGCAAGATCAGGCAACCTAAGAACCCGGAGAGGGGGTATTCGTCATCACAAATCACCGGAGATCCCCCGAAGGTCTATTCTGAACGCCTAGGCCTATTACAACGGATGCAGCTGCTCTAAAATCGTCGAACGGAGTAAAGTGTCAAGCCAAAGACTTCGCAAATCCGGGCTTCTAATTCTAAAAGTTGACTTCGTTGCCTAGAGATCCGGAAAGATTATTTTCGACTCGCGAGAGTAACTTTCCTGCGAGTCCGAGGCGTGAACTACATTATCAGTGTACCCTAGGCCGAAGTCCCCCCTTATCGTGCCACTCGAGGCCTCGAAACTCTTGGTAACCCCGATCATTCTCCGCACCACTTCAACGGCATTTGCTCCCTCTAGAATCATGGCAACTACCGGTCCTGAAATTATGAACTGTTCCAGCTCCGGAAAGAAGGACTTGCCTAGGTGCGGCGAATAGAAATCGCGCACCAAATTCCGATCGAGGGAAAGGAGCCTCAGGGCTGCAATAGAGAAGCCTTTTTTTTCAAATCGCGAGATGACCTCTCCGACGAGGCCGCGACGCACCCCGTCTGGTTTAACTATTACGAGTGTGCGGTCCATGAAGAAACTCTACCCCTTATCTTTGGGAACGGTCGCCACGACATTCGTTGGCTTTCCGGACTTTACGGGCAGCTTAGGTCTTTGTCTTGCCCACTTTAGAGACCTCGGATCCCTCTTCAGGACCGAGGCATTTTTTCTGCACTTTGAAGAACAGTACCAGAACGTCGCTGCATCATTTCTAATGTACATTACGCCTGTTCCGAGGGGGATCGGTCTCCCGCAGAATGAACACCTCTTGGGATTGTACGACATTTCAACAAATCAACCTACTTTGCCCTAATTCGTTACTTGATCTTTCTGGCTTCTCGCTCTGTTTCGCGAAGCATTAGAACGTCGCCCATCCTGACGGGCCCCTTTACGTTTCTGGTCAATATCCTCCCCCTGTCTCGTCCTTCTAAAAGCTTGACCCTTACTTGGGTAATTTCACCGGCAACTCCCGTTCTGCCCACCACTTGAATAATCTCTGCGGGCGTAACTCGTTCTTCCGCTCTGGTACTCAAAAAAACACCCGTTTCAACACATTATCGAAATATCTCAGGAACCAGACGAAGCCTTCAGCTTCGAGACTTCGGCGACCACCTGATCTATCAAAGGTTGCGCGTCTCCCGGTTCAATAATACAGGCAGATGCCGCGCCGACATCGATCCCCAGCGCCGGCCCCATGCTCGCTCTGGTCGGGACGAAAACGAACGGAACGCTCCGTTCCTCGCAGATTATCGGGAGGTGAGCTACCACTTCAGGGGGCTCCACATCCTCCGCGATGATAACTAGTTTAGCAATCCCTCTTTCGATAGCCTTGGTGGTTTCGTTCGTACCTTTCCTGATTTTCCCAGTTTGCTTTGACTGTCTCAACGCCTCGTAAGCTGCGTCGGAAATTTCTTTTGGAGTATCAAACTTTGCGAAGTACGGCCTTGCCATGTATCTCAAGCCAACCTAACGACGGAGTTGACCTGAATTTCCACAAAAAATAACGGGTTCATTTTTTTCCATTCGCCCAAACGACAATCATTTCCCGCCCCTTTTATAAGTTGTATCCTTGCTCTGCCGGAGCTAATGGGACACTCAGGAGAAAGGACAGACGATTTTATTTCGACAAGAGAACCATGTCTATTTGTGTGCTAGTATGGCCGTCCCAGGTGCATCCAGCCGACAAAACCCGAAACGCACAAGCTGAAATATTTCTCCGACCTTCACATTTTCAGCGGATTTCTCGACACGACCATTCAGAATTTCCAAACTTTTCGGGTTGTACGACTCGTCGACTAACAAAGGGCCCGTCACCATTACTGCAAAAGGAATAGACCCCTCCGGAGTAACCCACTGCACCTTTGTAATTTTTTCCTGGACGTCATCCGGGACTCTCTTAACCCTGATCAAACCTTCTTGTCTAGAGTAAACTTCGCAGTTGTAAGCCTCGATTAGGCGGAACTTTGAACCCGTGGTCATGTCCGAGGCATCCGAAGCGGAAATGAGGAATTTTCCGGCTGTTGGGATCGCCCTCGATCCGAAATCGAAATCAGGATGGAACTTTAGTCTCACTTCAAGATGGGGATGGCCGTCCACTTCCAGTGCCACGGGATCTCCGGTGAAAAAGTACCGCTTGGCAACAGGATCTAGCAATTTGCGATTGATGCTCTCTAGGAGATCCCACGTCGGCTGGGACTCTACTTTGCTGAGCCCCATGGCCATCACAAATTCTCTGATCGCCTCGGGTAGAATGCCCCGGCGTTTCAACCCCGCTATGGTTGGTAATCTGGGATCGTCCCAACCCTGAACCCTGCCCTCCTCGATCAGCTTCCTAAGGTTTCGCTTCGAAACGGTAGTATTCCTTAGCTGTAATCTTGAAAATTCAATTATCTTTGGCCTTCGGAGTCCGACAGCGTCCAATATCGCATCATAAAGTTCGTCTCTTAGTTCGTACTCCTTGCTTCGCATCGCGTGCGTCACTCCATCCAAGCTGTCTTCGACGGGACCATCAAAGTCGTAAGTGGGCCAGACGCGAAAGGAATGTCCCTTGAGTGGGTGCGACTCTTCTACGATCCTGAATAACACGGGATCCCGCATCGTGGTGTTCAAGCTCTGCATGTCTCCAACGAAGCGGAGAGTGGAGTTCTCTCCTTCCAATTTCCCAGATAGCATGGCCTCCCACAATCTGAAATTTTCTGAAGCGGACTGCGATCGGTGTTCGCAGGCTAACCCCGACGCGCGGTACTCCCTCATTCTTCCTTGGGAGCAAGAGCACACGTACGCTGCGAACTTTTGGATCATCTGCTGCGCTATGTCGTAAAATTTGGGCATGTCGTCGGAAGCATTTTTCACAATGTCTGGTTTGATTCCCAGCCAGTCGAACGATTCGAGAAAGGCGTCGTAGAACTCCTTCTTCTCGGCGGCAGGGTTTGTATCATCGAATCGCACCATGAATTTTCCCGCATATTTTTTGGCATATTCCGAACCCAAGATCGCCGCTTTAGCATGGCCTATGTGCATGAATCCGTTGGGCTCCGGCGGAAATCTAGTAATTACACTTCCAGACGCCGCGTCTGGCAGCTCAGGAAGTTGTGGCCTCTTCATCGATTCAGCCTTTGAGAGCTCTTTCTTGCGGGCGGCTGAGCCTTCGAGCACGCCCGGAAACTCTTTCTGAAGCGATGCTCTCTGCTCGGAAATTGTCAATTCATTTATCGAGGAAGTTACGTCGGCGACTATAGATTTCACACGGCTCGATTCCTTTCGCAGGTCGGGATATTCCGAGAGGATCCTGCCAATCACGGCGCCTGGGTTCGCTTTACCATCGTGCTCGTTTGCGTTGAGAAGGGCGATCTTTCTGGCAATGAGTGAAATGTCTGAATCGGAGGGCATTGTTTATTCGTTAACTAAGTTGGTCGGCGACAGTCGTCTGGTAGAATTCCAGATTAATAATCTCTTGAGGTGAGATACTCCAAAAGGTATCGGGTCTGATCATAAACTCTGGGATGGAGACGCGATTGCTCCGCCGTAATATCGTCAAAAAGTTCCATCGCCAGTTCCGAATGTTTGCTCGCGACTTGCCGCGCGTAATCGATCGATCTATTATCAGTCATCAATCGAAAGATCAGTTTCATGTCATCAACTCGCTTGGCTTCCCTCGGCTGAGCCAGGAGAGCAATCACCTTCTTTCGTTCTGTCGTTTCTAAAGATCGCAACAAATGAATCAGCATTATTGTTCGCTTTCCTTCGTAAAGATCGCCCAAGATCTCCTTTCCGTATTTTGATTCGTCGGCGGTGAGGTTTAGGACGTCGTCCACGATCTGAAAAGCAATTCCCAAGTTTGTCCCGAAGTCTACAACCTTGTTCATCGTATGAGAAGGATCTGGAGCTTGCCCATGTTTGCTCCCGGTGGTATTCCGGGATAACAAAAGGCCCATCCTGCATGGGGCAATGCAAGTGTACCACGCAGCTTTCTTGGTTACCATAAGCAGGTAGTCGGACTCATCGATATCCCAGTTATTACCGAAATTCCACGAGAGTTCCATTTGCTGGCCTTCAGTTGTTTCGTTCAGCATCCTAGAAAATTCTTGGAGGATATTGAGAGTCAATTCACTTCCCAGCAGCTCGGCATTCGTCAACAGTAGCTCCCACATCTTGCCGTGGAGAGCATCGCCCGCGTTGATCGAAAGCTCTACTCCGAATTTCTTATGGAGGGCTGGCAGATTCCTGCGCATCTCCGAATGGTCTTCGATGTCATCGTGGATTAAGATCCAGTTTTGAAAAAGCTCCAGCGCCGAGGCTGTAACCAGTGCATTCGTCTTATTTCCAGAAAAAAGTTCACACCACAGAAGACACAGAGTGCCTCTGATCCCCTTTCCGCCGCGGCTGGGATAATCGCGCATCATGTTGTAAAGTAACTGTATTTCTTTGGTATCTGTAGTCCGTGGCAAGAATTCTAAGACGGTTTCGTCAAACAACTTCTTATTTGACTGCAACATTTCAAGCAAATCCTGGGAATCTGTCTTGAGTTCCAATTTCAAATCAAAACCGTGTATCAGTGAGCCTCTCGGTTATTTCGGAGATCTAAATCTGCCTCTTTTTGTTGAATAAATCCTTGTCGCAACTACGTCGTCCGAACCTTGCAGAATCTTGAATAATCTACCCGACTTTGTGCCGTTGACGAAGTACACATCCGTTCCTAGCTTTGCAAGACCAAACCCGGTGGATATCTTCGCCTTGATCCCTCCCGTGACATCGTATTGCTTGATCGAACTCTGAATTGCGTGCTGAGCCGGGAACAGCTGCTCGAGGACAGGGCCCTTTAGGTCAGATGAGGGAAATACGCCGTCGACGTCCATCACAAAAACCGTCTTCTCCACGGAGAATGCCCTAACAAGAGCAAGAGCAATTTTGTCCCCCGAAATTATGGAGGCTTGGTTTCCTATCAGGGTCACATATCCAAAGGTGATCGGGACGAGACCATTACGGAAGATTGAGGTCACCCGATTTTTCCCTCCTAGGGAAATCGAAAAATTGTCTGCCCCGGAAAATAATTCGATCGGTAAGATAGTTCCGCAATATACTCCGGCCCTGCATAGCTCGCCAAGTAGGATTGAGTGAAGATCGATCATGGCCGCGGCAGTTCGGGCTAGACCTTCCGGAGAGGCGGAACTCGTCATGTTGGTTCCTAGTTTGAATTTCTTCGCGTAGTAGTGCCCGAAAGACCCACCGCCGTGGATCAAAATTAATCGCAACTTGCTATCAGAAAGCATTGCTCGCGATAGTTCTCGGCATATTAGCCGAATGTTACGGCGATTTGGGGAAACCGGCTTGTCCTTGTTCGTTATCACGCTTCCGCCCAACTTGATGATGACTAGCTTGCTGTTTTTTCCCACTTTAGCCCCTCCTGAGGAATTCCGGTTACGAAGCTAAGCGGATACCGGCTGGAAACAAAGTTCAAAACCGACTCTTCGGAACCGGGCCTTACCGCAGCTATAACACTGCCACCTCCACCGGCACCGGTGATCTTTGCTCCGAGAACATCGTCGGCTCTCAAGACGT
>JASHPQ010000215.1 GCA_030037995.1 Nitrososphaerales archaeon | reverse complement strand
GATAGATTCAGCTCGAACGCGAGAAATTCAAGATCATCAAGGATTCGAACAATGCGCGCAAAGTTCTCTGGGCCATCTGCGAAGACGCTCACAATGAGAGGCATCTTTCTCGATTCGATTTCTTCATTAAATTCCTGGAGCTCGCGGGCGAAGATCTCCACCCCGGGGTTCGCGAGTCCTATTGCATTGAGGTACCCGGCTTCCACGCCTGTCATAGTTGGATTTTTGTAACCCTCACGTGGTTCCACTCCAATGGATTTCGTTACAACCGCTCCGCAACCGCTTTGGATAATTCTTGGAAATAGCTCGAAAGATATTCCGAGCACGCCTGAAGCGAGCATCGTGGGATGCTCCAGGCGGAAGCCGCACAATTCGACTGGAATGGAGACCGGCATTTTCTGATTCGATATTTTTTCCAAATCACGAGTTTTTCCGGTGCCTCCCACTTTGAAACCCGAACTCTTTCCAAATTTCACCAAACCCTTTAAGACTGACTATTGAAATGTTGATTTCAGAGCAAAATTCCTCCATTGAAAAAATTCTTAATCGTGAGCGAGCTCGGGTTGCTCCTCCTTGACGATAGAAAGCTGCCCACTGCCAGATTTTCTTTTCCGAAAGAGGCAAGAGCGAAGACGTTTTTGGATGCCAGCTCTGGCGTTATTTCTCCCGAAGAAAGGGCCTGGTTGAATGAAAACTTGAAGCCGGGAGACGTTTTGGTCTCCGAACCCTCGGTTCTTCAGGGTCTCAAGGAGCTCGCTTCCGTCGAGACACAGGCCATCAGCGAGCCGGATCAGAGGGAGTTCCGAAAGAATCAGCTTTCGCTTCTAGTGCAATCGGGAATTGTTGTCTCGCCGGAGGAGGCTGAGGAGGCAATTAGGGATGTCTCTGTTGAGCTCTCCTCCTTGAGGATCAAGGAAATGTCCTCGAACCCCGATCTGCAGGCCATGGAAAGCGTCCAGGCACTCGACGAGGTGGACAAGACCGCGAATATCCTGAGCTCGAGGCTGCGCGAGTGGTACGGCCTCCATTTCCCGGAGCTTACGTCGATGGTGGACGACAACATTTCTCTTGCTAAACTGATACTGAACTTCAAGTCGAGGGAAAACTACGAAGCGGGACTTTTGGAGCAGATGGGTTATTCGAAGGCAAAGAGCAGCGCGATCGAGACTGCGGCCAAAAATTCGAGGGGGGCAAATCTCAGAGAAGAAGACCTAGCGAGGATAACTCAGCTCGCGGAGGAAGCTCAAAGGCTCTTCTCACTGCGAGACAAACTAGCTTCCCATGTCGAGAAAACAATGAGGGAGGTGGCCCCGAATCTCACTGAAGTAGCGGGGGCCACGATTGGAGCTAGACTCATCGCAAAAGCCGGGGGGCTGAGACGTCTGTCTATAATGCCGGCCAGCACCATCCAGATACTAGGGGCTGAAAAGGCGCTCTACCGCGCCCTAAAGAGCGGCGCGCGGCCGCCGAAGCACGGCATTCTGTTCCAGCATGCGGCCGTGCACAGCGCCCCAAAGTGGCAGCGCGGCAAGGTCGCGAGATCAGTTGCGGGCAAGCTTGCTATTGCAGCTAGGATCGACTCCTTCAGGGGGTCGAAGGACGAATCGATAATGAATTCGCTGCAACTGCGGTTAGACGAGATCAGGGAAAAGTACAAAGAAGCTCCAAGAGAATCGCGACCGAGAGAATTCGCGGCAAAAAGGGACCGGCGCTTTGAACCAAGGCAACGACCACCACCAGAGCAACGGCGCAGCCGCGAGGATCGAGGTCACAGGGATCGCGAAAGGCCTCGACCTCCGCCTGCGAACAGAAGCCAGAAGCGCTTCGGAAAGCCCGGACAGCGGCATGACCGAAGTTAGGCAACCCGCTCATCGTCTGTTCGATGGCGTCTTTCTTGCGCCAGATCCTCGGAATCCGAATAAGAGAATCATCGCCACAGTAAATCTTACTCCGGGTAGGTCGATCTACGGTGAGACATTGATTCCAGAGCACTTCGAGGACCGGAAAGTCGAGCTCAGATCTTGGGATCCTTTCAGGAGCAAGCTATCGGCCTCGATCCTGAATGGCCTGAAGACCTTTCCCTTCTCCTCTGCATCTCGTTGTCTTTACCTAGGGGCTTCGACCGGCACGACGGTCTCACACATCTCAGACACGGTCGGAGCAAGCGGCAAGGTCTTCGCTGTGGAGGTCGCACCCAGGGTGGCGAGGGAGCTCTTGGAGAACGTCGTAAAATACAGGAAAAACGTAATCCCGATCGTCGAAGACGCAAAGCATCCTGAAAAATACGGTACGGTTTATGGAGATATCGGAGCAGTTTACTGCGATATCGCACAACCAGATCAGACCGAGATAGCAACGAAAAACTGTAACGAGTTCCTTGGAAGTGGTGGATTCTTGTTTTTAGTGGTGAAGGCGAGTAGTATCGACGCCCTAAAGCCGAAGAATGAGGTCTTCTCGGAACAAGTTAGGATATTGCGGCAAGCAGGATTCGAGGTACTGGAAAGAATCGACTTGGAGCCTTACGATCGAAATCACGCCATGCTCGTCGCAACGAGGAAACCCGGCTGAATAGGCCTAGAGCCGTTTTTCGAGGTTAGCTATTTGAGAATGTCAAACAAACAAATATCGCGAAGCTGTAGATTTGCATGGGCATTCCCCATGTTTGCTGGTATACCTTGGAGATGCTTATGAAGGACGCGTTATTACGATGAATTTCAGAAATTCTCTGGAAGTTTTGGTTTGAGGAAAAATTTAGCATGTTCCTAGGTCAATCAGCTATACAGTACGAAAGTCCCCTCGAGCTTTTAATATTCGGCCTCAATGAGCATGTCGGAGGCTCCGTCTTCGTCCTCGAGAGCTTCTCCCCGAAGCCGACGGACCGTTAGCCAGGATAGCCGCGTAATCTCCGGGAATTGATTCGAAGTCTCGTAGCAGCGCTTCAAATATGAGATGGTAAACGGATCCGAAGGATATCCGCTGCCAAATTCTCCGTGTCTCTTTTGCAACCTCTTGATGAAAGAGTCGCGCGTAACCTTGGCGATTATTGACGCTGCTGATACTATGGGATAGTTACGGTCGGCATGATGCTCGCTGACAATTTTTTCGATGAGAGGATTCTTTTCGCCAACGGTGAACGACCAGCCCCTCTTATCGGCAATCATATCTGAAACGAGCTGCCCAAACCGGAGCTGATTGGTGTCGCAGCAGTCAACGAAGGCACGATCGAAATCCAGCCGATGCAGGATCGACGACATGGACTTGGCTTCAAGGTAATTCAGACGGAAAAGCCTCTCTCCTCTGAAAACGACCTTGTCGATCTCCTTGGGGAGGATTTTTTCATAAGTGACCTGTTTTGCGATACTCTTGATTTTCTTGTAGAGAAATCTACGTTTCTTCGGGGTGAGAAGCTTCGAATCCTTGACTCCAAGGCTCACGAGCTCCGGGATCTTCGATTCCTCAACCGAAACTCCCGCGATTACGAGGGGCCCGAGAACGGATCCACGGCCGGCTTCATCCACTCCCGCTACGATCACAGAGCTTTGCCGCCGATCCCGCTTTCGCTCCTCAGATATTGAATTATATCTTTCCCCAGCGCGACCGGCAGCTCATCCCTGTTTTCAAAGGTAACCTCCTCCATCACTGCTCCATGAGAAGCTCGCAATTCGTCAATTAGAGGATCTTGAAACCTCTTGTGCACCACGCAGACTGCCGGTTTTTTGCTCGTTTCGATAACGGCAGTATGGATCGCCCTTCGGAACTCTGGGCTCAGTAGCTCCATGGGCCCAACTTCGTCCACGGCGATTAGATCAGACCGACCAGCCGCATGCTTGAGAGCAACTACTCCAAGGGTGGACAGTGTCTTTAGATTCACTCTATACTTTCCTATACGGGGGCCAGTGATCCCCTTCACGTCTGCCAACGTCTCCGATTCATCTGAAGCAATATCCGTCAGCTGAAAACCCTCTCTTTCGCCGTGACTCCTGATTTCTCTGGTCAGAACTCCTCCGGGTGCGAAACCGGCTCTTCTCACTTCCAACAGTATCTTCGA
The DNA here is from genome assembly GCA_030037995.1 of Nitrososphaerales archaeon. Classification (GTDB taxonomy): domain Archaea; phylum Thermoproteota; class Nitrososphaeria; order Nitrososphaerales; family CADDZS01; genus DATLTL01. Next base: position 11,532 of record JASHPQ010000215.1, on the reverse strand, counting down.
CAGGGCAGTGGACTTACCTACTGCCGGGTCTCCAGTCAGCAGCCAAATCCTGACCGTCATGAGTTCAAAATTCTCAGTCATTTAGATAGAAAGCTTCCTGTCTCGCTTGTCGGGCAGGAGGAAAGGATTAGCTCTTTAGACCCTCCCGAGTAATGGGCCCCAGAAGCAGGGACACCAGGAAAAAAATCAAGAAATTGATGAGCTCGATAAACTCTCGCTCCATAACCGAGGGCAAGACTCTTCTGTTCGTTCCGGAGCAACTGGAGCCGGTAAAGTATCCGTCATTCTTCAACTCTAGAGGGAAATACGTTCGCGATGTCTCAATCATTTGCTATCGAGCGTATGCTGAGACGCTGAAAGAGAACGGTGCGTTCGGGGGCAAGCTCAGCTTTGCGGATCCTCTGTGCGGAACAGGAGCGAGGGGAGTGCGAGTGGCAAACGAGCTACCTGATCTCTATGACCGAGTCTTTCTGAACGACATCAGCCCATCCTCGATCGCTCTCGCCAAGCGATCCGCAGCTGAAAACGGGGTCGAAAGAAAATGCTTCTTCACTCAGGAGGAAGCCTGTGCGTTTCTTTTAACTCGAGGCCCGGGCGGCGACAGGTTTGACGCAGTCGACGTGGATCCCTTCGGGACGCCCAGCCCTTACGTCGACTGCGCTTTGAGAGCAACAAAGCAAGGTGGGATGCTTTCCGTCTCCGCGACCGACACTGCCGTCCTGTGCGGGGTGTATCCGAAGGTCGCGCAGAGAAAGTATCTCGGATCCCCCCTCAGGACGGACTATGCACATGAGATTGGCTTGAGACTGATCTTCGGGCTTTTGTCGATGACCGCGATGCGCTTCGAGGCGTCCATAATGCCGCTCTTCTGCCATCACGATATGCATTATTTTAGAGCGTACTGCCTGGTACAGATCGGAAACAGCCTCTCCAGACAGAACGAAGCTCAGATCGGCTACGCTTTGCACTGCTTCAGGTGCGCCTTTCGGAGGATCGCGAGTCGTGAAGAGCTTGCTTCCGAAATTGACAAAACATGCTTAAATTGTCCAAATTGTGCGGCCTCAGCAATGAAAGTCGCAGGGCCACTCTGGGCGGGAAAGATCCAGTCTCAGGACTTCGTCGCAACCTGTGCAAAATTCAGCGAGCTGGCGATCTTCAAGCCAGAGTCCGATCTCCCTCTCTACTATGATCTTTCAGAGATCTCGGATTTTATGGAGATCAGAACGCCAAAGATCGCAGATGTCATGAAGGAGCTAGAGTCAGCCGGTCACTTGACAACCCGGACTCGACTGAATCGGAACGCACTTCGTACGGCCGCTCCTCTTCCAGAGCTCCAAGCTGTCTTGGCTCGACTTTCCCGCTGAAGTCCATAGAGACGAGATATACTTCGCTGCTCTCGCTGCGGCTGGCGTTCGGCTTAGAAACCTCGACTCTGGGAAAGGATTTTTTTAGGCGTTTGACCAGCAGATCCAGCTCCGCCCCCTGAAAAGCCTTCATTACCGAGGATCCTCCCCTCACCAAGATTGAGGGAAGGAGATCCAAAACTTTGTGGCACAGCTCGATCTGCCTAAAATGATCCATCTCCCAGATGCCTGATATCTTAGGCGACAGATCGGCAAGCACGCAGTCTGCGTTGCCCTTCCCAAGCGCGTAGTGCAGCTTGTCCGGGAAATCCGCCGAAGAAATGTCCCCGGTTAGGATTTTCACATTCTTTCCGACGGGCTTTACTTGGACGAGATCCACTCCGATGACTAGACCATCGGGACCGACCTGCTCGGAGGCGACTTCCAGCCAACCCCCGGGTGCAGAACCGATGTCGATAACTCGATCTCGAGGATTGATTAACCTGTACTTCTGGTTAATTTGGATAAGCTTGAAGGCCGCCCGGCTGCGGTAGCCTTCCTCTTTGGCCCTCTTCCTGTAATGGTCGCGCTTTGCTTCGTCCAGCCTCAAATCGAAATCACGCGCGGAGGATCATGATGCAAGACTGAACGAAAACACACATACTTTTCGGGCTGAGAAAATAGATCCTAAAATAACGCTCGGTACTACCTTGCGGTGGCCGTGGCAAATCGTTTCATGGGAGCGGTGGAAACCTCGACAGGAGAAAGGGTTTCTCTGAACTCTTTGACGACCCACTCTGAAATCCAGGGACACGAAAGTGGACTGACGACGCCAGTGAGCGAACACTTCGCTTCGTAAGGACAGGTCAGACAGGGTGCTTCTTCTATTGATCGGATCTGCACGGGCATCCGAAGAGGGGTGAGCTTGTAAGTCCATCTACCGCCATCCAACACTTTTTCCCGACGAATCATCCCCCTTCTTTCCAGTCGAATGGCAAGTCTGGATCCGTCTCGACTAGTAAGTACTAACTCTTTCCACAGCTCGCTTTGTAGTACTCCATCGCTGCCGTGTTCGACAACCAGCTTATAGACCTTCGAGGTGAGGTCGAACAGTACGTCCTCTTCCTCTTTAGAACTGCTTGAAGGCGCCACCAAGGTCACCGAAAATAGTATAGAACATAAATATGCTCGAAGTACCATTAAAACCTTTCAAACGTTAAGGCTACAAGACTTTCACTTTTTGATTTATCGTGAACTTTTCTAGTATTTCTCTACACCTATTCCTCACCGTTACCTCAGTAACTTCAGCAATTTCTGCGATCTCCCGTTGCGGAATGTGTTCACTACAAAGTACGGAAGCGATGTAGACGTACGCCGCGGCCAGGCCGGCGGGTGTTTTTCCGCTGGATATCTCGCTCTCTGTGGCTCGGTCCGCAAGATCCAGAGCTAGCCTTTCAACCCTAGTGTTGATTTTTTCCTTGTTCACGAGCTTCGAAATGTATTTCTGTACGCTCGGAGGCGGTACGTATGTTTTTTCGACTTCATTGAGCAGCAACCTGAAGTATCGCGCTGCGGACCTCTCTTGAGTGCCGGAAGCTTTCGCGATTTCTTTTAACGACCTGTTGACGCCACTCCGTCTACACGCGAGATAAAGGGAGGCCGCCGCCATGCCTGCAATTGACTTGCTCTTGGAAATGCTCTGCTTTGCGGATTTCCTGAAGATGTGAGAAGCTTCTTCAACTATCGGAGAAGGCAGCCGCAGCTGAGCCGAAGCCTCCGTGATCTTGGTGAGCGCGTTCGCGAGACTCCTTTCACCCTGAGCAGATGTTCTTATTCGTCGTTGCCACTTTTGCAGCCTCATCGCATCCTGCCTATTACGCTGGTCAAGAAACCTCCCATGCGAGTCGCGACTGTCGCCTGAGATATCCGTGGAAAGGCCATAATCGTGAAGAGCAATCGAAGTCGGAAGCCCGACGCGCATCCTCTTGGATCGCTCTTCAAAATCAAGCTGCTTCCACTCCGAGCCGCTGTCGATAGTCTGGTCAATCGCAACAAACCCGCAATATTGGCACAAAACTTCGCCTTTTTCTTGATCGCGTATCAACGCCTTGCGACAGTTCGGGCATGCATTGAGAGCCGCAATCCCTAAGTCTCTTTCTACTGGAAGCATCTTTTTCGAAAGCTAACTCCTTTTGGAAAATCTTTCAGATCTAGAGGAAGAGGAGGCGCGCGATGGTTGAGGAACATAGCTTCTCTTTGATGCCCCGCGAGAGCCGGGACGCTCTCTCCCCGGAAACTTTCTCCGCCCTAGCGCCCTCGGTTCATCTTCACCGAGGTAGAGCTTTGCCCCTGCAGTCTTCTCGGTCCTATCGCTGAACGGTTGCACGGATAAGTAGGGCGCGTTCACCGGCCCGATCATCTCCAAGACCTTGCCGGCTCGTTTGCCTTTTTCGTCAATGAGGATCGAACCCTCGTGCACCAGCTCCGAATTCGACTTCAAAATGAGTCTGCCGCTTCTGGCAAGATGAAGAATAGTACCAGCTTCTTGCAAGGCCGGGCACCCCCGTTTGCGCCAAACTATTAAGAGTTGTTTGAGGAAAACTTAGACACTTGGCATAAATTATCTGAGCTACGATCTCACCTTGCGGTGATTTTTCTAGCAATGGAAGAGATCGACTCCGACAGGGAATTATTCTCAGCGAGGTCCGAGAGAACCCGCATCATCACAAGCTGACGATAGAGATTTTTTTTCACGTCCAGTTTGAAGTTCTCAAAGAGCAGCTTCCCTTTTTCGGAAGAAACGTAACGCTTTATCCCGGGCTCTCCGGTGGGAACGTGTAGCAGCAGACCGTCCTTCTCCATCTCCCCGAGAAGATAGTAGACCGAGCCAGGGCTCGGTGACCAGAGATCCTCTGTCATTTTCGGTACATCTGTCATGATCTCCACTCCGGTTACCGGCCTCGTACCAGCGAATTTGAGAATGAGCATCTTCAACAACCCCTTTGGCGCAAAGACCTCGCTGTCGTTCTTCGGCATCCCAAGTTCTGATTCGACGGCCCTCGACATAAAAACAATAATTAGCGTTCGGGAACGGCATTGCCACTCTAATGGTGGCCGAATCGCGATTTGGACTAATCGTTCACGGAGGGGCGGGATCGCTTCAGAGGAGCATGAGGAAGGATATTGCTCTCAGAAGGCAAATACTTCGAAAATCGATCTCCGAGGGATATGCCCTTCTTCGGAAAGGAGGATCCTCGCTGGACGCCGTGGAAGCCTCCATAAGGGTCCTGGAAGATAGCGGAATATTCAACGCTGGTAGCGGCTCTTGCACTACGATTGAGGGGAAAGTGGAACCCGATGCGGCAGTGATGCTCGGGGACCTCAGTTGCGGTGCGGTTGCAGGTGCCAGCATGGTATCCAATCCCGTTTCGCTCGCACGCGCGTGTATGGAAAAGACGGATCACGTATTCATCGCTGGGGCCGAACCGCTGAGAAAGTTCGCCCGTTCCATCGGATTCGAGATCCACGACCTCGAGCCCAATAAAATGAGACTGGACCAGTACGAAGAGTACATGAAAAAAATGGGAGCCGGCGAACTAAAGGAGTGGCCAAAAAATTCTGCGTTACTAGGTCGTTATCTCGGACAAGAATACGGAAACCTCGACACGGTCGGGTCCGTCGCGATCGATGCCGATGGCAAAGTCTGCGCGGGTGTGTCGACGGGAGGAAGGTTCGTGAAGCTTCCGGGGAGAGTGGGAGATTCTCCGATACCGGGAGCTGGCCTCTACGCGGACTCTTCCTCCGGAGCTGCTTGCGCCACGGGTGCGGGAGAGGAAATAATCCGGGTCTCCCTCTGCAAGACGGTTTGCGATTTCATGAAAAACGGTCTGGACGCCCAGGCCGCGTGTGATGCCTCGATCAGCCTTCTTTCCAAGGTGCGCGGCGTCGGAGTCGCAGGTATAATTGCTGTCGACTTAATTGGCAACTATGGTCTTGCAAGAAATACGGAAATGATGCCTGTCTCAATCCGTTTCTCTTACAGCAAGAAAGCGCTCGCGGTCGTCCTCCCGGAGGAGTACGATGTGATCTATTCCGAAAAAGAACGAAATCTCGGCAAGCTCAAGATGTAGCTTTTCCCTCCTTTCTTGCTATGTCTCTTTCTTCGTCAGTAGAATTACACAGGCTCCTCCCATCATAGAGAATTCAGTTTTTGAGACATCGAAGCCCTCTTCTTGCGTGATGTGCAGAAATTCGGAGATCTTGGGCAGACGATCGTACGTTTTGGCTAGCGCGCCGAACTTGAGGCCCAGCCTGCCCGAAGAAAAGTACGCAATCGTGGGAGCGATCCCTCGCCAGTAGATAGAAATCAACTTGCTCCTCACAGACGAATCGGGTTTCGAAAGGTCTACAATCAGGAATTTACCGTTCGGCTTCAATAACCGGTTGATTTGCTTGAGAGCGGCTGAGAGATTCCGGGCATCTCTCAGTGAGAATCCCGCCATTGTCGCGTCGATCGTACTTTCCCGCAGGGGAAGGTACTCGTAAACTGCGAGAACCCCATCCTCATATGTTCTCTGTCTCGCAAGACGCATCATTGCAGGAATAGGATCGACGAGGAGTACATTACCCTTGGATCTCATCCTTTCCTGAAGCAGACGAGTCATCGTCCCCGTTCCGCACCCTAGATCAAGAAGGCAAAAACTCTCCCTCTCTTGGAATTCTGAAACTAGGAGCCCTATCCCCTTCCTTCTGAGCTTTAGATCGCTCCCCAGTGAGATGTACCGATTGGTTTTGTCATAGATGGGGATTATTTGCTCCAGCGTGTTCTGGACATAGTTCCAGTCATCCTTCAATCCATATTCTGAGGAGCCCTCTCCACTCTGATTCAAAGCCAAGAACTAGGACGACTTTACAGAACCCTGTCAAATGGCTTTAGGACATCCGGAATTTTTTCGATGATGTCCGTAGCCACGATGTGAAACCCTTTTTCTGAAACCGCTTGCTTTCCGGCCAGTCCCACCACGTACGACGCGGCGGCAGCCACTTCTACACTCTTCAATCCAGTACCGCTCGCTTGCGCCATTAGCCCCCCGATTACGCCCGACAGGGTATCTCCGATTCCCCCGCAAGTCATTCCGGGGCTGCCAGTTTTATTAACGAAGACGCTGTAGCCGTCTGAAATTATAGTACTCGCTCCCTTCAAAACGATAATGATACCAAACTCTTTTGCCTTCGAGCAGACGACCGCAACTTTTTCTTCCAAGGAATTTCCTGGATCGACACCGAAAACTCGTTTGAATTCTCCGGGGTGCGGCGTCGTCACGCACTCCTTGTTTTTGATGAGACTGTAGAGATCCACGTTCTGCGCCTCTGCGTCGACGCTTGCTCTCACCTTCCTTTCGAGAGAAAGTTCTCGGATCAGCTTCTTGGCTCCATCGAGGTTCTGCCTTCCCATGCCGGGGCCCAGAACGAGACTATCGATCTCCGGGAGCCATTTTAGCAGGGCGTCAGCAGCCCCCGTCGTGAGTTTTGCATCCGCTACCGGAAAGACGATGAGAGCGGGACTGAGCGACCTCACCGCCGTCGCTATGAGCTTGGGAACCGCAAGATAGACCAGATCCGCGCCGGTTCTGAGGGAGGCCATGGACGAGAAGTACGGGGCGCCATGAAACAGCCGGCTGCCGCCCACGACACACACCACGCCATTGTCGCCCTTGTGGGAATCAGGGTTCCGGGGCTGAAGCACCCTGCGTAGAAGCTCATCCGAGGTCTCGATCCAATCGACCAAATTTTTTTCAGTTTCCGGCAAAGGAAGCCTTAGAACCAACTATAAAAGATGAAACGAAAGCTGTTGAAAACTGCGATAATGCCTAGATCCCCAAAATCCGGCGAGAGAGGAAAGTCTCGGGATTCAAATTTCCCACCGATTAAAGACATCTCGCTGAGCGAAGACTCGAGCGTCAGCGACATCATGAACCAGATGAAGTACTCCGGAGGCTTTCAGGCTAGATACTTGGCAGAGTCGGTGGATATCCTGGAGGAGATGTGCCGCGACGCAAATTGTGCCAAGTTTCTCTCTTTCCCGGCAGCGATCATTTCCACGGGTACGAGGGGAGTAATCAAAGAGCTCGTTAAGAGAAAGCTGTGTGACGCCGTGATCACTACGTGCGGAACACTAGACCACGATCTCGCGCGCAGCTACAAGCCGTACCAGTCGGGCGGGGAGTTTACGATGGACGACGTCACTCTGGAAAAGAAAGGGTATCACAGGTTGGGCAACGTTCTGATTGAAACTGAAAATTATGGGCCGTTGGTGGAACAGAAAATGCAAAAGGTGCTGTCGGAGATTTACAGCAGTGGAGAAAGAAGTCCTTCTACACGATTTCTCTGTCAGAGACTGGGCGAGTCCATTCAGGACGATCGCTCTATACTTTACTGGGCCGCAAGGAACGAGATCCCGATTTTCGTGCCGGGTATAACTGACGGCGCAGTCGGTAGCCAGTGCTGGTTATTTTATCAGGCCCACAGGGATTTCAAGCTCGATTTACTGAGAGACGAGCAGGAACTATCCGACATCGTCTACTCTGCGAAAAAAAGCGGAGCCTTCATGATGGGCGGTGGCATTTCAAAACATCATACGCTTTGGTGGAATCAGTTCCGGGGCGGCCTCGACTACGCCGTGTACATCACGTCCGCGACCGAACAGGACGGCAGTCTTTCGGGAGCGCAAGTAAGGGAAGCCATTTCTTGGGGGAAGGTGTCGACCAAGGCAAAGCAGGTCACTATTTTTGGGGAAGTAACTTCGATCCTCCCGTTTCTCGTGACCGCTCTAATTCAGCAGCTCGGCTCCAGGAATTAGAGCGCGATGTAAAACTTATAACTCAATTTTCGCGCAAGCCCTCCATTCTGTCCTCAGCTACCGTTTTCGAACTGGGAATTCATGCGGATATCCGGGTTGATTTGTTGAGAAATGAGTCTTGATTACGCTCTCTTTGGCATTGGTGGCGCTGTTTTGGCACTTCTTTACGCTGTGGTACTTTTCGGTTTTGTGCGGCGGCAAGACCCGGGGACCTCCAAGATGGTGGAGATTGCAAACGCCGTAAGACAGGGAGCTGACGCCTTCCTCAATAGAGAGTACCGAGTGATCGCGCCCTTTGCCGTGGTTATCGTCATTCTGATTTACGTCTTCATCGACATTCCTCTGGGAACGCACGGAGCCACCGCGATCGGGTTCGCGATTGGCGCCGCCTTGTCTGCAATAGCGGGGTACATCGGCATGGCAGTCACGGTCAGAACCAGCTCCAGAACGGCGCAAGCCGCCAAGAACGGGCTGGGGAGCGCCCTAAATCTCGCCTTCCGCGGCGGTGGAGTAATGGGAATGGCTGTGGTGGGGTTTGGTCTCTTGGGAGTATCCGCGTTCTTCATAGCGTTTGAAAAGACCATCACTGCGACCCCTGCTGTCGTGGCCGGGCTGGGTTTTGGGGCGTCCCTTATTGCCATGTTCATGAGAGTTTCCGGCGGCATTTACACAAAGGCGGCCGACGTTGGTGCCGACATTGTAGGAAAAACGGAAGCTGGGATCCCGGAAGACGATCCCAGAAACCCCGCGGTCATCGCTGACAACGTCGGCGACAACGTCGGGGATTGCGCGGGAATGGGCGCGGATGTTTACGAGTCGTTCGTCGTTACGGCAATAGCCGCAATCATCCTCGCTGCGCTTATCGGGGTTCCTGCGAACTTGGCCGCCGTCACTGGATCCCATCAGCTCTTGGAGCTACCTCTACTTTTAGGCTTTGCCGGGATTGTCGGATCGATCCTCGGGGGCCTGTACATCAGGAAATCGATCAAGAAGGATCCCCTCGGAGCCCTAAATATTGCTCTCGTCATCACGGCGGTGATCGCAATAATCATTGATTTCGTATTTATCAACTCGCTATTCGGCGGAAGCAGCCTCGGCTACTATCTTCTCGCGAGCGCAGTCGTGGGAATCATTGTCGTAATCGTCATCGAGCGAGTAGCGGATTATTTCACTTCGTACAAGTACCCTCCAGTTAGGACGATCGCCGAGGCAAGCCAGACAAGCGCAGCGACGAACTTTCTCGCCGGCTATACGGTAGGGTTACAGAGTACGGCTCCCTCGGCCGTGGTGCTCGTGATCGCCATACTGGCTTCCTATTATCTGGGGTACGTGGGCTCAGGGTCTAACGCACTGATGGGGGTCTACAGTACGGCGATTGCCACAATGTCCATGCTTTCTCTAACGGGAGTCGTAATGTCCATCGACGCCTTCGGTCCGATTACGGACAACGCAAACGGAATTGTCGAAATGGCTGGTCTGGAGGAAAACGTTCGTGACGTTACAGACGAGCTGGATGCCGTGGGCAATACGACGAAAGCTACTACGAAGGCTTTTGCGGTAATGTCGGCGGCACTCGCGGCGATCTCGATCTTCGAAGCTTTCCAGAATGAAGTGAACAAGGAGATCGCGCTACACGACCTCTACTCCAAGTACGGTCTGCAACCGGGCGGGGCTCTGACTTTTGTCCTTACCGATCCTCTAGTGATTGTGGGGCTTTTCATCGGTGGCCTGCTGCCCTTCTTTTTCTCTAGTTTCCTGATCGGCGCAGTGCAGAGAGCTGCTTTCAAGATGGTCAACGAGGTCCGGAGACAGTTCAAAGAGATCCCCGGAATAATGGAGGGCACCGCAAAGCCCGATTACGCAAAGGCGGTGGACATTAGCACGCAGGCTGCGTTGAAGGAGCTTGCCGCGCCAGCTTTGCTTGCGGTGCTCACACCTTTGATCGTCGGATTCATACTTGGGCCCCTCGCCCTCGGAGGTCTTTTGATAGGTAGCGTCGTTTCCGGAGTCTTCCTCGCGTTCATGATGACAAACGGCGGCGCAGCGTGGGATAATGCAAAGAAATACATCGAGACCGGACAGTACGGAGGAAAGAAGAGCCCGGCTCACACCGCTGCCGTAATGGGGGATACCGTGGGAGATCCGTTCAAAGATACTGCGGGACCGGCGATCAATTCGCTGATCAAGGTATTGAATACGATCTCGATTGTTTTTGTGTCCGCCATTGTTATCCTCGCTCTCTTGGCGTGAACCCGCATTCAACAACATACAAAAGGGGCTTTCTAAAGACTCAGCTTCCCATCGCGGAGGGGTGGCGGAGTGGTCACGCGTCCGCCTGCAGATCCTTGAACAGTCAGCGGATTTCCAGCGGTAAGTACCGGGACGCAGATAAGTGGGTTCGATTCCCACCCCCTCCTTCCCCTGTATGGGTTTAATTTGCATGTTGGTTAATCAGCCCAAGAATCCAGATTGATTCTCTTAGATTTGGGACTAACTATCTCTTGTGGGGAGTGTCATAACGACATGAAATAGGAAGAAATTGCAATTGTTCCGCACGGCTGTGTCAAGATGATCTGGCAATAACTTCGTGTAAGTATTTGAAAGGGCCAAGACGTCGGATGAGCACTAGGGAAGCAAAGTACATATCCTTCCCATCCGCGTTCAAATTTGAGTCTTAAGAGATTGCCTCGGAAAAGATACGAAATTCAGTAAGAACAAGCTAGGAACAAGGACAGGCAATCATGGGAGGAGACAATTTTTGATGACACAAGAATCGAGATTGGAAAATTCAAAAACCGGTCAGAGGAGCATACTTGCCGTCGAGGCCCACGGACTAATCAAGGTCTTTGGAGAAAATCGCGCCGTTGACGGAGTAAATCTCTCAATACCGATCGGCGGAATTTATGCTCTGCTCGGCCCGAACGGCGCGGGTAAGACGACCATCATTAACATGCTCACCACTCTGATCAAGCCCGACGGTGGCAGTGCTGAGATCTTCGGTCATGACATTGGAAGCGAAACCCAAGTTGTCCGCCAGCTTATTAGCGTAACTGGTCAGAGTGCGGCGGTTGACGAGAAGCTTTCCGGATATGAAAATCTAACCATCTTTGGATTGTTGCTTGGTCTCAGTAGATCAGCTGCAAACAAGAGAGCGAAAGAGCTCCTTGAGCAGTTTGAGCTCGCAGACAGCGCAAACAAGACGCTTGAAAAGTATTCGGGCGGTATGCGCCGCAAGTTAGATCTCGCCGCAAGTCTCATAGTGCAGGCGCCGCTGATCTTTTTGGACGAACCGACGACCGGTCTAGATCCTCGTACGAGGATTCAAATGTG
>JASHPQ010000214.1 GCA_030037995.1 Nitrososphaerales archaeon | reverse complement strand
TCGAGGTGGTCACGTCCGATGACGATCGGGGCCTCCAAATCTCCCCTAGCTACTGCTTCATTGATCAATCTTCCAAAGCGTGCCCTCTCGCCGTATCCAAGCCAGCAGACCCGGGCTGGCAGCCCTTGAAAGCGCACCCGATCGTGGGCTTTTCCAATCCACCGGACCAAGCCCTTATTCTTGGAAAATTCGCTGGTCACGATATTATCGGTCACGAATATGTCCTCAGGATTTCCCGAGAGGGCCGCCCAGCGAAACGGTCCCCGACCCTCGCAAAACAAAGGTCGGATATATTCAGGTACGAACCCCTTAATCTGAAACGCGTTTTCGATACCGGCATCATACGCCTGTTTCCGAATGTTATTTCCGTACTCGAAGGTCACTGCGCCAAGCTCCTGCATCTTCAACATTGCATTAACATGCGTCGCCATGGATCGCATGGACTTTTCGACGTACCCCTTCCTGTCTGCTTTGCGCAAGTCCTCTGCGCTTTTGACATCGTACCCGCTGGGAATGTAGCCGTTCAAAGGATCGTGCGCCGACGTCTGATCAGTCAGAATGTCCGGGTTGAAGCCTCGAGAAATCAGTTGAGGCAATACATCCGAAGAGTTTCCAAACAGTGCGATCGAGAGGGGTCGTCTTTCAGCACATGCATCCACGGCCATCGAAAGCGCTTCAGAGATGCTCTCCGTCCTGGCGTCGCAGTACCTCGTTCGAATCCTGCGATCTATCTTGTCCGGATCAACCTCGATGACGATGGCGACTCCATCGTTCATTGTGACGGCAAGTGGCTGCGCCCCGCCCATCTCCCCTAGGCCGGAAGAAAGCGTAATGGTTCCGGCTAAGGTGCCGCCAAATTTTCTGTCAGCGACGGCCGCAAGAGTCTCATAGGTTCCTTGAAGAATTCCCTGGGTCCCGATGTAAATCCAAGAGCCGGCGGTCATCTGGCCGTACATCGTAAGTCCCTTGGCTTCGAGATCCCAGAATTGTTCCCAAGTGGCCCAATGCGGTACCAGCATCGCATTAGAGATCAACACTCGCGGCGAGTGTGAAAATGTCTTGAAGACTCCGACAGGTTTGCCCGACTGGACGAGAAGAGTCTCGTCATTTTCCAGCTCCCTTAGAGTCTCTACTATCTGGTGAAAGCAGTCCCAGTTTCTGGCGGCCTTGCCGGTCCCACCGTAAACGATCAGATTGTCTGGGTCACGAGCTACTTCGGGATCCAGGTTGTTCATAAGCATACGCAAAGCTGCTTCTTGGTGCCATCCCCTGCACGAGATGTCCTTCCCTCGGGGCGCCCGGATAGCGTTTCTTATCATACCATAAAATCTGGGGCAACCGGGTGTTAATACTCTTCTCTTTGGTCCATATCCTCCTCGTTGGTCAAAGCTGGGATGCCTGATCCGTCACTGAGCTGCGCCTAGAAGAGAGACGGTAGACAGTTTAATCCAAATATAATACGGGAATCTTAATTTTCAAGATGAAAAAAAGCTCTACGAAGCCCTCTGTTGACCTGATCCTCCATGATATCGGGGAATTACTGACCTTATCCGGATCTTCCACAATGCCTGCGAAATTCCCAACGTACGAAACTCTGGGAGTTCTAAAGACGGAGGACCTCTGCGTAGCTGCCTCTTCCAGTGAGATCGTGTTTGTCGGCAGACGTTCGGATCTGAATGAAAGTTACTCGACCACGAGAGCTCTTGATATCGATTGTCGCAGTCAGCTCGTGATGCCGGGATTCGTCGACTCTCACACTCATACCGTCTTTGCCGGAAGCAGGGAGGGCGAACTTTCGGCTAAACTCTCCGGCATGTCCTACTTGGAGATTCTCAAATCCGGCGGCGGCATACTGAAAACGGTCAGGGAAACGAACCTCGCTTCTGAAGAAGAACTTCTGTTTCAGACGAAAGGAAGGTTGAAGCGGATGACGGGCAACGGAACGACCACCGTCGAAGTTAAGAGCGGTTACGCATTGTCAGTGTCCGGAGAAATCAGGTTACTGGAGGTCCTCGCCAAGCTCCGGGCAGAGTATGGGTACGACATTGTGCCTACGATTCTTTCCGCCCATGCGATTCCTCAAGAATACATAGGGAAGGCAGTGGCCTACGTTTCTGAAGTAGTGATTCCCTCTATTAATGTGGCTGCAGAGAGAAAGCTTGCAAAGTTCTGTGATGTCTTTCTTGAGGAAGGCGTGTTTGGGTACCGCGATTCTGAGTCTATTCTCTCGCACGCCGCCAGAGTAGGATTGTCCACCAAAATTCATGCGGACGAATTCTCGGATCAGCATGGAGCAGAATTGGGAGCCAAGCTAGGAGTTGTTTCGGCAGATCATCTAGGGCGATCATCTCTTGAGGGGATAGCCGCGTTGTCGAGGAGCGGGGCCGTCGCCGTACTGTTGCCGGGGACGCTATTCTCCTCTTTCGTAGGTACGTACGCGAAAGCCAGACAGTTTATTGACCTTGGCCTCCCAGTCGCCATAGCTACAGACCTGAGCCCCAACAGCTGGATCGAGTCTATGCAGTTCGTAATTTCTCTGGCTTGCTACGGGATGCGAATTACGGTAGAAGAGGCGATAGTCGCCGCCACGATCAACGGGGCCCACGCACTTTCGCGTGCCAAGGATGTTGGTTCAATAGAAACGGGCAAGAGGGCAAATATTCTGATTTGCAACGTGGAAAATTACAAGCAAGTTCCATACAGAATCGGTTCGAGTGTCGTGGAGAAGGTTATTCGGGACGGAAGATTATCGGTTGAAAACGCCTAGGCGATGAATTCTTTGGCGGCTCGGAAGACGGATTTTGCGAACTCACCGCTCTCGAGGTACGAGGAGAGACGCTCAATGTCCTCTGAGAGCGCTCTGTCTCTTTCTACGCGCTTCGTAAGCTTCCGAATTTTCCAGAAAGCTTGCAGGGTTCCGGCGCCAAGCTTTTCCGGTAAAAGAAAATCCAGAGCCTGGCACCCACAGATAAGCTCGATTGCTATCACTCTGGTTGCGTTTCTCAAGATCTCTCTTGCTTTCAGAACTGAGGTAACGCCCATGCTCGCGTGATCTTCTTGACCTGCGGACACATCAGCGCTGTGAAGCCCGGCGGGAGTTGCAAGAACCACGTTTTGGTTCGCCAGAGCGGCGGCAGTATATTGCAGAATCATCATCCCGGAGTAAAGTCCCGAGCCATTTATCAGGAACAACGGCAGCTTGCTGTTGAAACCGGAGAGCAATTTGTCGGTTCTCCGCTCGGAATAAGCCGAGGCTTCGGCGAGGACCACTCCCATCAAGTCCATGGCAACTGAGATCGGCTGACCGTGAAAATTTCCTGCGCTGATAACGGTCTCATCCGGAAAGATTATTGGATTATCGGTCACCGAATTAATCTCCGCCTCTACGAGTGATCTGGAAAACCGCAGCGCCTCCCGAAAGGTTCCGTGAACTTGAGGAATGCATCGCACAGAGTAGGGGTCCTGAACCCTCTTGCCTTGGCCCAAGAGCTTTGACCCAGACACGATCTGCCTTATCCTAGCCGCGACTTCGCCCTGTCCCTTGATCGGCCGCAGCTCGTGAATCCTCGAATCGAACGGCCCCAAATTGCATCCAAGAGCTTCCAGAGACACTGCGGCCGCGATATCGAGGTTGTCAAAGAAATTGGTCGCGTCGTGTACCAAAAGGCTTCCGAGAGCGCTCATCATCTGAGTTCCATTGATTATCGCGAGGCCTTCTTTTTCCTTCAGTTTTATTGGATTCAGTCCCTCGGCCCTCAACAAATCTTTGATCGGCTTCCTATACCCTTCAGAAACGACATTCCCTTCCCCCAC
>JASHPQ010000213.1 GCA_030037995.1 Nitrososphaerales archaeon | reverse complement strand
GTCGATGCCTTCCTCACGAAACTGAAGTACGGGGAAATTGTGAAGGAGATCAAGATCCCGAAGAATGCTCCCGGTCGGGAGCACTCCGCGTTCGTGAAGCTCGGGCGCACGGCTTACGATTTCAACCTCATCAACGCCGCCGTGTCGATAACTGTGAAAGAAAACGGGAAGCTCGAATCGATCAGGGCATTTCTCGGGGGAATAAGACGCACTCCCCTGCGGGCTTTAAATTTTGAAAGAAAACTCTTGGGAAAGCTGCTGGATGAGAAGACCGTGATGGAAGCTGCCGAAGTGGCCTTCGAAAAGGAAAAACTCCTCCCCTCGATCCACGGCTCGGCGGGGTACAAGATGGCGGTACTGCCAATAGTGCTCCGGGATGTCGTCCTGAAGGCGTACCAGAGAGCCAATAGATCCAAAAGCTAGGGATTGCGAGTTGCCAGATTCAATAATCCTCCGCGTGAACGGCAGACAGGAGTCGGTCCGCGTGAAAGCGTACGACACCCTCTCCAGAGTACTGCGCGAGGAGCTGGGGATGTTCGGGACCAAGAGGGGTTGCGATTACGGAGGATGCGGGGCTTGCACGGTCTCGATCGACGGCAAGGCGGTGTACTCCTGTATGTATCCTGCACAGTACGCTGAAGGCCGCGAGATCCTCACCGTGGAGGGCCTTGCGGAGAGAAACGACGCGGGGGCCGAAGTACTTTCGCAGATACAGAACAGCTTTCTCGTGAACGGCGGGCTGCAGTGCGGCTACTGTACGGCCGGCATCATGATCTCCGCGAAGTGTCTGCTAGATAAAAAAGAAAACCCCAGCGTGAACGAAATTCAGGAGGCGCTTGCTGGCAACATTTGCCGCTGCACCGGGTACGGGCGGATTTTAGAATCCATTTTGGCGGCGGCAAAGCACCTCGGGGGAGAGGCAAAAGGAAGCCGAACGCCCTAAATGAAAGTCACAAAGTAGAGAAGAGGTTATTCAAAATTTGCTCGGAAAATGTGCCAGGGCGGTGTCTCTGCTCGTGGATTATATGAACAAAACGAAAGAGGTCAAAGAGTTCGCGGAGGGCTGGGAGAGCAGGATCCTCTTTGATCTTACCGGGGAGGAACCGTTTGGAATTATCTTTCCGAGCGGCGAAGGTTCACCAATAAGTTTCGTTGGACGGAAACTGGAAAATCCGGACGTGGTCTTTTATTCGAACTCGGAACTCTTCTTCGGCATGCTCACCGGAAAGATCGATCAGGACGAGGCCTTCAGCAACGGCCTGATTGACATCAAGGGATCTATCTTCGACTCTGTAAAATTCCGACACGCGGCTGAGATTACGCAGAAGGAGCACAGCACCCTTTTCACGGTGCTGCGGGCCGTTTCCAGATTCACTTGATCGCTACTGGAAGGAGGGGAGCACCTCTTCCGCAAAAAGCTTCATCATTCTCAAAAGCGAGGGGATCTCCGAGTACACGAACTTCAGCTCGGTCACATCGACTCCTGCCGAGGAGTATCGTTCCAACCTCTTCGTCAAGTCTCCCGGCGTTCCCACGAGGCTTCGTTTCAGGCCCTCCTCTGTAGATGCAAAATTCGTGGAGAGGCTCTTTGTGGCGGAAGAGTGCGCTTGGGAACCATCGGTCCCGACCGCGGTGAACATTTCGTGCGCCACCATCAGCCCCGAAGGGTCTCTGCCGCGTTTAGTGAATTCCTCTCGGATTTTCGCAATGCCATCTCCGGCTTCTTCCGGAGTCAGGTACGCCGGAATCCACCCGTCGCCCAGCTCCGCCACCCTGCGAAGGGCTCTGGGGCTTATGCCGCGTTCTCCTCCGCCGATCAGGATTTTTAGCTCTTTCTGCGCCGGCTTGGGGAACATCTGCGCCTCGCTAAAGCTGGTGAAAGTCCCGGAAAAAGATGGAAGACTCTCCCTCCAGAGCTTTTTCAAAGCTGCGATGTACTCGTCGGTAATCTTTCCCCTCTTTTCGTAATCGACTCCCACGGCATCGAACTCGTGTTTTGTAATATTCGGAGCTCCTGGAGCTACGCCCACGATAAGTCTGCCCTCCGACAGGACGTCGAGGTTTGCGAGCTCTTTTGCTGCAACGAGCGGGTTTCGGAGCGGTAGCACCAGAACCGCAATCCCCAGCTTCACTGACGAAGTCCTCCCAGCGACGTACGCCAGCGTCGTGATCGACTCGTAGAAATTTGGCTTCTGGGACTCCTTGAGCGCCTCGGCCGATCCTGCGGAGAGGTGGGTTCGGTGCTGCTCCGTTCCCCACAGGATATGGTCATGCACCCACACGGAGTGAAAGCCCAGCTTCTCAGCCTCTTCCGCCACCTCCACAATGTTCTTCCTGCTTGCGAGGGGCCCGGAGTTGGGCAGCCTGATGCCGAATTTCAATGGTAGAATGATACGCCCTAATTGAGCCGGTTTTCACTCTTTCTTAGGGCCGGAATGTGTCGAAGCAACATCAGCCGTCCAGGTAAACTTCTCACCACGCTTTACTTTTGCGTCCTCCTCCTCTGCGGCGAGCACGCACTCCATGCCGCCGTCCACCCAGCTGCTCATCCCCACGAGGTAGATGCACAGAGCCAGCGCTTCCTGTACCTCCTTCGGAGTCGCCCCGGCCCGGATGGCCTTTCGCGCGTGACTTTTGCCCTTCTCCCCGCGCCCTGTGGCCGCCTCGACCGCGACCATGATCAGCTCCCGGTATTTGGCCGGCAGCACCGCCCCAGTGTCACGCAAGCCTGGAATGGCCTCCCGGCGAAGGGAAGCTAGCGAATCTACGAGATCCGGGTCGTACCTGTCCAGCGTCTGAAAAACTTCGTGCACTCTACCCATCTCTCCAACGAGATAGTCCCTGGTTTCCTCCTTCATGGATTCACCGGAAGTACGAAGTTAGCTATTAAGGGTACCAAGATCTTAAGCTAATGTAGAATGAGAATGGAAAGCTTTCAAAAGATCCGCAAGATGGCCGACGGAATTATGCCCAATCCTTTGGTTAATTAGGCGGGGAAGTACTCAATCATTAGCCCGCATAAAATTGCAGAAAGGAAACCAGTTTAGTCATGAACGTAGATTATTGCGAATTTCCAGACGATCTTCATTATGACGTAGAAAATGATGTCTGGTTCCGTGTTCTCGAACGTTCGTCCGGAAAGGGCGGGGCGCGGATGGGAATCACCAGCGTGTTACTTTTCCTTTCGGGGAAAATTTCTTCAATAAGATTTCGACCTATAAACGGGGCCGTGATCCGGGGTCAGAGCCTCGCGACTCTCGAATCGATAAAGTATGTCGGAGCTGTAAGATCTCCCGTCGAGGGCAAGATCTCCAAGCTCAATGGCGCCCTCGGATCCGATCCAACTCCAATGTGGAAATCACCGTACGAAAGCTGGATCGCAGAGTACGAATCCTTCAACGAAAATTCCTTCGAGCGCCTTCTAAAGGGAGCAGAAGCGAAAGCCGCCCTCGCTTCAAGAATCAAAGAACTTCATATCAGGTGCTTCAAGCTGCTTCCTGACGAGGAGATGTACTCGATCGGAACGGAGTGCGCAACGACCCTGGCGAACCTAAATGAACTGCTAATCGGAAAGCCGATGGGTTACGTAGTGCACCTTGTGACCGACGATCCGACGGCGGACGTGGAGTTGGTTCGCTGGTCGATGCAAACTGGCAACGAGCTCGCCGAGTCAAGAAAGGAGGATAACTTGCACCATTTCATATTGAGAAAGACTGCCTCGTGATGTTCCCGGCTGAAAAAGAATCGAAATAAAAAATAACTCATACAAGAAAAATTCCGAAAAAAGAAAAGGGTAGGAGGCCGGTCAACCGAAACACCGGCCCCTCGATGAAGAAATGGTTTGAGAGTTACTTTTCGATAGGGGAGCGAACCAAGTTTCCCCATTCGGTCCAGGAGCCGTCATAGTTTCGAACATCGGGATACCCGAGGAGATACTTCAGCACGAACCACGAGTGGGACGACCTCTCCCCTATCCTGCAGTACGCGATCACCTCCCTGTCGGAAGTCACGCCTTTCGGGATGTACAGATTTTCGAGCTCCTCCACGGACTTGAAGGTACCGTTGTCGTTCACCGCCTGCGCCCAAGGGATGTTCTTGGCACCCGGGATGTGGCCGCCTCGCTGCGCGTGCTCCGTCGGGTATTCCGGCGGGGCCAGTATTTCGCCCGAAAACTCCTTGGGACCGCGAACATCCACGAGCACCACACTCCCTTTTCCCAGCGCCTTTCTCACATCCTCCAGGTACACGCGGATCGAATCGTCCGGGGCCGAGGCTTTGAACTCCGTCCTCTGGATCGTCGGGACATCCTTCGTCAGTGGCTTGTCCTCCTCGATCCATTTTTTCCTCCCACCATTCATCAGCCGAACATCTTTCACCCCGTAATACTTGAAGACCCAGAAAGCAAAGGCCGCAAACCAGTTGTTGAAATCGCCGTAGAGGACGAGAGTGCTGCCATTGGAGATCCCGTTTTTCCTGAACAGCTCCTCCAACTGGGACTGACTCAAGATGTCTCTCTTCACGCTGTCGTTGATGTCTTTCTTCCAATCAAACAAAACCGAATTCGGGACGTGTCCCTGATTGTAATTCGCCGTCGGATCGTAATCTACTTCGGCAATTCTGACATTCGGATCCTGTTCGTGATCCTTCACCCAGTTCGTGTCGACTAGAACCTCAGGATGCGCGTATTTTTTTGTTTGAACCGTGCTCATGGTTTATCTGAGGAATAGCTGCGCTCTATGTTATATTAGACTAGAGATCTACGCAGATTTTGCCAGAAAACCGCCCTTTGTGGCTCCAATCGGACGAAAACCGCTTCCTCCAGATTTTCAGGGAAATAGCCCCCGGAAGCATACTGCTGATACTTTTTCTTTAGTATCCGTGCCGCAAGCCGTTTTTCGTTCAGATTCGTTCCCGGCCCGAGCACCTTCGCAGAACAATGGAGAAGCAGAAAAGACAGTTCCCCCCACTTTTCCGAATAGTAGTCAATCAGAAGCTCAGCGTTACCCGTCTCGGTGATATTCCGCACCCGCTTTAGTTCGACACCGCTTTGCTTCCTTTTCCGGTCCAGGACAAAATAGACCCGGCTTCCCGAATCTGCAAAGACGATTGGAACGAGATGCACAGAGTGGTTCTTATCAACGGTCGCGAGCCTTGCCACCCTCGCTGCCCGAAGGTATTCCAGATTCTCCCGGGAAAGAGTCGCCTTGTTTTTCTTCAATGTTTGAAAGCTCTCTCGTGAGTAAAGAGCATCGGCATGGAGTACCGATCCGAAGTTTCAATCACCTTCCTGTCGCTTATGGATCCGCCAGGTTGAATCACTGCACGTATTCCCGACTTTCCTAGCAGCTCCACACTGTCCGGGAACGGGAAGAATCCGTCCGAGGCACAGTAGGCACCTCGCGCTCTCCCCCCCGCGTTATCTAGGGCAATCCTGGTCGCGCCGTTGCGTTTTCTGAAGCTCCCCACTCCCAACGTCCAGAGTTTCGACAGCCTGCTGGGATCGCTCGGAAGGGTCTCCCCGTTCCCCACGACGATCGCGTTCGATTCCACTCGCCTCGCGATCTCCCACAATCCGAGAACCACCGCCACGTCGATACTCGCAGGTTTTGCTCTGGTTTCGACGGTAACATGAGAAGGATCCAGTTTCTTGGTATAATTAGGTGCGTCCTGGACGAGCACTAGACCCTGGATCAACTTGACATCGTAGGGGAAGGTGGAGCCAATGGTAGTTTGAATT
>JASHPQ010000212.1 GCA_030037995.1 Nitrososphaerales archaeon | reverse complement strand
CCTGCGAGACCCCGTTCACGTAATTGCAAGGCCCGTCGACGCAGATCTGGTTTATGGTCAGCTGCGGCAGCTTGAACTGGGCGCTAAAGTTGTTGAGCTCCTCCTGGATGTACGGATCCCCGTAGGCGTCTATTACCGCTATAGTAACTCCCGACCCGTCATAACCAGCAGCCATAAGCGAGGAGGAGTTGTAAATCTGATACATCTCGGACGGCGTGTAGTAGATATTGTTGGAATCGCTCTGCAATGGGTTTCCAGTAATCCTTGGACCCATTCGGTACATTGGGGAGGCAAAGCTCGACTGCTGCTCTCCGTAGTTGGTCAATCCGTAGATCGTCTGGACAAAGGAAAACTGGCTGGGCAGCTGAGGCATCGAGAGCGGAGAGTAAAACGACTGGTTGGAATCGTGGAAAGAATCGATCGAGACCTTTAGGGCGGACTCTATCTCCGAGGCGTTGCCGCTTACGTGCAATATGTTCGGATCCGACTCGTCCACTGCGGCTTGGAGGCCTTTCGAAGCAAAGTAAGAGGAAAGTGAGTTCACCTCGACCAGATCAGGACCGTAGAGCTGCGAGTACCTTTGCGGGCTGAGGTACTGTCTGTACTCTGGAGAATCCGGGTTGCTAAGGTCGTTGATGTACTGCTCTAGGCCAACCGGATTTCTCGAAGAAATAACCACACTAAGTGAGAGTGGCGTGCCAGGAGGCACTGTCCCCTCCACCGTAGCCTGTAAAACTGGAGCAGGAAGCGAGATGGGAATCTTTACGGAGCTCCCATTCAAATGGAAGTTTGATTTCAAGGGAGATGCCGAAGTCGTGGGGGCAATATTATTTTGACTGGAAAAATACCCCGCCGAAAAAAGGGAGATGCCGAATGAACTCGAGAGTGTCAGGAGGGAAGCGATAAACAGAGCGAAAAAAGCCGTCCTCCGGGCATTCATCGCAGATTAGGCTCCTTTGAGATTATTTAAGTCGAATGCAGATTCGCCTGTATGCTCGTATAAAACTTCATACTGCCACCTAAAAGTGTCTCATAGTGATTCGAGCAAGTTCTTTTTCTTTACGAAAAATTAATTCACTTCCCTTCACATCTAGTCAAAGTTCCAGCAGGAAAAGATCATGGTAGGTCTTAACAGATCAGACCCGGATTAAACAATGCGATGTTGAAATTCCTTTGGAGTAAGTATTTTGTCTCTGATCTTTCGTATTCTACCGAAGTGGTCTTTGTTGTCCGTCAGAAGCACGTCACAATCTGAGGCCAAAAATGAAGCGGCAATTGCTACATCCTGATATTCTATAGGGAGTCCCTCAGTGATCAGGAACGAGTTGATCTGCGCAATTATTAGTGCAACCTGTCCGTCGAGGGGTATCCAAGAAAACTGGCCAAGTAATGCCTCCGCCTTCTTGACAGCGTTTGAATAGTCTTTTCGCAAATAGGAACCTGTCAAAATTTCAGAGACTGTCACCGTGCTTAATAGAGCCTCATGTTCGCTGACGAGCTTTCGGCAAAGTTCGATTATCTCCTTCTTTCCCCTATCCATATCTACAATTATGGACGTATCAACCAAAATTTTCATGGCAGAATTCCGAGGCGCTTGAATCTTTTTGTTGAATCGTTTCGCAATTGAGCTTGAAGCTTTTCAAAGTTCTCAGGGAGAAAGTCAGTACAATTCGACCAAACATTTTCATCGATTTTTTCAATGATGAGCTTATTTCCTTCCACTCTCATGCTTACTTTATCACCCTCGGTTATCCCAAGAATTTCCCGCAATTCCTTTGGAATGGTGACCTGAGAATGTCGCGTCACGATAACGGAAGCCATGAGTCTATATTACTAAATTCGACTAAAAAAGAATTCCTACAAAAAACTAGTAAAAGTCGCACGGATTAGATCCAAAGAGATTTGAAACTTCCGTTCCGAGGTATGGAACGAAGTTGTGAGATGCTTAGTCTTTGAGAGTCCCAAACTGCCAGCTGTTTTTCGCGAACTTGCTCCTCCAGTCAGGGCTTTCCTGATGCCCGGGCATTTTCTGGGACAGATGAATCGAGAACCCGGTTGCTCTCTCACTATGAGGGCCGTCCCAGATCTTCTGGTTACAGTAAGGGCACCTGCGCCAAACGCCCTTCTCGTTTTTTTCCACGATGAATTCTGCAAATTCCATTTTTCTTGTTTCACCGGCAGAACGTGAATAGACTTACTGAGATCCCCTAGCCGAACTTTAAAGGGATGATCTCTACGGATAGATATTGCCAGTACAGATCAGAACTTCCGTGGTTGCATTCGTCATGCGAGGTTTGGAAATTGTCGTTTCTGTCCCTCGCATTAAGTTGAGAACCTGTGCCGTCAAGAATCTCCAAGGACGATCTGTCCAGAGCTGTTTTTTCTTGCAAAGTGCTCAATAGCCCCGGTAACCTTTAATACTTTCGCTCATCCTGAGGTTACCTAGTGAAAGACCCATAGCCGTAGTGAAGCTTCGTGAGATAGATAAGAAAAAACTCGACAAATTAAGATCTACTATTATCAAGGTTAAAGGCAAGGCGAGTAAATCAGAAGTACTTGGCCTGAGCCTGAGCTTCGCGGAGAAAAACCTTGATCAATTTATCGCAACTGGGCTCGTGGATCTGAAGAATGAGCCTGTTCTTGATCTAATTAGGAAACCCGCCAGTGGGCAAAAGACGAATGCTAAAAAGGTGAAAGAATATCTCTATGGATGATTCTCCTACATCTTCATCATGTTTCATAGACACTGGAGTATTTTTTGCAGCGTTCAACAAGGACGATACGTACCACACCGACGCTTCACTGCTTTTGATTTCTTCAATCATGGGATGGTTCGGCAGGGTCTACACTTCGACCTATATCGTGGATGAAGTCATGACCCTAACAAAAGCAAGAATTGGAGGAAGCTTGGCAATCCGCGTTGCAGAAAGAATTCAATCCAGTCGAAAGATTACCGTGCTGAAGGTAGAAGAAAGAGAGGAAGTTCTAACTGCTTCCTTTGGTAAATTCAAGAAGTACTCTGATATGAGAGGGCTCAGCTTTACTGATTGTACGACTCTGGCGCTACAAGACAACCATAAGATTGAATGTTTGTTGACCTTTGAAGAAAATTTCAGGCTGCTCGTGCCTATGTTGTTAGGAGAAGGTTATCAGAAGATATTGGACACAGAACACAGGCGACTTCTGACCGGAGTTGCACAAGAACTAGGAATTACGTTCTAAGACTCGACCAAGTTATGTCGAACTCCTCTCTCCCTGTGCGATTACAAGCGAGATATGTCCATTAGGTGCGCGCGACAATGGAATTATTTCTCCCTTCAGGCCATCCATGACGAACAACATTTCCGCAATTTATGGCCCGTAAACGGTACTCCGAAAGTCAATCTTCTCAATTAATACCAACCCTTCGTTGCTTAAGACTTCATACGGAATCCTGTAATCGCCAACCCGGGCACGGTAGATGTTTTCTCTGCCCTGAAGCTTTACAACTCCTTGGCGAAATGGGATCCGCTTACAATTCTTCCATCTTCTTAATCTAGAGAGATTTACATTCCCAACCTCAAACTTCTTGAGGGCATTTCTCCCCCTCATGAATTGACGCATGAACCTGAAGAAGATGCAGTCCGTCGCGCGCCGGCGACTGGGGCTGACCGGAGAAGTTGAATTCGTCCAGAGAGAGGGCCCAGATGGCAGGATTCTCGCCGCTTCCACCGCGAAGCCTTCTTTGGAGATGAAACATGTAGTAGTTTACTCAAAGGCAGACTCTCTCGACCCGGCCGACGTGTACCACGAGCTGTGCCGCGCGAGACTGTACGAGCTGGGCTTTCGGACGGTGGAAAATGCCGCGCTCGTTGCGCTCAAAGATTGTGCCGGCGAGGATCCGAAGTATATTTTCGACGCGAACTCTGCCGTCGTGATCGTAGCGGAGGTCTACTCTAGCTACCTCCTGTATGCGTACTTCCCCGAGGAATCCGAGAAGAGACGGCAGGCGATCGTGCTCCGGTTTGAGTCTTCCGACGCTCTCACCAGCCTGCACACGCAGATGGGCCTTTGGGGCACTGCGG
>JASHPQ010000211.1 GCA_030037995.1 Nitrososphaerales archaeon | reverse complement strand
TTCGCCAGTTCCACGGATGGGAGTTTTACCGAAACATCGCCCAAATCGGTCTTCATCAGATCCTCCTCAATCTGGAACGGGATCTCTCCGTTGAACTCCTTGAACATGGAGGCAAATTGTCCGTCCTGCGACAGGAGCTGTTCCGGCTTGCCCTGCTCCACGATCTTGCCGTTGCTCATGACGATGACGTTGTCAACGCTGAGCGCCTCGTACATGTTGTGTGTGACAAGGATGGTAGTCTTGCCGTCGGCGAGCTTCAGCATCCGCCGGTAGATCTCCCGCTCGCTCTGCACGTCGAGGTCGGAGGTAGCTTCGTCCAGGATGAAAATGTCCGGGTTTTTGATTATGGCCCTTGCAAGTGATAGTCTCTGCCTCTGGCCCCCGACAGTGACGAGCCTTTTTCTCCCAGATTCGTATCGTAGGCGAGCTGGAGGGCCATAATCTCCTTGTGGATCCCAGCTGCCTTGCAAGCGTGGAGCACGTCCAGCGGGCCGACCATGGTCTCCTTCGGATTGGAGACGCCGTAGATCACGTTGTACGCAACCGTGTTGTCAAACAGCACCACGTCTTGGAGCACGTAGGCGATCTTGCTCCTCAGATAATCCAGATCGATGTCGCGGAGATCTATATTATCGATCCAAATTGCCCCACGGTCCACGTCGTAAAATCGCATGAGCAGACGGGAAATGGAGGTCTTGCCCGAACCGCTTCTCCCCACGATGGCGATGCGCTGCCCCCGTGGTATCTTCAGTACAAAGTCTTTGATCACCGGATTGTACGGCTCGTACCCAAAGGTTACCTTGTCGAAAAAGATGTCCCCACCGAGGTCTTTGGGTTTCAGCGCGCCGGGCTTGCTCTGCACCTCTGGCTTGGCGTCTATAATTTCTCTCAGGCGGTCTCCCGAGGTGATCCCCTGCTGGATGAATGGAACGATGTTTGAAAGGTTGTTTATCGGCGTGTAAAAGAGCGCCAGATAAGCGACAAACGCAGTAACGATCCCGAGTTGGATCTTCCCGACGAGGACCTGGTTTCCGCCCACCCACCAGATAGCGATCGTCGCAAGGGAGGTGAGAAATCCAAGGGCGGGCCAGTAGTAGAGGTTCATCTTCACGGCGTCCACCTGCGCGTTGTAGAGCTTGTCTAGGTTTTCACCCAGCCTGCCCGCCTCGCGATCCTCGCGCACGAACGACTTTACCACTTGGTATGCGGGCACCGTGTCGGTGATCATCGCGGTCACGTCGGCGCTCCTCCGCCAGTTCCTGTGGTAGACCATGAACGATCCCTTCCTGTACCTGATGAGGGCGTAGATGATGAAGGGTACGGGAACCAGGACAAACACGGCGAGCCCGGTGTCGAGGAAGAAGAGGATCACTCCGATGCCAATCAACGTCAGAATGTTCACGGTGAGCGTCGGCAGGCCCCACACCATCAGCCACTGGGTATTCCCTACGTCTGTTGTGAGCCTGGAAAGGATGCGTCCCGTCGTCATCCGTTCTATGAACGAGGTAGGGAGGCTGATCGCGTGCTCGTAGACGCTCCCCCTAAGGTTGTTTACGACCTTCTGCCCCAGAGTGTTCAGGAAGTAGCCCTGAAGTACGGTGAGTACCGTGATTATGGCGAAGGACACCAACAGCACGAGCGTGAGATAAACAAACAGCCCCGGAGCGGGCTTACTTGCGATCAGGACGCTGTCAATGAGGATCTGCAGCAGGTAGGGAGGCACGAGGTTGAATCCCGCGAGCAAAACGGAGAATAGGATCCCAAGCAGCAGCTTCCTTCTGTACGGCCGCATAAACTCCAGCAGCCAGCGGAGAGTACTCCCGCGATTATACTTCGAAGGCTTTTCGTCCTCGTCCAGAATCGGAGGCGCGCTCGCGACCATGTGGCTGTTGATCACATTTGTCAGCGAGCGGAACGGCTTCAGTTTCTTCTTCGTGAAGAAAGCAACGTCGCTCACCGAGCCGTTCGTTCTTTCGATGACGAGTCTCGCGATTCCGATCCCTTCCTCGACCGAAGCCTTCTTGATATCATTCAGCTGGATCTCCTCGATCGGAGTGTCGTCCCGCAGAACGCGAAGGGATTTCTCGTCGAGCTCCACGAATTCGCGGCCGAGTTTCAGGTCGTGATCAAGATCAGTAGAAAGCCGCGTCGTCGTCTTGGGGTCATCGTCCACTCCGACACTGTGCGACTCTTGCGTGATTAAGGTTTTCCAAGCTTCCTTTCAGGCAGCCTTCATTTTCTGCAGAAAAAGAGTTTAGAGCTTGAAACAAAACGGCGAAGACGCTCAGTCTTGAGAGGAATCAAACTTGCAAATGCATTCCGAAAAGTCCCGATTGAAAATAATTTGGGGCCTCTGCTAGGGCAAGCTTTGAAAAGCAAGGCTTAGCTATCTCTATCCCTGACCGCCGGATCCTTTGGAAGTTAAGAAAAAGCTGCTTGTAATTGGAATTTCGCTACTCTTCATAGCGCTAGCCCTCTCGTCCTTGAACGGACAGATCGCCAGCTGGTTGACCGCCTGGTTAGCTAGTGGTTATCAATGTCCGATCGTCAGCAGCGTACAAGTCTCATGCTCTGTTACCACTTACGACAGCATTGGGACTATTTTGGGAATCTTACTAGCACTCGCGGGATCTGTAATTATCATATGCTCTTCGCCGAGATCGTCGCTACCGTCTGAACTAAAAAAGATCACTTGTTCCTGACCGCTGTCAACTGTCCGGCTCCGGTTGGTGAAATTTGGCAAGTTCCTGACCGCTTTTCCAGACTCGGCGAAAACAACTTATCCCGGACACCCGAAAACCAACCAAAGACCGGGCAGAACTGATTTTTGAGGCGTTCAGGAACGGATCGGACAGAACCCCACTTTGCACTAAACAGCCGAAAAACTTGAGAAAACAAAATTTTTTCCTGTAAAAGTATCAGTATTCGTACAGAATGCGAGCCCGCTTCAAACTGCTCTTGTTGTGCGTACTATGTTCAGCAGGTGCATTACGGGAGACCCGCAAATGTGGCAGAATCCGTCGTATTGGGTGTTCGTGGGACTGGACTTTAACCAGATCTACAGCACATGCCAGACCTAATCGCGTCGCTTCAAGAAATCGCGAATCACCGCGAGGTAAAGATTCGCTTCCTTCTCCAGTATCGTCATATGGCTTGAGTTGCCAAAGATCACGAATTCATTATCGGCAATTCCGTTGGCGAGGGTGCGACTGCACTCGGGGGATAACTCATCATAGTAACCGCAGAGTATTAGTGCGGGCACCTTGATTTCATGCAGCCGGTCAACCACATCAAAATCAGCTTCAGGACCAGTTCCGCGAAATTCGTGGGGCCCCCAGAAGGCGTATGCGGGACCAATGTCCGTAAGATACACGGCAGCCATTTCCTGGAATTCTCTGCGGGATCTCGCGCGTTCATAGGGAGAAGAACGCCTAAGATGTCTGGAGTTCAGTTCGAGAACCGCGTCCTGGTAATCAGCTGAACCCAGATTGTTCTCATATTCTCGCTTGAGCATCAGTGCATGCGTGTCCTCTCCAAGAGCAATTCTGTATTTCGATACTTCAATTAGGTACTGTTTGGC
>JASHPQ010000210.1 GCA_030037995.1 Nitrososphaerales archaeon | reverse complement strand
CAGGGTATCTTGTTATGATTAACTTCGATTCAAGTTTCGATGAAATTCGATCAGATCCGAGGTTCCAGGCTTTGGTAAAGAAAATTGGTTTCCCTGGCATAGTATAGGCCGATCGAGATTACTGTTTAATTCAGACCAAATGATCAGAGTCTATCTTGGAGTCAAGAATATGAGTCACTTTTTGACTCAAATTTCATTGTTCTGATTCTTTACTAGTAATGGGGGGTTCCCCCTCATTCCCTCTCTTCCGTGTATAGGGCGCATACGCCATCACGAGTGTAGTGGCGGTTTCTGCAAACTTAGGTTATGTCATTGGCATGTCTGAACAGTGTTACATTAAGGCTCGGCATTAATGATGTCCGCAACACCCGCAGGCTCATCAATCCTTGCTTTCAGAAAGGAAAGGAGGCTTAAGTTGGCAAGTAAACTGATTAAGAATAGATATGCAACAAGGACTGCACTACGAGGGAAAAGTATGGACACGATTCCATAGCTGACTACCTCCCCAGCCTGAACAAAAACAGCTATTCCCGAACCCAAAATTACCACGAGTGACACTAGCACAAAAGCCATAGAAAGTGAGATTTTTCTTCTGTTAGGTACAGCTACGGGTTGACCATTCTTGACAGTGAAGAAATGGCGAATGAAAAGATCGATAATGTAAAATGCAATCATGAATCCCACGACAACACCCCAATACTTACTCGCATAGTAGCCTATGCCAGTCAACAAAATGCTCACCACTAGAAATGTGGCAAGCAGGTTCGATGTTTCCCTCCTAAATGAGGACATTTTTCTCTACTCCTTAACAGCGGAGTCAATCGCTATTAACATATCTTCGAAAGTTGGAATTGCTTTCAACCGGAGGCATGCCAAGCTGATAGACAAAGAAAAAGTAAGACTTGCGCTATCAACCGTGACAAATAGCGGGACTGATAATATCAGATTAAGTGATTTTGAAAAGCTTGATTTACAAATTGCAATGAGTCAGTTAAAACTCGGGCCGAACGGAATAGTAAATCACCTGTTAAGGTATATTTCTCAGGACCTATCGAATATACTAATCATAATAAACAAACTGGATTGGGAAAGGGATCTTTGGGTAAAAGGGGCGCTACCGAACGAAACATGGTTATACTTTGCGTCAACTGATATTGACATTTTTCACGTCGAATTACGATCTATTTTTGATTACATAGCAGAAATAATTCAAGCTCAGTCGTCTCATCCTACAAATGTTCCAAAGTCGTTTGAAAAACTAAGAGTACGGCTTGAACGAGAAATCAAAGAAAATCGAAATGATTTGTGGAAGAACATCGGTGAAGGATTTTGCAAACTTGTTCTCAGTTGCAACTGGTTTGAGGATATTAAAGATGTCAGAGACGCGAACATACACACCGGCGCTCGCACTCTGATATTTCTTGACAAGCCGAAAATCCTCTTTCAAATGTACCAAGGCTGGAATAAGAAAGTTAACAAGGAGGAGCTGATGGAAAATGATAGTGTCGTAAATTTTGAATTCTACGCTGGACTTTACATTTGTTATCTGCTAACCTTTCTTGATGAATTTGCCAATTTGCTTTTCCTAAGATATTCTATTCCAAAAGTGGAATTGAAAGGAGGCCACCAAAATACTGGTTTTGGTGTCCTTGAAAAATGGGCTGAGAAAGTGCTTTAGTTCAGTCCTTCGTCTGAAGGCAATCTCCATTAGGATCGAAAATGATTCGCCTACCTCCATTATGAACGAGTCAGGATGGGCCCATAATTTCTCGATAGCAAATATAATGAAGGCTGCACTTCCTCTCCACTATAGGCCACACTTACTGATGGGGTATTGCACTGTCTGGAGGTAGCTCACTATTCATATGGATTTCAATTTTTGGCTGCCCTAAATAATTGGACATGTGGATGGCACTTTTATTTTGGGCCTGAGATTGTTTTATCCCGATTTTAATACCATAAAATACTGAGAAGGACGAGGAAATGGGCGGAAAAAAGACGGATTTGAGTCATTTTACCATTAGTAGAGCTGTTTTAGTCTGTTTTACCAATATCCTTTTATCCTAAGGTTAAAGCAGGGCCACATCAGATGCGCTTCATAACAGAAATCGAACCCGCGACGACAGACTCGATTCGGAATCTCATCGCGGCAGGAAAATATCGCAGCGTGAACGAGTTCATCCAAACCGCAATTGAAAACCAGTTGCAGGTTGAGAGCGAAACTATAGGAGAGATGGATGCCACAATTTTAGGGCAAGCATCCCCTCCGCTGAAGATTCAGACTTCTACTATGCTTCGACCACAAGTCGCTCCCACACTTGTTGACGAGCCGTCGCTAGATTCTATTTATGGAACCAAACTTTGGGCACTTCACAATAGAATTTTTCCAATTAAGCTCGTGGTCCGTACTCTTCTAAGACTCACCCAAGAGAACGAATCTGCGGGCGGGTTCATCGACGCTGACAACCTCCAATCTATTTCTGTCAGCGAAGCAGTTCGACTAGGCAAGATTCTTTCGAAGCAAGACAGCAAGCTGAAGAACGATCCCAAACTCTCAACTGGACTAATTGTAAAAACGTCTGCTAAATCAGCGGAGAGATTCAAACATGCATTCGTGGGATCGGTTGTTAGGTCCAAAGATGCAGAGCTACTTGATGGTGCTCCTGCAAAGTTGCTTTTTCTCAATAAGAGGAATAATCCGAACACCGGAAAACTTGAGTTTGCACTTACTCGCTCCGGATATGATTTTGCCCGACTTCAAAATCCCATTCTTGATGACGAAGATTATACTCACAGCATGTCCCGAGAGGAAATCGACTTCTATCTCAATCACATAACCAATAAGCTTCCAGACGAGTACGATGCTTCGATTATTCTGCTTGAGGCAATCGCGAGCGGCAAGAATACTCCCACATTTCTTCAGGCAGCGCTGGGTGGTGACGATGCCGTTCGTGCCAGCCAGATAACTAGGTTAGTGGAGCTCGGCCTAGTGACCAGGAAGAGAATCGGAATTCGCGTGGAGTACTCAATTACTGAAGAAGGAAGGAATTTTCTGCAAAGGTCCAGGCAAGCATCCCCTGATGAAGCAGGGGACCTAACTGCCAAATGATATTCTGGAGATGTGAAGAGAATTGGTAAAACAAGTATCCCAAACAAACCTGATGTGGAAAGTAAGCGACGCGCTTCTGGATGCGAGCACTTCTGAAGATGTCGAGGAAATTATCCAACATCTGGGCCAGAAGATAAAGTGGGTTCCTCTTGGTAACAATGAAGGAAATTTCAGTACTATCGCAATGACTAACGATGCGTACAACGCGATAACCGAACGTTGTACCAATGCGATGGATGCAATGATTGAGTTCCAGGTGGAGACGCATCCAGAGCTCAAGAAACTGCACAGCCCTAGGAAGGTAATCGAAGATGTCTACAAAATCCCGTATGGCAATCTACGAAATGCTTCAAGTCAAGAAGTCGGGAAGCTTGCTAAGGAAATCACACTCTCTTTCAAAGAAAGTGAGAACCAAAACGCACCAACCATCCAAATCCAGGACAATGGAATCGGTCAGCACCCAGACGATTTTCCAAACACACTTTTGGGTTTAAACAGAAATTACAAAGTATCAAAATTCTACCTCATTGGTGCCTTCGGACAAGGAGGCCAAACATCATTTTTCTTCTGTCACTATGGCATAGTGATTTCCCGCAAAGCCCAGCAGCTCCTCAAAGAGGGTCAAAAGGACGAAATTGGATGGAGCATCGTGAGATATCGCGACCCCTCAACTAGCGAGGTGGTATACAAGCAAGGTCTCTACGAATATTGCGTTGAAGCGACCACAGGTCAACCGCTAAGATTTGATCCTGCAGAATTTCGCACTTTATTCTCTCACGGAACAATAATCAAACTAGTTCATTACAAGATGACGAAAGGTGGGAGCAATGTTCTGCAACCGGCAGGGACAGCCTGGGGGTATCTGAGTCAGACGCTCTTCGATCCCATCCTGCCTTTCAGACTTTCCGAAGAAAGGAAACGATACGAAGTAGATCATCGCAATTTCGCAGGCTTGGCGCCCCGACTTTGGCACGGAGGTAAAAAGGATAAAGTTGAGATTGAAAACGAGACCTACGAACACCATGAACTCGAAAATCATGGCAAAATAACGATAAACTTCTGGATTCTAAAGCAAATCGAAGATTCAGCACCATCTCCGGGGCAGCAGCAAACCCGATGGCATGATATCAAGAAAGGGTTTGTTTCGGGGAGCGATGCTATTTTCATTACTCTCAACGGACAACAGCACGATGTCTGGCAAACCAATTTTCTGAAGGACGACTGCAATTTGACGTATTCCTTTGACAACATCATCGTCCAGGTAGATTGCGACGAGCTTAGCGATCTCGCGAAAAGGGAGCTAATTGCAACAACAAGGGAGTTACGGAGAGGGGACATACGTGATCTGCTCATGGAGGAGGTCTCGAATGTCCTAAAGAATGACAGGAACATCCTTGCCTTTGAGAAGAAAACTAAAGAGGGCGTTTTGTTTGCAAAGACCCAAAAAGACACATCTAAAATTCGATCGCTTGTGGGAAAATTCATTCTGAAGAACCCAAATCTCAGTCAATTCATTGCAAAGAAAGGGGCTGAGACTGGTCAAGATCCAGCACAGGTGAAAAAGAAACAACCTCCAGGTCCTGATGAGGAAGAGGGGGATGAACCAATCAGAGAAGGAGAATTGGAAGCCCCTACTTTGCTTGAGGTTCCAACTATTCTTCACATCGCTAACAAGCGCGACCCGATCCGCGTCGAGAAAGGTGGAAATTGCCTCATTCGACTTGAAATTAATGCGGTTGACGCGTACCTTGAGGCCGAACCACAAAAGCTCAGATTCGAAAATGAAACAAACATCGCTAGGCACAAAAGCCGCTCAAAACTCAGGAAAGGTAAGCTCTCAGTCTACATTCATTGTCCAAGAACCGCACGAGTAGGTCAAAGGGACCGCGTGACCTTCCAACTAGAGCTGCCGAACAAAGCCTTCCTAACCGATAGCCGCGATGTGGCCGTAATCGAGCCAATAGTTCGCATCAAGAAACCCAAAGAGGTGAATCTCCCGGAGCCGAGGATAACTGCGGTTCGAAAGGACGACGAGATGTGGAACAAACTGCAATACGATGAGAAAAGCGTAGGCCAGATCTACATCGATGAAAATAACGAGGAGAACTCAATGATTGTAGTAAGCTTGGAGAAGGACCATCTTAAAACTGCCCTTGCAGGCAAGTCCTTGGAGGCTCCAATAGCAGCAGGGGTTGAGGACAGATACGGAGCTGGAATGGCATATTACCTACTTCTAGATGAGGTAGAACGGAGAAAGAATCTCGGCAAGTCCTCAGAACAAAAGAAATCCGGTACTAAAGTTGACCAAGATACTACAGAGAAGCACAATGGCTACTCACGCACATTGGACATGGTAGCAGAAACGGTGGCATTTCTCTCGATGCCACCGGACTAGTCTTCTACTTTTTTGGTGGCTTCTGGAAGATTAGAACGTACTGGTGGTGCACGTTCTGGACGAAAGAGTAAGGGTAGCCATAGGGAAAGAGCCTCTTGTTATTCTGAACAAGGACGGTAATCCCACGTAGGGAGAATCCCTGCTTCTCAAAAATCTCGCCAACATGCTGGTGATACGGGTAAAACCTGGACTTGTGCCGGAAGTCACCCACTATTAGGGCAATGTATCTTTTTTCTTTAAGCACTCGGTAGCATTCCTTCGCCACTAGGGAGAGCTTCCTGAGAAATGTCCGGTAATCGGCAATATTAGCTAGGTCACCATCGCTTGACGAATATTTTGTAGCGAGGCCGTTCTTTACCCTCTCTGCAAGGATTTTCTTATCAGGATCCTTGTTGAGAATGCTCCAGTAGGGAGGGCTCGTTACAATGAAATCTGTGGATCCCTTGCGAAACTTCTTAAGCCGAACGATGCAATCTCCTCTTATTACTTTAAGATCTAGTCCTTTTTGCATTCTTTTGGGCACCTCGCGTTCAATACGCTTTTTCGCGAGCCTAGCCCACTTGGCAGATATTTCAATTCCGATTGCGTTTCGGTTGCAGAGTGCTGCAGCTTTTTGAGTCGAGCCAACGCCACAAAATGGGTCTAGCACGACCATGCCTGGCTTTGTAAATAGCATAATGAGCTTCTCAACGTCCTGGTAGGAGAACGGCGCAGGATGAAGCTTTTCGATTGAAGTCTCAGCATGTCTTTTGCCGAGCCCTGCTTGGAACCAGAAAGACTTTGAGAGTATCATCCACTCTTTTGCGTTCAGTGAGTTGAGTTCGTTCTTGGGATGAACTTCGTACACACCAGGAATCTCTGAGAGCTGAGTCACCATTCCCCGTGGCAGTGTCGGTGCAACTTGTACCAGTTTATTTCTCAAATGCTGAGACAACTTCAGATCTCCTTTCTTGTCTTTGACTTGAGGAGAGTTTGCACTGCGTCGTTTAATGTCAACTTGTTGCTTTTCTCCCTTTGTTTTAACTTGAGAAGATATTGATCAAGCAATTCATAAGTCTGGAGGTGAAGACGGACATTGCGATATTTTACGGATGCCTTCCTTTCTCGAGACAACTCAGAGTGCACATTCATTACACAGGGCGTAATGAATGCCTATAATAGCTTTTGCTCATGACTTGAGAAAAGTTATTGTCGCCAAAACAACAGAATCGGCAGCCCATACTTAGTATCTGATTAAGAAAAAATGTGGTCGGTCGGATTTGACCAAATGCATCAAAATAAATGAATTTGCCTGTCTTAACCTACATGGTTATAGAAGGACTAGAATAGCTCGACCGCCTAATTTATGAGTCGTGAAAAAAGGGGTCATTGTTGAGGATGGGACGTGGTCCCTCGGGGTCTGGCTCGCGGACTTCTCCATGCTCACCAAGAGGATGGCCTTCAGCCAAGCCTCGCTCCGCAAGGCATACGAGCGGGGATACGTCGGCGACCGGAGGAACCAGCAGCGGCACCGCAGGCCCGGACAGACGAACTACGCGAAGTGGTCGCGGTATGTCTTCAGGAAATCGCATTATCCGTGCAGACTCGGGAACGCCTTCTATGACTCGCCGGTCTACCTCTTCGCGATAATGGACAGGGACTCGAGGCAAATTATCCACGCCTGCCTCCGCCAGCAGCCCGACAAGACAAAGTTCTACCACTACCCTGTCTGGTTCGATGCACGACAATGCCTGAGAGAGACCTTGGCGAAGAATGAAACTCCATACGCATTCGTCGCCGACGGACTGGTCATCCGGCAATGTAGGAACGAACTGCGGGGCGTCACAGCGGTCGTGAAGTCGAAGCATCCGACATGGACGGCAAGTCTGGAGTCATTCTTCGCGAGATTGCAATACGAGATGAGAACCGACCTCGCCCAAGAGAATCTGGATGCATACGTAGATTGGTGGAACCGGAAGAAAAGGTCATCCATACCCGAGTCTTGCAACTCATCCTTTTGATTTTCAAGTCTCACGCGCGCGCGCGGGTTTGGGCTTACTAGGTGACATGATCGACCGTATTAAAGGAACATAAAGCCACAGCCAAGCACATGTACGCAGCAATAGACCTGCACCAAAAAACTGTACAGCTAGTACTCAAGGATGAAGGAGGAAGGATAGCTAACGAGACAAAGATCAACAAGGATGCAAAGGGCATACTCGAATTTCTCGATGACACCGATGCCGAAATAGTCATGGAGTCTGGTTACAACCACGAGCACATCTACGACCTCCTGAAGGAGGAGGGATACGATGTAAGAGTAGCTCATCCGTTGATGGTTAAGGCGATCGCATGCGCGAAAGTGAAAAATGATAAGGTAGACGCGAGGACACTCGCAGATCTACTGAGGCTGGACATGATTCCAGAGAGCTACATCCCGAGCATCGAGACAAGGGAACTGAGGGACCTGGCGAGGAGGAGGCACTATTTCGTCTCCACAAGGACGATGTTCAAAAACAAGATTCACGCAGAGCTCAGCAGGCGATGGATTGACTACAGTAAGGCAGATCTCTTCACACAAACAGGTAAGAACTATCTAAAATCCCTTCATATCGCAGCGGTGGACGACTATCTGGACTCAATCGAGTTCCTCGACGCGAAGATAAAGGAACTCGACTCCAAGATTAAGGAAGAGGCTCTCCGAGACAAGTACGCCAAGCTTCTAATCACGGTGCCCGGAATATCTTACTACGGAGCTCTCTTGATTTCAAGCGAGATTGCAGACATCAACAGGTTTCCGGACCCGGAGCATCTTTGCTCGTACGCAAAACTAGCTCCTGGAACACATCAATCGGGAGACACTCAATTTGCAAAACCAGATCGTAGTGGCAACCGCATGCTCAACTGGATAATGATCCAGTGCATCCACGTCCACGTCCTAAACTGCAATTCGTCCATAACCAAGCATTACAACAGGATCAAGGAAACAAAAGGAGCGAAGATTGCCATCGTCGCGGCAGCAAGAAAGCTGGCGTGCGCAGTCTACATGATGCTGAAGGAAGAAAGAGCCTTCAGGCTGGACGGCTAAAAACCACAAAACTGGGCTCGAGATTTTACTGCATCTCTAGGATGCGTTTACTAGGATGAGCCAAAGGCGATAAG
>JASHPQ010000209.1 GCA_030037995.1 Nitrososphaerales archaeon | reverse complement strand
AGCTTTCGGGAAAGATCATCAACACAGCCTCCGTCGATGGGATGATGGCGGAGCCTGGGATTCTCGCTTACTCTGCATCAAAAGGGGCGATTATCATCATGACAAAATGCATGGCCTCGGAGCTCGCTCCCTATGGGATCACTGTAAATGCGATCGCCCCCGGCTGGTGTGACACGCCCTTTGGTACCGGCATGCTGAATGCGAGCTCGCGCAAGCTCGTTGAAAAAAGAATCCCGCTCGGACACATCGCGCAGCCAGAGGAGATCGCGAGAGGCACGGTCTTTCTCGCCTCAGAGCTATCCATCTACATGTCGGGGCATGTACTTGTTGTAGACGGTGGGCTCACTTCAGACATCAGCATCCCCGGATTAAAGTACTAACTTTGGCGAAGAAGAGAGCCACCGCTGGATGCGAACTCGCCAATACTCTGCTAGACTTGTCGTCTGGTGCGTACTTGATTCGGATTCGGTATCAAATCCTGAGGACTCCTAATTTTTCAACTCACGCGACATTGAGCAAGAAGCATACCGGTAATTCCTCTCTAAAATGTGGACTAATCTTTATTACTCGACAGTTTGGCTTGGGGTCTAATTTGACCTCCCGAAGAGTAACCGTCGGAACAGCAGTCTTGCTTTTGTTGTTTGCCTTGTCCACGCTGGTCGCGTCGCTCAGTGCGCCGGCATTCGCGCAGAGCACTCCTCCTCAGGGGGGTACGCTGATCCTCGCACTGCCCAATACGATTGATACTTTCAATCAGCTGCAGACCAACTCGTACCAGGCCTGGTACTTCAACCAGCTCATGTACCCAGACAATGGAGTGCCCACCTCGACCGGGATCGTCCCCGTAGCCGTTTCCCATTACTGGTCAAATGCCAATGCCACGATATGGTACTTCAGGGTGACTCCCGGTATGACTTGGTCTGACGGGGTTCCAGCCAATGCTACTGATCTTGCATTTTCGTTCCAGTCAATGTTCACGTCCTATGCATGGGGAGCCGCCGGGTCGCTTGCTAGCTATGCTTCGCTGTTGAATGGCAATATTACTTCTGCAATAAAAGTCGACAACTCCTCAGTCGTCGAAGTTGACTTTAGCAAGCCGTTTGGGTTATTCGGTGACATTGCGGGAACTGAGAACACCCCCAACTTTACGCCCGAGCACATCTGGGATCATCTTCTGAACCAGACAGCCGCTCCCCCTCCCAACTTTGGAACCATCGTCGGTGCAGGGCCATTCTACATTTCCAATTTCCACCAGGGCGATGACGAGATTACACTGCTGCCCAACACCTACGGTACTCCATGGGGAGGAAACTCTAAGGGGGTTCCATACCTGAGCCAGATTGACGTACAGCTCGTACCCTCGAGCTCAAGCCTCGCAGTGTTACTAGAAGGCGGGTCGATCGATGCGGCGCCTCTCGCGCCGAGTGACGTAGCGGGAGTACTTTCAAACCCCAACATACAGGTCGCCGCGACCAATGGCACGGGCCTCTGGTACATAGAGTTCCCCTCGACAACTTACCCCTACAACATGACCGCCTTCAGACAGGCGATGGCATATGGAATTAACCTGAACGATCTTGTGACCAATGCGCTAGCCGGCTACGGTTCTCCTGCCACCTCTGCGTTTATCCCGCCCTCCAACTCGCCGGAGTACAACTCTAGCGTCCCGGCGTATGCCTACAACCCCAACATGTCGACGAGTCTTCTGCAGAGCTTGGGTTTCAAGATGGGCTCGAACGGATTCTACAATTTACCCAATGGCACGGCTTTCCAGCCCCCGCTGTACGTACCGAGTGAGCAGACGGAGATCGTTCTCGCCGGCACCCTGATCGTCCGTGACCTGAATGCAATGGGGATTGACGCGGTACTTCGCCCCATTGCAACGACCTCCATGTCTTCCATCTGGTACCAGGGAATCAACATGTACCTGGAAGAGCAGAATTTCGGCTACCCCAACAGCGAGCTTTTGACAGACGATAGCTTCTACTCATTTTACACCACCGCGGGACCTACTCAGGGAGTCGCCTTTGCTAACGCCACTGTTTCCCGGGAATACAATACGACGGTCGCCCAGCTTGAAGCCTCCGGGAACCAAAGTCAAAGATACCAGCTCGAGCAGAAGATTGAAGGTATAATCGGCAACTATCTGCCGTCGATCCCCCTGTTCTATCCGGATTTCATTTGGGGATTTAACAGGGCAGATTTTGGTGGATGGCCGACGCCGCCCAGTTCGTTCGAGCTTCCGGGTGCTGTTTTGAATATGACGGCACTCTCCGACATATACCAGATCTCTCCGACGCATAGTCAGAGCGCCTCCACCGTTACTACGACCGCTAGTCCCGCTACGACCACGGTGGTGATGACTTCTACGGGATCTCCATCTGTAGCGACGACCACGGCCTCCGTTGGCACCACCGTGACGTCGGTGGTCACCACGACAGCGGTATCGTCCTCGTCTAACACCACACTTTACGCGGCGCTCGCCGTGATCGTCGTGATAATCGTGATCGCTGCAGCGATCATGGCCACCAGACGGAAGAGGTAGCAAGATGCGGCTTCGCGGGGCGTACGTCGCCCGGCGAATCCTCTACGCCCTAATCGCCCTGTTCGCAGTCATAGTACTCAACTTCCTCATACCGAGGGCGGTCCCGGGCAATCCGGTGGAGATCTTCGCCAACCCGCGTGTCCTACCGGCACTCGAGACTAAGGCCCTAACGGAGCGTTTCGGGCTTAACAAGCCGGTTTGGGACCAGTTCCTCCTTTACATCATTGGTATTTTTCATTGGCCGCCTAACTTCGGAGTGTCCTTCAAGTATTATCCAACGCCGGTGTGGAACGTGATCATGACGTACTTGCCGTGGACCCTCTTTCTCGTGGGGATCTCCACGGTCGCGACGGCGGTGCTCGGGATCCTCGTCGGTATCTGGACTGGGTCTCGCCCGGGGACAAAAACCGATACTGCAGTTACCTCGGTGTCAATGCTGTTTTGGACTATGCCCTTCTTTTGGCTCGGCACCATCCTTCTCTGGGTGTTCGGCCTTGACCTGCACTGGTTTCCCTTGGGAGGAACACAGTCGATCTTCGCTTCGCAGCTAAACTGGTATCAGAAGATCGGAGACATTGCCAGTCACGCCTTCCTGCCCGCAGCGACCCTTACGCTCGCTGCTTTCGCCGGGTATTCGCTGATTATGCGCAACACCCTAGTCGAGGAGCTGTCGCAGGACTATATCATGATGTCCGAGGCGAAGGGCTTGAAGCGCTGGCAGATCATCATAAAGCACGCCGCGAGAAATGCGATGCTTCCCATGATAACTCTCATCGGGTTAAACCTCGGCTACGTGGTCAGCGGAGCACTCCTCGTGGAGGTCGTGTTCTCATATCAGGGGGTTGGCTGGCTTACCTACCAGGCGGTGCTGTATCACGACTTTCCCCTGCTGCAGGGGCTGTTCTTCATCCTCTCGGTCACGGTCATTCTCGCTAACTTGATCGCGGACCTTCTTTACGTCTCGATAGATCCGCGGATCAAGTGAAGTGGGAGTTATTTGGCTTCGAACATCCTCCTTCGCTCTCTGAAAAAGATAAGACGCGAAAGGAGAGCTATGTTGGGCTTGGGAATTATTGGGGCGTTTGTGATACTCGCGATTTTCGCGCCGTTCCTTGCGCGCTATCCACCCGATGTGCAGACGACTGATACTTACGCTCCTCCCAGCTGGCAGCACTGGCTAGGCACCGACAACTTGGGGCAGGACATATTGAGTCAGATCATGTACGGGGCGAGAGTCAGTCTAATAGTGGGGCTGGTAGTAGCTCTTTCTGCTACATTTATCGGGACATTGGTGGGGGTCCTTTCGGGGTACTTCAGGGGAGCCACGGATCAGGGGCTGATGCGCTTTACCGATGTCATGCTGGTTCTCCCGCAGCTCCCGCTGATGATCATACTCGCGGCGTACCTGGGGCCGAGCGAAAATTCGATCATAATCGTGCTCACCCTTACTTCGTGGCCGCTCGTCGCGAGGCTCATTCGCTCCCAGACGCTCTCCCTTCGTGAGCGGCCGTTTACCGACG
The DNA here is from genome assembly GCA_030037995.1 of Nitrososphaerales archaeon. GTDB lineage: Archaea > Thermoproteota > Nitrososphaeria > Nitrososphaerales > CADDZS01 > DATLTL01. The sequence goes on along the minus strand of JASHPQ010000209.1, from coordinate 1,576 downwards.
CTTCCAGGGTGATCGGATCAGGCAACTTTAGGATAATCTTCCGAGTGATAATTCCCAATCTGCTTACCTTAATCGCTGCTAATGTGGTACTCATGATCACGACTGCGGTCGTGGGAGAGGCGGGACTGGATTTCTTAGGCTTGGGAAACCCCAGCATCGTTAGTTGGGGCACCATGCTCTATTGGGCGCAGGCTTACGCGCTCTTCGGGAGCCGCACCGTCGCATGGTGGTGGATTCTCGCACCGGGTCTCTGTATAGCGTTGGTGGGGCTAGGAGCAGTACTCGTGAGCCTGAGCATCGAGAATGTCTTTAACCCCAGGCTGAGGGCGAGAACGTGAGTTCCTCCGTCCTCACAGTAACCGATCTGAGCATAGAGTACGCCGCTCCGCAGGGGTACGTCAAAGCTGTAGATCAGATTTCGTTCGATCTTATGGAAGGAGAGGTGGTGGGACTTGCCGGCGAATCCGGATGCGGCAAGACAACGGCTGCACTTTCCCTGCTGAGAATTCTTCCAAACTCCGCAAGGATTACTGGCAGTGTACGGTACAAAGATGAGGAAGTCCTCTCCATGGAGGACGAGCGCTTGAGGGAGTACAGGTGGAAGGACGTCGCGCTGGTACCGCAGAGCTCCATGAACGCGTTCGATCCCGTGATCACCATCGGCGCGCAGATAGTTGAGGCGATCCGCATCCACGAGAAACTGCAGAAGGGGGAGGCATGGTCAAGAGCCGGCGATCTTCTCGAAAGCGTGGGGATCGACCGAGCAAGATCAAAAAACTATCCCCACGAGTTCAGCGGCGGCATGAGGCAGCGCGCCGCGATCGCGATGGCCCTCTCCCTCAACCCGAAGATCGTCATCCTGGACGAGCCCACGACAGCCCTGGATGTCGTTACTCAAAGGCAGATATTGAACCTCCTCCGCAGATTGAAAAAGCAGCTGAGAGTATCGTTTGTCTTTATCACGCACGACCTCTCGATCTTAGGGGAACTTTCCGACAGGGTGATCGTCATGTATGCGGGAAAGATTGCAGAAGCGGGAAAGACGCAGACGATTTTCGCGCGGCCCAGTCACCCGTACACCAAAGCCCTCTTTTCCGCAATCCTTCCCGTAAGGGGGCCCATGCCGGAGGTGAAGGCGATCGGAGGAATGCCGCCGAACCTTGCCTTCCTCCCCCAGGGGTGTCGCTTCCATCCTCGGTGCCCCTACGCGTTCGATCGTTGCACTCGGGAGGAGCCGAACCTCGTTTCGGTGAACCAAGGCGAAGCCGTGGCGTCCTGCTTCCTTTTAGAGCAATAGAGAGAATGTTTCCCGATGAGTGCCGTCCCCATCTTGGATATTTCAGATCTGGTGGTGGAGTTTTCCTCTCCAGCCGGGTTGATCAAGCGATCCAGGATAAGCGCAGTCGACAAGATCTCCATGAAGATAACGAAAGGCGAGGCAATCGGGATCGTGGGGGAGAGCGGGAGCGGGAAGACGACGATCGCTCGATCTATTGTGAAGCTCATCGAGCCCACCTCCGGACATATTTTCTTTGATGGCGAAGATATCTTCGAACAAAACTCTCGGGAGAGCAAG
>JASHPQ010000208.1 GCA_030037995.1 Nitrososphaerales archaeon | reverse complement strand
TGGATAGTCTGTCTGGTAATCTTTGTTGATATCTCTGGTATCATTTGTCACGTGAATTATCTTCTTCCCGGGAGGTAGTGGAAGATCGACCGGATGCCTGGTAAGACTCGTTCCGACAGCTAGAACGAGATCCGCATCCTTGAGAAAGTGAACCACTGGTCCAGTGGTTGTTACTGCACCGCAACCAAGCGAAAGAGGATGATCTTCCGGGAACGCGCTTTTTCCTTCGAGAGTTGTCATAACGGGTATCTGAAGCAGTTCGGCAAGCTGAATTAGCTCATTCGTCGTCTTTGCGTACAGAACGCCCTGCCCCGCCATTATTACAGGATTGGTTGCATTTGCGAGGGCTTTCACGGCATTTGCCACGTCTTCGGCATTTCCTGCCGAGCGTACCGCCCTAACAGGTTCGTACACTATTGGGTTCTTGAGCTCCTCTTCCGCCAAATCTGTGGGAATTTCGACCATGACGGGGCCGAGACGGCCCATCTTCAATTGACTAAAAGCCCTCCTCATTATATCAGAAACCTGATCAGGTAGGTAGATCTGTTCAACTGATTTTGTTACCTGAGCGAAAACACGAGTGGAGGGAAAGATCGGATATACTTGAGATCTGCCTCTTGAGTGTCCCGTGGGTAGCAATAGAATCGGGGTTGAATCAGAGTACGCGGCCGCAATTCCTGCGAAAGTATTCTCCGCCCCGGGTCCATACTGCATCGTGAAAACCCCAATACGGTCACCATTGCTAACGCGAGTGAATCCATCAGCGATCCCTACTCCAACTCGCTCCTGTCTGCATACTACCGGTTTTATTCCGGCCGCTGCAATTGCCTCCAAGAGAGGATTCGTAGGGAAGGTTGCAACAAATTGTGTGCCCTCGCGCCTCAAGATTTCCGTAATCGCTTCTGTTACTAGCATAATTGCAGCCTCAATTTAGTTGGCTTCTTAAATCTCTTTGGCGAATTTGGTAATGATTGTTCTCGCAGATTTATTGGAAAAACAACTATCTGCCATGAATATTTTTCACAATCAGATTTCCATATCAGCTCTTTTATAGAAACACGGATTGCTTGAATCTTCATAATGGAAATCCGTCTGGACGGGAAGGTTTCAGTTGTTTCCGGAATAGGGAGCGGTATCGGCAGAGGGATCGCACTCAAATTTTTGCAAGCTGGTGCAAGTGTGGTTGGCGCTGACAGGCACGAGGACAGACTGAATTCAATTATTGAAGAAGCGAAGAGGATGGGAATCGACACTTCGAAGCTCGTAACTATGATGGGGGATGTGTCCAATTACGAGTTTGCTGGTTCATTGATTGGGAGCGCGACGAAGAGGTTTGCCAGTTTGGACATTCTCGTGAACAATGTCGGGGGGAGCGCTCCGTACAGCAACAAGTCTTTTACAGAACTCGGGGAAACCGCTTGGAGAGACACAATCAACGAAAACCTGATCACGGTATTGAACTGCTCTAAACTTGTACTTCCCCAAATGATATCACAAAGAATGGGAAAGATCGTCAACATCTCGTCAATTACGGGCATGGGAGACTCTGCGGACGGCGGCGACCTGTATTCCGTTTACGCCGCAACGAAAGCTGGAGTAATAGCTTTCACAAAGGCCCTAGCCCGGGAGTTGGCACAATACAGGATCAACGTAAATTGCGTCTCTCCTGGCATAGTTAGAACTAGATTCTTCGAAAAGGTCTCAAAGGACGTCATAGAAGGGTACTTGAAAAAGATCCCTTGGGGAAGAGTGGGGGAGCCGGACGATATAGCGAACATGGTTCTCTTTCTGGCTTCCAAAGAGGCGGATTACATCACTGGAGAGAATGTAGCGATAAGTGGCGGACTCGTGATGCATTAGAAGTCAATTGAACTTCGGATTCCCATTTAATCTTCGACTCTGTATTTCTCCAGAATGTTCTCATCGATCTCGATCCCCAGACCGGGCTTCATGTTCAGTACCATTTTCCCATCTTTGATTTCGAATTTCTCCTTCGTCAGCTCATTGACTAGTGGATTTCCATCCTCCTTGAATTCCATCAAGGATCCGCTTGGAGATGAGGCCACCAGGTGAAGAGCCGCGGCAACGTTGATCGCTGTGCTCCAGTTATGCGCTACCCACATCTTGTTACGGCTGGAAATGGCGTCCACTATTCGTTTTGACTCGGATATTCCTCCCGCCTTGCTCGCATCGGGCTGCATAACGTCGCCGGCGTTACGAGACAGAATATCCTGAAATTCGTAAAGGGTTTGATAGTTCTCGCCGACGGCGATTGGAATCTTTGAGGTTGCGGTTAGCCTCGCTAGACCTTCAAGATCATCAGGTGGTAGTGGTTCCTCAATCCAGGAGAGCTTGTACTTTTCGAGTCTGCCTGTCATTTCAATTGCATGTGATACGGTCCAGTTGACGTACCTGCCGACATCGATCATTAGTTGATTGGACGGACCAAAGATGTCGCGCGTAATCTCGACAGCCTCCTCGTCCCTGACAGGATTCATTCCAAATGAGTTGGAGCGGGAATACCCCCAGCCCAGTTTCGCGCCCGTGTAACCATGCTCAAGATACTGGAGAGCGCTCTTCGCCGTCTTCTCCGGATTATCCATATCGAAAAAGAGGCTCACGTAAAGAGACGCTTCATTTCGAAAACATCCACCAAGGATCTTGCAGGCAGGCACGCCGAGCGTCTTGCCGGCAATGTCCACGAGAGCCGTATCAATTCCACTGATCGCGAAGATCGCTAGACCCCTGCGGCCGTACCACTCGGTAGCAGAGTAGAGCTTGTCCCAGATCTTTCGATAGTTTAGGGGATCCTCTCCAACGATTCGCGGGGAGAAGCCTCTTTCGATTAGATCTTTGGTCGCAAGCGCAGCCTCTCCATACTCGCATCCCGTGCAGCACTCGCCCCAACCATCAAGACCTTCACTTGTCTCGACGCGGACAAGAACCTGATGTTCTGAATGAGCCGAATTGCTCACAATCAGGGGTTCAATTTTCTTTATAGTTAGCAATTCGGAGCTAGGCACTGACCAGAGAATTTGGGACGATCTTTGTCGTCGTTTTAAGGCATCTTTAGGGGAGTTACCAGACCGAGAAATTCCGTAACTACGACTGTCTTTTACTCAAAGCTTCGGAATTTATCGGGTGCTTGGGCTGATGGCCGCCGAGAACCCTCGCTACTTCTTCGGCAGCCAAGATCCTCCATGCGTTGATAGACTTCTCGGAATATCCGGCGACATGAGGCGTGAGAATGACATTATCCATGTTAAGCAGCGGATCATTCGCATCCAGTGGTTCTTTTTCAAAAACGTCTAGCCCCGCTGCTGCGATTTTCTTTGATGTCAACGCTTCAACCAGTGCATTTTGATCGATGATCTTTCCTCTCGAAGTATTCACAATAATAGCCGTACGTTTCATCAAAGATATTTCCTTGGGCCCGATCAGATGGAATGTTTCATTTGTAAGCAGTGTGTTAACTGAGATAATGTCGGATTCTTTCATGAGTGTATGAAGGTCAACCATTTCGATTCCCAACTTGTTTGCCGTTTCTTCAGAAATGTAGGGATCGAACGCCATCACCTTGGTGTGAAAAGCCTGCAAGAAAGCTGCGACTTGCTTTCCGATCCGACCCAAACCGACGACGCCTGCTTTCTTTTCATCCATAAACGAAAGCGGCATGAGCTTGACCCAAATCATTGAGCCCTGTTTGCTCCACTCCCCTTCTCGTGTGAGCCGGTCGGATATGGGAAGCCTTCTGACCAAGGACAGAATCAAGGCGAGTGCGTGTTCGGAAACCTCGTATGTCATGAAATCCGGATTGTTGCAAACAAGAATGCCCCTTTCCGTAGCTGCATTTACGTCAACGTTGTCATATCCTATTCCGTAAGTGACGATTACTCTTGTCTTATCTAGGTTCGAAATGACATCCCGCGATACTGAGGCTAGTTCGGTGATTATCGCGTCTGCCATCTTTGTTACCCTTTTGATTTCTTCAGCTTCGAAAGTTTGATGTTTCTTTACCACGGCACCAACTCCTGATAGGATGTCCTGTTCAACACTCCCATCCTCGAAGTCGCTGTCAGTTATTACAACCTCATACTTTGCGTTATTCCTTGACATTATTGAGACCCCGGTAAAAGCCTCGGATTTCGTGTTCTTTTCATAAGGATGTCGCAGCTTCTGACCGACACGTAAAGGAATCACCTAATCTTGGAAAATAGAGTACTTGAACGAGTCCGTACATTGTCATTTTGGAAGGAAAGCTTCACCCGGGTGAACTAGCGTGGGTGAGCCATTGTTGCAACTTTCTTGATCCGGGGTCTAAAGTCTCGGTCTGCCCGATTGGAATCGGAGACCAGTGCTCATGAACGATCTTCCAGCTCCCTCTCTCCTTTACTGCAACGACAGTAACACGAGACACTCGGTGCATGGGTAAGCCGGACAGCATTGCGTCATAATGTGTGAAAAATGTCACGACGGCAGTGTTTGTAAAAGATTCAATGTTCATGCTGTCTAAGTCGTATCTGAGATTTGCAATTTTTGCCATAAATCTCACGTGCTTGTCTATCGCATGCGTGTAGTCAAGTCGCTGCCCTATTGGAGAAGAATCATCGAATAGGGTGAATCTATCATGCCGTGTGCTGACAAGTGAAGCGATTGACTTGTTTTCGTAAGACTGGATGTCCTTTATCACAAGGTTCTGAATTTCTTGAAGTCTTGCGTTTCGCGGCTTTCTTCTCCCATGGTTCTTGGACAAAATCATACGGTCAACATATCTCTGGGTTTCGCGCACGCCGAGATTGCACAGAACAATCAACTTTGCAACCTGTATCCTCTCTTGAAGATCTTGTAAGTGCAGGAGAATTCTTGCATGTCGTTCGCTAAGAGAAGAAAGCAACTTGACGAGCTGTGGTTGAGATTCAACCTCGGGGGGATCTCCGAAGATATTCAACATCTCAAGATGCTGCGATACAAACGAGGATGACTTTCCCAAGGCCTCAGCAGTCCGACGGACAGTCCAGCCGTAATCGTCGCGCATTTTCTGCAGGAGCTTGGCCTTTTCGTAATCCTTGAAATCGCTGCGGTTGATGTTTTCCGCGAGTGAAAATATAATCATCTCCTCGTTTGAGGCACTGATGACCTCTGCTCTAATTGATTTCCATCCTAATTTCTTGGCGGCGAGAAACCTTCGATGGCCGAATACGAGCTCGAATTTTTCAGAAGAATCATGTTTTCGTCTTACACAGATAGGGGATAACAGACCTGAATCTTTCATCGATCCGGCCAAAATCTCTAGATCTTCGATTTCTCTGGTGGCGAATGGATTGTGTTCGATCTTATCCAGTTCAATATCCAAGGTGCGGCCATCCACGTCAGGAGTGCGAAGCGTGAGAATATATCTTTTAGCGGGCGGCTTATTCACAGGAATTAGGCATTACAAGAGATAAAGGACAGATTTTGTCTTAATGAAAAAACATTGCCTTCCGAGTTTTCTTGAGCTTTTGCTTTCTTTCGGCCTAGAATAACGAAAATACGGTTAAATATTAGACAACCAGCGGGCTTGTAGGTATGAAAAGCCGTCGAGGCATTTCTACAATATTAATCGTGGTCATCGTTATTGTCATCATAGTTATCGCTGGTGTGGCTACCATTCTTGCGACGCGGAGTACCACAACTTCCACGTCCAGTATTTCTTCGACGGTTACTTCGACATCGTCGGTGGTTTCTA
>JASHPQ010000020.1 GCA_030037995.1 Nitrososphaerales archaeon | reverse complement strand
CAACTTGTGAACCTTTTTCAAAGTAGGATCGAGAGTGTTGTGAAAGATCGCGTGTTCCAAAAGAGTCCCTGAGGTCGAAACCCTGATTCCATTTTTTCGATAGTACTTAATCCGCGCTGCGAGTGCTTCTTCCTTCCAGACGAGCGGAAGGCCCCACCCTATCTCCACTATGTCGACGTGATCCGAGATTTGATCGAATTCCTCTTTTACAAGCCCGTAAAGCCTGTCGATCACCATGGTGATCCTCGTGGAGAGTTTTCGCCGGTATTGATCGCTCATTGTACATTCAATCCCCACTGGTACGGGTTGATCAAGCGCATTTTGATCGCCAAGATCATGGTGCTGAAAAATCGGAAATGTAATAATGACTGCATGCATTCAGATTTCAATTCGACGGGTATTTAGAAATTGCCGCAAAAAAAGGAATTTTTTTACGGATTACATGCAGAGTCCATCTGAAATAGTCACTTGTACGTTGTTGCTTCCTGCCGTTAGCGACATGCATTCAATTCGGGCAGAAAAAGTCCGGAAGCTTTGAAAGGATCTGTCGCAGCTTTTTTCCTAGTCTGAAGTATTACCTTTGAGTTTCGCATTTTAGGCGAAGATATGCATCGAAAAGCGATAGTGGAAATTGCATTAATTATATATAATCATAAGATAGCTTTGTGATCTTAGATTGCCCCAAACTACTACTCAATCCAAGTACACTACGGTTTCAATTCCTGTGACTTTGCATGATAGAATTGAAAAAATGATAATTAAGAAAAGTGGATTCAAATCTGTCTCGGATTACGTGACCTACGTTCTCAGGGAGGTCGTTGCAATGCACGAGACAAAGGATGTTCCCGAACCATTTACGAGTACTGACGTGGAAGAGATCAAGGCCAGACTCAAAGCTCTGGGCTATTTGTGAAGTAAGAGAGGTGGGCGATTGCATGTCGCTGGCTCCTCATGGTGGAAGACTGGTCTCAGTCAGCACCTTCGTCGATTCCAAGGAAAAATCGAAAGAGCTTGCTGAAAATTCGATCGTACATGTGTCTCACGAGACCATCGTTCAGATGTTCAATATTTCGACCGGGATCCTGAGCCCTCTGACTGGCTTCATGGGCAGGTCGGATTACGAAAATGTCATTGAAAACATGCGACTGTCCGATGACACACCTTGGACTATACCGGTTTTGCTCCATGTGCCAGAGGATTTCAACGCCGGAGGCCACGACGAAATCACCCTAGTTGATGACTTTGATAATGCTGTCGGCCTCCTGACGTTCGAGGAGCTTTTTACGATTTCCAAAAAAGAGCATGTCAAGAAAGTTTTTGGGACTGAAGACGAAGCTCACCCCGGCGTCGCAAAGACGCAAGCTGCATCAGATCGCGCGATAGGAGGGAAACTTAAGTCCGTCCTAAAATTTGACAAGGGGCCCTTCGAGAACTACACGCTCAGTCCGAAGGAGACAAGGGTCCTCTTCAAGGAAAAGGGCTGGAAGGATATCATTGCGTTTCAGACTCGAAACGCACCCCATATCGGGCACGAGTACGTTCAAAAAACGGGGCTGGCATTTGCAGACGGGATTTTCATAAACCCGGTGCTCGGGAAAAAGAAGAAAGGGGATTTCACAGACGAGGTGATCCTAGAGACGTATCAGGCGCTCGTAAAGAACTACTACCCCAAGAATTCCGTCGTACTCAGTGTACTCCATTACGAAATGCAGTACGCCGGTCCGAAGGAAGCGATCATGCACGCAATAATGAGGAAGAATTTCGGCTGCACTCACATTGCGATCGGAAGGGATCACGCTGGGGTCGGCAATTACTACGGTCCTTATGAGGCTCACGAGATTTTCAAGGAGTTTCCTGACCTGGGAATTCAAGCGGTATTTTTCAGAGAGTTCTTTTATTGCAACAAGTGTGCCGGAATCGCAAATGAGAAGATCTGTCCGCATTCAGAATCTGACAGACTGACCTTCAGCGGAACCAAGCTGAGAAACATGTTCCTTTCCGGTGAAACACCGCCTAAAGAGTTCATGCGCCCCGAGGTATCGCAAGTCATCCTTAGGTCGAAAACTCCCTTCGTAGAATAGTCTCCAAACCGAGGACATTGGCATCATGAGCAAAGAGAGAACGCGAGTTGCGATAATCGGGTTGGATTCGGTTCCGCCAGAGATGATTTTCGACAAACTCTTGGACAAGCTTCCGAACATAAAACGCATGTACGAGAGAGGGATGCACGGCGATCTTGAAACCTGTCATCCACCAATTACGGTTCCCGCTTGGATGGTGATGATGACCGGGAAGAGCCCGGGGAAGCTCGGAATCTACGGCTTCAGACACAGGAGAGGATTTTCCTACAGCGACGGGTACATCGTGAATTCTACTACTGTCAAAGAGGAAACAGTTTGGCAGATACTTTCAAAACAAGGCAAGTCGTCAATTGTCTTGGGAGTCCCACCGGGGTATCCGCCAAAGCAGATCGCGGATGTGGACATTGTCTCGTGTTTCATAACTCCGGGGCAGGACAAACAGTTTACGAACCCGCCGGAACTAAAGGAAGAAATTCTTTCCACCGTTGGCGGCAAGTACATCTTCGACGTGACCTTCCGTACGGAAGATCGCGAGGCGATTAAAAACGAGCTGTTTGAAATGACGGAGAAACGGTTCGACATTGCCGAATATCTCGCAAAGACAAAACCTTGGGAATTTTTCATCATGCACGAAATAGGTTTTGATCGACTCCACCACGCTTTCTGGAAGTTCTTCGATCCAAAACACCCAAAGTACGTGAAGGGTAATCAGTACGAACACCTTGACGAAGAGTACTACAAGATGGTTGACGGGAGAATCGGCAGACTAGTTGAGCTGTTCGGAGATGATACGGTCACCTTCATAGTCTCAGACCACGGTTCCAAAGGGATGATCGGGGCTTTCTGCGTGAACGAGTGGTTGGAGCAACAGGGGTACATTACCTTCAAGACAAAACCCACCAAGATGACCGATATTGACAAGTCCGAGATCGACTGGACCAAGACAAAAGCCTGGGGCTGGGGCGGGTACTATGCAAGAATTTTCTTCAACGTCAAAGGTCGGGAGCCCAACGGGATAATCGAGCGCAAGGATCTGGAGAACGAAAAGCGGTCGCTTTCCTCAAAGATAATGGCGATCAAAGACCACAATGGCCGACAGATGAAGAACGCTGTGTTCGAGCCGGATAAGCTCTATGGAACTGCCATCGGCGACAAGCCGGACCTAATGGTATACTTTGATGACCTCAACTGGAGGTCTGCGGGGACAGTGGGGCATGACTCTCTTTACCTTTTCGAGAATGACACGGGGCCGGATGACTCTGTGCATTCCATGACGGGTATCTTCCTTATGTACAATCCAAAAAAGAACATGAACTCGAAGATTCTGAAGGGCGCGAAAGTGGAGGATATGGCGCCGACCATCCTCAAAATGTTCGGGACTGCCCGGGACGATGGGACGATGGACGGACGAATACTTCCGGAGGTGTTATCGGAAGCATGACCACGAACGTTGCAGTAAGTGAGCACTCCAGAAAATTCCAAAAGCCGCAGGGCTTCACAATCTGGATGACCGGGCTCCCCGGCTCTGGCAAATCTACTCTTGCCGGCATATTGAAGCAGCGGTTCGAGGAGGATTACGGGCGGTTTGTAGAAATACTGGACGGAGATGAGATTCGAAAAGGGCTATCCAGAGATCTTGGGCTGTCGAGGGAGCACCGGGAAGAACACGCGCGTCGTGTCTCTTACTTGGCGAAGGTACTATCCAGAAACGGTGTTATCTCAATAGTTGCTCTAATTTCTCCGTACAAAGTTTCAAGAGAAAGCGCACGTGAGCTCATTGGGAAGGATCGGTTTCTCGAAGTCTACATCAAGGCGTCCCTCGCAACGTGCGAAAAGAGAGATCCAAAGGGTCTCTATGCCAAGGCGAGAAAGGGCGAGATCAATAATATGACGGGAATCCAGGATCCCTACGAGCCTCCGGAGTCACCAGACATTATAATTGAGACGGAGCTTGGAACCCCGGGAGAGTCTGCAGAGATCCTCATCGCGAAATTGAAGGATCTCAACTATGCGCTCTAACACTTTCAGTTTCGTATAAAATCGGTGCTCGTTTCATCCGATTCCCGGCAGAGGACAGCGAACTCTACCGGGTGTTTTGAATACGAAATGGATATTTGCGCCCTTCCCGCCTTTGGGAAGGAATGGCAAGCAGAACTAGTTCCACAGACGAAGTGCTGAGCCGCCTCCTGCTAGACATCAAAGCCCTCATGTTGCTTAGCGGATCGGACGCGGCGCTTCAAGCAGTCGTGAGAGAGAAAGTTGTTTCATCTCATGATGAGCAGATCTCAGCTTTCGTTTCGATGATCAATACGTCGAAAAAAACCGAAGGCGGCAAATCTTCATTACTGATGGCTCTTTCCGAGATGGTGCTCGCCTCTATCTTTGCGGTCATGGGTCTTGCGCTGCTGGCACCGTCGATTGTGGGCCTCAGCTCTCCTACCCAGCTAGAGGCGTATTTTGATTCGATTATTAGTGCGATTTCCGTTCCGTCGCTCTCAAATCCTGTCATCCCCGCGGCTGAATTTGTCGTTGCAGTTATCCTCCTTATAGGAGCCTTTTACAATCTACGAAATGCCGCGTCGAGTCTCAAAGCAATCGAGCGCCATTCTGTTGGAGTTAGTAGTTAAAACGGTCAGCGATTAAACAAGTCGCCGACTGGAGGAACCAAAGATGCGTGCCGCAGCTACTTCGGTCCGAAGCGGGGTACTCTTCTTCAAGTACGTCACAGTGGCCATTGGCGCCGTTGCGGCCTTTATTGCCGTGAATTATGTAATTAACGAGTACTCGTACCTGAGCCAAGGAAGCTTCAGATTCGTTGACATCGTTCTAATTTCTGGAGTGGTTGCCATCATTCTTTCGAGCGTAGCCTTGGTTGCGTCCCTTCCAAGCTCACTACGTGTAAAGTTCCACCGTCCTTGGAAAGCTTCCGTGGGACGTCCCACCTACGGATTCTCCGCCATGCTCGCGGTAGGCCTCGGTGCCACGCTGGGCTCTCCCCTTTTTATCCTCATACCGTTGAACATTGTCCAGTACGAATTTGTCTCGCTAGGATCTCTCGTGATCGCGACGGTCCTGTCGATATTAATGGCCAAGGTCTATTCGGACATGTACTCCGAATCGGCGAGGCTCGGCCTTGACTCTGTGGGAGGGCCCTCCTTTACGAAGGCGGCAACTGGTGGCCGTAGCGTTCGTTACTTCATATCACGCCTGTCCATGTGGGTCGCGAACACAGCGCTTGCGGCGTACTCCAAGATCGTGTTCATCGTCTTCGATTTTGAACTGATGCCCGGCATCCTTGCAAATATTGGAATAACTGGACCAGAATCCACCACTATCGTGTATTTAATTACAGGCGTCTTTCTGGCATGGACTGTTTTGAACGCACTGTTTGAAGTGAAATTTCTCAAGATGATCGGCTACATCCAGATCGTCCTAACATCGATAATGGTGGTGCTTCTATTTTATCAAAGCGTTCTGTTGGGTGACGCCGGATCCTGGAATCTCACGGGAATCTTCCACACGGGAGCAGCTGGCGGGGATTGGCCTCTGGCACTGATCGTCAATACGGGATACCTTTACCTGCTCTTCTTCGGGTTTCAGGAGATCCAAGCTCTTGAACATGACGCCATCGAGTTTTCTTCCATACCCATCGTCTCTTGGATCAAAAGAGGATTCACAGTAACGAAGTTCAAGTACCTGGGAATGGCGATGGTCGGGAGCGTTCTTATCGCCGCTGTAATTAACATACTATACGGAGTTGCGGTCTTCAGCCTGCATCCCAACTTTACCGCGTTGAACGAATCTTCCATTCCGGCGCTCTACGTGACAAAGCTGGCGATCGGCCCGTGGCAAGAGCTGATAACGGCCGCCGTCTTTCTCATCGCCACGATAACGACGTTCGTTCCTGCATTCTTGGCAGCCTCTAGGCACCTCGAAGCACTCGCAAACGACGGGTTCATCCCACACTCCCTCTCGAAACTTTCGTACGGTTTCACACTGGGTGCTATATTGATCCTTGCACTGGGAAACGAGAACTTTTTGATTGATATTACGGACTTCCTCGTTCTGATAAGTCTCGGAATAATTTCGCTTTCGGCAATCTGGCTACGAGGGCACGGTATCTCCACTTTGAGGAGAAACGATACGTTGCCTCTGATCGTTGGAGTGAGTTGCTTTGTCGCGGGTTCCACCATATACCTGCTCAGTCCCTCTGTCGCAGTGTTTGGATCGGTGGGGATTGTCGTCTCGTACCTGATATACGTCGTCTACGAACTTGGATATCTGGGATCCCAGCTCTTTTTGGGCATACTCGATAGCATAGTCGGCCTGCTGCTCTTGGTCTATCCCCACTTTTATTCTTCGCAGGCCTTTTTCCTTTTTAGCTGGTTGGGCCTGCGGACGACTGACACCAGCGTGCTCGCTGCTTTTCTCGGACTATGTGCCTTCTTCCTTTTTGTAAACGTGATCGTGGATTATGCCTTTAGACCAAGATCGAAAACGGAGAGCAGGCCTGTTCCGGTTGTTGCCAATTAGGACGAGAGAGAAAATATTGAGTGTGTTTACGAGATAGAGAGATTACCGCGCTCTGGCTAGGATTTTTCCTTGGGCAATTCCGCCAGCTAAAAGAAGACACGATCATCTCGGAGGTGATCGATTTCATTCACTATCTGGGATCAGATGCGGTATTTTGAGTGTCCTTTCAAATTCTCTTTATAGAATAAGGTCCATCCCGGAAAAGAACACAATGTTGCGGAGGATTTTCTGTTCAATTGCTTCTTGGGAGTCCATCGTTTCCAGTTCCTCCAGACAATAAGGGACGTTCGGCAGAAGCTGTCGGGAGAGCAGAGCATTTTTAACAGGAATCGAATTTCTCCGACCGTACTGAACATTCATTTGTCTGGGAAGAAGAACCAGAGGAACAAGCTGAAGACAGGAGTAATTAGGCAGAAGATTTTGATTCCCAATTCCACACCAGAAAGAGTGTACAAAGCTTTCTTGTCATCGAAGGAACACAGCAAGTTCACAGGCTCACCTGCGAGCATTAGGGGAAGAGTCGGGACAAACTTTACCGCCTGGGATGGATACATATCAGGAAAGAACATCTCGCTCGTAAGGGGAAAGAAGATCGAGCAGGAGTGGCGGACCACTGAGTTTCCCGAAGGCTACGGTTCATCCATTCTCAAGATTACGCTCAAGAAGAAGGGAGATACCACAGAACTTTCCATGAGTCAGTCAAAGGTGCCCGCATCGCAGGTAAAGAGCTACGAGGAAGGATGGCACTCTTCGTACTGGGAGCCGATGAAAGAGTACTTTCGAGAAAAGTAGTCAGGAATCCAGACGACGGATTCTTTTCCGACCATGATCGACCTGCATCTTTGATAAACATGGTCATTTCTTCCTATTAGAGGGCAAATTCAAAAGGGGAAAAGAAGATCAGGTGATCGTCTCACCAATCAAGACCCTCCGACTGTGTGTGGTCGCCGCGGTTGCGGATGCATTCTAAATAAATTTCTGAAATGGACTCACATGTCTCGCTACCGGTGAGCAAAAGTCTTCGCTGCATCGATATCTATTCTGCGGAACTGCCGCTAGCCTTCGCAGACACAGATGCAAAACTCCCTCACAGTTTTATCTTTTATTGAATGCCTATCCTAGCAGTCAGTTTTACGATGAGAAAGATAATTAGGGCAACAATGATGAAAGTAATTATCGCCACAAGAAGGTCGCCGAAGCCAAACATCTGTTTGTTCACGGTATAGGCATACGTCGCAAGATTGCCCAGTCCAGGAAACGCGAGGCCGATGACGGGCATGATTATATCTTTGACAAGCGACATTACCACTCCCCCCAGATACAACCCGAGAATGAAGGCCACGGCAAGCCCCATTACCTTGTACGTAGAGATGAAAGCGATAAACTCGTTTTTCATTCCTTTGGGCGGGGGAGGTGTGGGTTTCGGTTCCAGCAAGGCACTAATTTTCTTCAGCTCGGCGAGGATTTCATCGTCTGAGGCCAATTCTGACATCTTTTCCTTGCCGGCGAAAGCCTAACTCAATAAGAGTTTTGGTGACAGGCCCAGAAATGCAGATTACATCATTATGTTCTCTCCTTTAACGATTTTTTCCTCCTCGCAGTAGGTAGAAAATTTCGTGCTGAGTCCATTCACTTTATCTCAGCTGTGAAAGCTGACATTTTCTTGGAAGCGCCTTCGATCTTGAGTATTGAGTTTGATGGGATTTCACTGACGTGTGTTTGGTGTGGCAGCTTAGTTCCGAAAGATTCGGCGACTAGTGCGTGCCCGAATTGCGCAGGATCCCTAGAAGTCGTTTATGATTACAACAAAATCCAAGAGAGATTCCATGGGGCTCTCCCAGTCGTGAAGGAAGGGGGAGGAATCTGGAGATTTTCACCGATCTTGCCGCTCAATTCTTCGGCCAACTGTGTCTCCCTCGGTGAGGGTGCTTCTCCCTATCACAGGATTCAGAAAATCGGCTCGATCCTCGGCATGCGAGATCTTTTTGTCAAGGACGAATCTCGTAATCCGACGTGCAGCTTCAAGGACAGGAAATCCGCCGTCGCCATATCCAAGGCAATCGAAGACGGATACGGCAAGGTCCTCGCAGCAACCGCGGGCAACGCCGGCTCCTCCGTGGCCGCATACGCTGCAAAAGCCGGAATTGAATCATACATTCTTGCATTTCAGGGAATCTCAAGAGCAAAACTCGCCAAGCTCCTCGCGTACGGGGCCACCGTGTTCCTCACGAAAGCAAGCACCGGCGACGTACTGGAATTCACGGCCAAAGTTTGCGATCGGTACCATCTCCAGAATTGCTCGGCTGCCTCTCGATACAACCCGTACGTGAAGGAGGGTGCAAAAACAGCGGTCTTTGAGATCTACGAGCAGACCGAAGGGAAGCTTCCCGACTGGATAATAGTGCCGGTAGGAGGCGGCGGCAACCTCTCGGCGTACTTCAAGGGGCTGAAGGAGTTGAAGGCGCTGGGGTTGATTGAGAAATATCCCAGACTGATCGGAGTTCAGGCCTCAGGGTGCGCGCCGGTAGTCGAGGCTTTTGAAAGAAAACTGGATCCGAAGAACATTCCCAAGATAAAGAATCCGAAGACGATCGCTCACAGCATCTTGGATGACTGGGCACCGGATGGGGACATCGCGCTCGTTTCGATCAGGGAGACGAGTGGCCTCGCAGTTTCTGTCTCCGAAGAGGAAATAATCTCGGCCACAAAGGAGCTTTCGGGAATCGAAGGAATTTATGCGGAGCCGTCTTCTGCCACGCCACTCGCAGCCCTCAGGAAGCTACTCTCCGCAAGGACCGTCGATAAAGACGAAAGCGTGGCGTTAATTGTAACCGGATTTGGTTTGAACCAACCGGACGCTATTGTGGATAACTCGCCATCTCCGATGGAGAACCTCGACTTGGACATCACTACGTTCGGAAAGTACATTAAAAATGGAAACTAGCTTATTCCACCGAAGTGAAAAAGTTACACACCCGTGAGTAGAGATCAGCGATGAAAATTTTCAGTACTTCAAATCTCCCAGCTTTTTTCCAAGAATACTCACGATAAGCATTCCGTATGAGGTCTGATCCAAACAGAGCTCGTTTCAAGCTCTTCTGTACGAAGAATTGCACGGTTGCGCGATCGCCGGGAAATTCGCTATATGAATCAACAGCCGCTATTTACAATAGCCAAACGGATCTAATGGATCCATCAAATTACCATTGCTCGCCCCCGCATGCGTTGCCTCCGAGGGGGCCCTCCCAGGAATGTTATCTAGTTATCCATATTCCCATTCAGGCAACAATACTTAGGCACACGGATAGCTGCTACCTGAAAGGCCTTCGCTGAGAGGTGGATAATTCAGCAGAAAACAGTAACTGCTCGCGTTCCAACTGTAGTTGGGGGATTTAATCGCGAATTCTGATCCCAAGCTAATCTGGTCCAGCCAATACTGGCTCAAGTTGGAACTTTGCCAGTGACTGGGATAGTAAACGAGGAGAGCAGCCGTCATTTCGCTGATCATCTGGCCAAGATCTATCCCCACGGTTCCAGAGTTAATCGGATCGCTCAAAACAATGAAGACCTTCGTCCAGCCTTTGTCTGCCGATTGCGCACCGTTGTACACGTAAATATTCCAAAGAAGTGGTTCATTAGCTCCATTCACCAGAGTAGGCAAATCAACGCTTGCGACGGGCTGGCTGGGAGGACCCGCGTCCCTCTGAGGAAATAGATCGTTGTACTGAGTCCATATCATTAGTTCAATGTCTCCTGTGACCGCCGTCCTCGTGTTGGAAGTGGGCATGTCCTGAGTGATCCAAATATCATAGGCGTAATCCGTACGTAATGCATGAGTCGTGGAATAATTAACTTCGGAGACTATCTCCGGGAGGACGTTTAGTTGCAAGGGGAGTTCTAACAAGGGGGTATCGTACCTCGAGGTGCCCCCGCCAAATACTGAGAAACCGTATCCGATGTTGGGGTACGCTACTATAGCATCATCAGATTTTGCCTTGGCCTTTTTGAGATTCACTGACACAGATAGCGATGAGTCAGATTCGCTCATAATGACGCCCTTTGAGCCCGATTGCAATCCGTAGAGATCCCCGCTTATGATGGTGCTTCCAGAAATAACAGGAAGCGAAGAATTGGACACCGTCCATAAATCCGAGAAGGTGGATCCTGATGGCACCAGAGTCAACTCCTCTTCGGGGCCGGCTTTTGCGAAAGTTGGAGCAAGCTGGTTTGTCAATGGGACTGCATTCGCATATTCCTCGTGAATCTCGAGGTTGCCCACGTTCCAAATCGATGTCTGGAGATTCGGCAGGATCAGAACTAGAAAGAGAATCGAAAATAGAACCAACCAGCGTCTCGACATGATTGCGGTGGCAAAGTTTTGCGTTTATACATTTTAGAATTTTGCGGAAACATTTCTCCATTTTTCAACCTGCCCCGAGAGTTCGCACACTTAACGAGCAAGAAGCTCCTGACAATTTAATCTAAAAAATTTCCCGTTTTTGGAAACTCGGATCGATGAAATTGACAGAAGCGTTCTGAGTAACTTGCCGGCAAAATTAATTCTTGATCATAAGCTTACGGTGCCAAGACATCTGATATCAGAACAGAAATTGAATCGCGAGCCCCTTTAGGGCGTATTGAGTCAAAAGGGTAATTTTGTCGATACATAACGGGAATCAATAGATCTACATTCGAGTTACTAGCTCAAATAAGTCCGTTTTGTTGATCGGACTCCTGATCCAGATTTGAAATCCGGATTTCCAATCCTCATGGCAGATCGAACAGTTCGGGAAGGTCCGTGCAGCTACATCTAGGAGACGGGCGAAGATCATGAAAATAGCAATAATTGGTTCGGGAATCGTGGGCACAGCAACCGCGTTCGCATTCTTCAGAAAGACTCGTTTTGAACTGAGTCTCTACGATATCTCACCCTCTCAACTTGAGAAAGCTAAAGACGTTCTCGATGGAGATGTCAGCTACACGAACGATATCAGCTCTGCGTTGGAGGATTCAAGTTATGCGATGATTTGCGTTCCCACTCCAATTTCGCACTCCAATGAACCTTACGACTACAGGTTCGTCGACGAAGCACTCGAAGCGGTTGTCTCGAGTAAACCTTCTAATTGCATTCCCATTATCAGGAGTACGGTCGACCCGTTCAAGGTTAGGCAACTTGCTAGACACTATGGTGAAGTGTGGATGGCCCCCGAGTTTCTCAGAGAAGCCAGCTATCTAGAAGATAGCCTCAATCCGGGACGCATAATTGTGGGTTTCCCGGAGATCACTTCAGAAAATGGCGTTAGGGCAATCGAATTGTTTAAGGCCTTCTCGCCTCCTGCACCGTTGCATTGCACTACTCTGGAGACCGCCTGCCTCATCAAGTTGGCATCCAATGCGTTTCTTGCGACGAAGATCTCCTTCTTCAACGAACTCCACGCGATTTTCCAGTCGATTCCGAATGTAGATCTAAGAGAGGTAGAGCTCGGAGTATCCATGGACGCGCGTATAGGAAACTACGGTGTACGGGGGGGTCGCCCGTACGATGGCAAATGTCTGCCGAAGGACACGAGCGCCCTGTTGAAAATGTTCAATCTCAAGGTATTAACGGCCGTTGATGATGTGAACAAAACTATGATGAGGAGCGAGCAGATAGTCGCTCGTTGAAATGGTGAACAGTAAATGATAATCTTCGGATCAATACCACTCTACGAACCCTTGGCGATTTTTGTCATAGGCAGTGTCATTGCGTGCTGGGTCCACATTACACGCAATTATCGCAGTTTCATTGCAAGCCCCAGCACAGACGCAGTTACGGAATCCAATCCGGCACATTTGACATTCTTGGTTGCAGGACGAAATTCTAGCCAGTTGCTTCAAGACACGGTAGACAACATCGGCGAAGTTTGCGGAAAAATCAGTTATACTAATTACGAAATCAAGGCAGTCGTTGACAATCTAGGCACGATCTCTCTAAGTAATTGCGAGACTATTCTGGTCCCCAAAGATTACCAATGTCTTTCCCAGTACAAGGCGAGAGCGCTCCACTATTCGCTTGGATTTACTCCTAATTCCAAGGACTCTTGGATCCTCCATCTCGACGAGGATGCGCTGGTGACCGATCAGGGGGTACTTTCCGTCCTCGAGTACATCAAGAACGGTGGCGAACCCGTGGCTAACGGGCCCAGTTTGTTCCTGCCGAACGGTAAAAACAGAGTTGTCTCCTTCTTGGCAGAAGCTCAGCGACACTGGACATTCTACTGGCTTTCTTCCATGCTGAAGGGAGGTGTACCGTGCTTCCTCAATGGATCCAATCTACTAATCAGAAGCGATATCGAGCATCAGGTGGGTTGGAGTTTCGAGGATTGCATATACAGCGAGGATACTCGTTTTGGTTATGAAACCAAGACCAAGGTAGGTTCGGTGTTCGGCTGGCATGGGGGTCTCACTTTCGAACAGCAGCCCGCGAATATTCGGGGCATCATAAAGCAACGCAAGAGATGGTTCAGTGGAAGCATCCGGTACTTCAAGTTCGTGCCGAAAACCCGCTTTAACTTCCTAAAGATCAGACGGCTTTATTCCATTTCGTCATGGGTGTCGGGCGCCATCTTGGCGTTCCTGTTTATCCCGAGGCTGTTCGGGTTCGACTCGATCCCCACGCCGATCTGGATCACGATACCACTCGCTACCACTTTCGGCCTTTGGTTCGCACGGTACTATCTGGGGCTCTATATGAACATGAAATATGCAAATATTTCCAACTCCGACAGAGCGTTCTATTATCTAGCGGGTGTAATGACTCCTTTGGCTGAGATAGTCTGCGATGTTGGCGTGGTATCTGCCATAGTCAATCCTCCAAAGAAATTTGAAATCACTGGGAAAGTTTCATAGACGAACTCTGGCATTCGTAGGGGGGTCGTGTGTAATCACGGCAGAGTTCACGGGGATTTACTGTCCCCGGGGACACGAAGCACCGAAGGAAGAACTAATCAGCCAGTCAGGCTATTTCTACTGTCCGATATGCCAGATGATAGTCAGTCAAGATTTCGATTGAGAGAGACAGCGCAGGCCTGTCTCCAAGTCTCGGGGACCCAAGTATACGATCGCTAAATCAATCGCATATCAAGTCGCATTTGACTGTATAAACCACTCATGCGTACCGTTCGAAAATAGCGTGAGGCTATCGCAAAACTTAGCTTGAGACTTTGACCTGACTCGACTTCTTTAATAGTGTCGGTTCCAGCTCTCGCGACCTTCGCAACGTGCCCTAAAGAGAGGTTGATTGACCACCGACGCCAAATTTTGGTCCAGAACCTAATACCCCTATGCAACTACAACTTCCGCCAGAAATTACAGGGCCGCAGCTCCCAAGGCCCTTAACTCCAACGCAACATCCAGTTCCACAAACGCTAACAAATCCTCACGTGCCAAAAACACTGGTTTCATCAGCTCCTTCAACACCAGTTGCACAGCCTCCGCACACGGGAGCTAACTCCTTAGTTGCTACTACTGTGTTTGAGTACTTCCCGTTATTGATGGCCCTAGCCAGTGTTATTAACGGTGATCATTGATTTGCAGGGGCTGTCTCACAGAAGAGCCAGCCCCAAGTCAGTGATCTTTGCAGGGTCAATCCTGTTATGTCCTCCAAAGAGACATTAGAAAATCCCAACGACTAACGCTCGTCGCGACTCCGAAACTTCTCCTTTCCACAATGCATATCGCAGTCGAGCACGCTCAAAAATGGATCTAGATCTTGACCATGCAAATCGGAATAGATACATTTGTGGCCGCCTTTGCCCCGGATCCTAAAGGCGGCCGAACTGAAAGCGAATCCCAGCGCCTTCAGAGCTTATTGCAAGTAATCGAGCATGCCGATCACTTAGGACTGGACGTATTCGGGATCGGAGAACACCACAGGAAAGATTTTTTGGATTCAGCACCGGCGGTAATCCTCGCAGCTGCCGCAGCCAGGACCAGTCGAATTCAGCTCACGAGCGCTGTCACGGTTCTCAGTGCTGCAGATCCGGTGCGCGTGTTTCAGGAATTTGCTACGCTGGACTTGCTTTCCCAAGGGAGAGCGGAAATCATAGCAGGCCGCGGTTCCTTCATCGAAGCTTTCCCCCTGTTCGGATATGATCTCAATGATTATGATGCACTCTACGAGGAGAAACTCGATCTTCTATTAATGATTCGGGCAAATGAAGAGGTCACATGGTCTGGTAAATTTAGGCCCTCCCTTAATCGACAGGGCGTATACCCCAGACCGGTCCAAAATCCTCTCCCGATATGGATCGGAGTCGGCGGAACGCCAGAGTCATTCCTCCGCGCCGGCAAGCTCGGCCTACCTCTGATGGTGGCAATTATTGGAGGCGAGACCGCCGACTTTGCACCGCTCGTCGATCTTTACAGGAGAACCTACAGACGAAACGGTCATCCGGATGATGGGATGAAGGTGGGAATGCACTCTCTCGGATACGTCGCAGAGACGTCGCAAAGAGCAGCCGATGAATTTTTTCCTGGCTATGCCCGAGCGTTCGCAGAAGTGGGCAAAGAACGGGGTTGGGCGCCGGTAACGCGCGCCGACTTTGAAGCCCAACGCGGTCCAAATGGAGCACTAATGGTAGGCGACCCCGATGAAGTCGCGGCAAAAATTGTCCGTCATAGCAAAGCCCTAGGCGGATTATCTAGAGTGACTTTTCAGATGGATCCGGGATCTCTCACGCAAGAAAAGCTCTCTCGTTCAGTCGAATTGGTCGCAACGCGCGTCGCCCCACTAGTACGCGAAAAATTCGGATAGTGTGCTGAAATTACGACAATCGTCCTTGAGGACGATTCCTGAAGGAAACTTCCAGCAGAGGTAGGAAACGACTATCTACCTCTCATAATCTCGAATTTTTTTACAATAACTGATTGTTTTAAATTGTATTGACCCTCCTTATCCAAGAGGAGCTTTTTTGGAAGACCATGCCTTCAGGAATCCAAAGTCGTGCCGGTTATTTGAATTTCTGAAAGCTGCCTATGTAAAAGATGACGAGGTGCTAAGAGTACCACTCGACAAGTGCGGTTGGAGGAGTCTTGTCCAAATCGCGGAAGGAACCGGTTTTGCCTCCAATACTCTCTATGGGAAGAGGCCAGGGCATGTTGGAGTAGAGCTTCAGGATCTGATAACAGATGATCTGATTGAAATGAGATACTTTGGCGGTGAACGTGGTCGCGGGGGCGAAGTGATGCGGTTCAGAATAACCCATCCGAAAACTCCAGCACCGAGCAAAAATCTCCAACCGCAGAAGTCCGAGCCAGAGATCGTTGAGGAGAAAGTCCCACAGCAAGTTGGAGTTGAACATTTTTCGCCTTTAGGGCGACGCCTCGCTGCAATTATGTTCACTGACATGGTCGGTTATACCAGCCTCGGGCAAAAAAATGAACCACTTTCACTCGACCTGGTCGAGGAGCAGAGGAAACTGATCAGGCCCATTCTCGGGAGGCACAATGGACGAGAGGTCAAGACGATGGGAGACTCATTCTTTGTGGAATTTGCGAGTGCACTAGACGCTGTAAGATGTGCCTATGACATTCAGAGGGCAACTAGAGAGTTCAACATATCGCTCCAGGAGGACCGACGAATCCACCTTCGTGTGGGCATTCACCTCGGTGACGTAGTGGATTCAAGAGGGGACATACTAGGTGATGCCGTGAACGTAGCATCAAGAATAGAATCCCTTGCTGAAGACGGAGGCGTCTGCGTCACAGGACAGGTTTTCGAATCGGTCAAGAACAGATTCGATCTCTCCCTAAAAAGTCTCGGAGCGAAGCCGCTAAAGAACGTAAGCGGGCTCACTGAAGTCTACAAGATGGTG
>JASHPQ010000019.1 GCA_030037995.1 Nitrososphaerales archaeon | reverse complement strand
TGCTCACGTGTCGACTGCGGCTTCAGTTATTATTTTCGCATGTATTTCTTTGACGATAAATGACCTTGACATTCTTTGTTGCATAAAGGAAAGGATTACGAACCATTTCTCTAAGATGCTAACTTGTGCAGATCTGCAATCTAAAGTGCTAACTCGTGTGCACGCAGGGTCTCTAAAGTAAGTTTCCTAAAAATATGTTAGCCCGGATATTTTGGCGAACGGCCCATGGCAAAGCAAAAACGCAAGCCGTTCAAATTATGCAAGCGTGCGCAGTCCAACCTATAGAATAGTTGGCAAATCTTCTGCGCTCCGAACCCCGGATTACCGAGTCTCAAAGTAGGAACAATATTTTCCACATCCCCGGAGGCCCGCTACCAAATACCTCTTTAAATTGGGGCCGTTTGTTTTTGGAATTCCGGGCTACGAATACAAAATGGGTTACGGTTTTTACGCTTGAATTTAGGCTTCTAATGATTTGGGCCTACTCGTTCTGATGTTCGTAGAGTCAGTTAGCTGAAATGACAGATTATCGTATAAGGGACCCAGCAGTTCATCTATTCAAGATTAACAAGGGTATCAACCAACGTATGTATGTTACATCGAATTTAGTTTGGAAAAATTTGATTATAAGTTCCGAACTTTTGCGATTTTATCAACACTCCGACTTGAGGATCGGCATCAGCGACGGCTGCCTTCGCCTCCTCGCTCGATAGCGCCTTTTCCAGATCGTCGAAAGATTCGAACTCGTAAATTGTCATGAACTGCGGATCGGATCTCTTCGAATAGTATCTTCTTACAGCTTTAAGGCCCGGCATCTTTTCTGCGTAGAGGGGAATGTGGTGGTCGTCGTACCATCTGTTGAACTCCTTTTCTTTGCCGGGAACTCCCTCGATTGAAACTACCAATATCGCGCCGCTAGACATACAGAAAGCCTCGATGACTCTCGAACACTTTAAGGAGTTGATTAAATTTGTGGACGGACTGGTAAAAAAAGACCGAAGCTATTTTATCGCGAGTCGGTGTTGTATCTCTCCTTGAAAAAAAGTCGTAGACCTTGACGTTTGGTCAATATAACAGGGAGGCTAAGCTCTGGACAGAAATTTTCACTGAAATACTAGAACTGAACGTCAACGGTATTCGTCCTGACACGCCTCCTGTATTCTTTCCAGAGCTGTTGCATCTCAAGACGAAGCTCGTGCAGGCGATGCTCGTGATTGATTTTTCGTTTCCCTCCGACGAATTCAAGAAGGGCGTACGAGATTTCGGAGATCTCATCACACCGATCCATCATCCGTCCTTCGAGGAGCATCAGACGCTCCTGCTCCCGGAATTTACTGATATCCATGTAAAATGGGTTCAAAGAGGATGATCTGCAGAGGTTCTTTATTGCTCTGCCTATGCAAGGGATTCATGAGGAAATGGTCAGGCATGTTTGCTCAAAAAGTAATTTTCCCAACTCATCGAATTAAACGGTAATGGAGTCCTCCATCCCATTAGAACACCATCACTTTGCGATACGCGGCGTAACCTGTGAGCAGGAGGACGAGGGAGAGACCGGAGAGTACGGCGAGCTGCGACAAGTCTACTGCACCCACTTGAAGCTCCCGGAACGCATCCACTGCCCAAGTCATAGGGTTGAACTGGGCCACGAGCAAAATCGGCGCTGGGAGGATGGACGGGGGATAAAACTGTGTGCTGAAAAAAGAGAGGTAGACTTGCACGGTGCTCCTAGCGGTCGTAAAGAGTTCCAATCCGTTTGCCAGAGAAGCAGCGACGACCGAGAGACCAATCACCCCCGCAGAAAAGATGAGCATCACGCTCAGCCCCACCATGAATAGAGGAAGAGAGAGGCGATACAACAGCGAGATTACAATTGTTCCTGGAAGCGTGGTCACAGTCGTCCTCAGCATCCCAGATAACAACCTAGAGAAGGCAAACTTCGTGCGAGAGAACGGTAGAGTGAGCAAGTAGTCTTGAGTGTTGTGAAGAATCCGCTCCCTCCATACGTCCCGCCCGGACTGGAAGGCAGCCACGGTCGCCGTCACTAGGTTCGCGCCAGGAGCGATGTATAGGAAGTAATTGAATCCCTTCACCATCGCCGCGAGGCTCAGCCCCGTTACGCCGAGGTCAATCATAAAGTTCGCGAACATCACTACCAATAAAAAACGGTCCGAGAAAAAGGTGCGAAAGTCCCGCTCAATAATGAGCTCCACACCGCTCAACCCCTCACTCAAATCTGCCGCCCTCCAAGTTACGGAAGAGGAATGCCGATCCTAGTCCAAAGAAAATTGCGACGAAAGCGACTAGCAGCAGGATATCTGAAGGTCCCGATGCGCTCCCCAGAATGATCGTGCGGAGAATGTCGGAGGTCGAGGAAACCGGAGAAACTGACGCGATCGGCTGCAGCGCGCCGGGCATGTAGATGAGCGGATACAGTGCCGTGCTGACCCTGACAGTGACCAGTTCTGCCGTGGCGATGACGACATCGAACCTGTTCTCATTTCTTACATTCATCGCAATTGTGATCGAGAGGCCCGAGATTCCGGTCGCGAGTACGAACATAACAAGGTACGACGTGAGGATCCCTATGGGAGAAAAGTAATGGTCAATTACTGACACCAGGAGCAACATGGGGGCGGTATAGATCAAGCCCCTTAGGGCGCCGCCCAGCGATCTACCGACAACGAAGAGCGTGTGTCCGAAGGGCAGGCTCAGGAGATAGTCCAGCATCCCCAATTCCTCCTCCTCAAAGAGATCAGCCCCGATGATGAACGCAATCGATGTGATGGTAGAAACGACCGCCCCGACGGAATAAAAGTCGAAGTAGTTGAAACCGATTAGTGAGGAGGAGATCAGTTTGTTGACCAGGTAAGCGAAGACGAAGAGCTGGATTAGGAAGAAGACCGAGCGCTGAATCAGTATCCAAGGAGACTTCACCAGTATCCGAAGGTCCCTCTCGACAATCGACCATAATACAAAGATTAGAGAAGAAGTTTTAGGGCGTATGGTTGTTGGAATCGAGTTTTCCATCAAACTAGTTTGCTCCCCGTATAGTTCAGAAATACGTCCTCGAGGGTTGGTTCATTCAGGCTGACACTTTGAATGATCCCTCCCTTGGACGAAATTTTGTTGATGATTAGGGGGAGCAGGGTCTTGCCGTTGCTGAGATAAACCGAAAGCACATTCTCTTCAGGGGAGTCCACGCGCTCGACCTCCTGAATCTGCTCTAACTCCCCCGCAAATTGCGGTGCGTCCCGTACGAGTCTTAGCTCAATAATGTCCTTACCCTTGAGACTCGCCTTGAGTTCTGACGGCGTACCGACAATCGCCATCCGTCCTTGGTTGACAATGCCCACTCTGTCGGACATTCGGTCCGCTTCGTCCATCATGTTGGTTGCGAGGAGTACGGTGGCCCCCTCTTCTCTAAGCTCGTCGATCATGTCCCAGACCATCAGACGTGACGGGACGTCGAGATATGCGGTGGGCTCGTCGAAGACTGCAACTTTTGGTCTTTGGACGAAGACCTTTGCATTTTCTATTTTCTTCTTCGTACCCCCGCTTAGCATCCATGTCCTCTTGTTAGCTTCTTCGAGTATTCCGAACTTGCCGAGTACTTCATGGATTCGCCTTCTGGCTTCCCCCCTCTCGACCCCGGTGACCCTAGCGTGCCACTCCAGTATTTCTCTCGCGGATAGGATCCGGTCGTACTTTGGATCCTGGAAGCTGATTCCGATCAGTTCCTTCACTCTCCCTGGTTCGCTGATGGCGCTGTGCCCGTCTACCTTGATGTCACCACTGTTCGGTCGGTAGACCGTCGCCATCGTCATTATGAGCGTAGACTTGCCCGCACCGTTGGGACCGAGGAGCCCGAAAACTTCCCTGTCCTGTATAGTAAAAGTCACACCCTTTACCGCTTGGAAATTTTTGTAGCTCTTGTGAACGTCTATGAACTCGATCAAAGTATGATTTCAAATCCGCCGGAATCCTGGAAAGTACGAGCCCAGAGGCTCTTATCGCGGGCGCAAGTTTAGATCCTTTTCCAAAAGTCTCACTAGCGAGGTCATATTACTGTAATGGTCGGGTGCACAACGACCTTTCCAAGGCATAAGCTGGACGGAAGTTAAAATCGTACTTGTCAGAGAAAGAGTTTGATGGCCGAATATTTGGAATCCTTTCACGGCCCTTGGCTTTGGCACTCCTTGAGTAACTAGCCGAAGCTAAAATTAGCTTGTCCGTAGATCGAGCTCTTGCGGTCGCGCTGGATTGATTTGCCTTTATACATGTGGCGTTGTGTTCTTTGTTTCTCGAATCCATAGCGCGTCAGTAGCTCGAGAGCTGCTTCGTTCGACCCAGAAACGAATACCGTCGGGCTCTCACCAAAGGAGAATTTCAGGGCATCTACTAGTAACCCTTCAGCAACTTCGGAATTACTCGCGACCCAGGGACCTATGACCCTCGATTGCGCGACCAGGAAACCATCAATTTCACCATTCTGATTCCGGG
>JASHPQ010000207.1 GCA_030037995.1 Nitrososphaerales archaeon | reverse complement strand
TTTTGGAATGGCAAAAATCATCCGCTCTCGTTCCAGAAAGACAGATCGTAAGGAGACGGGGGACGGCGATCGTGGATACTGATCGCGGCATTCTGTTGGTCTCAAACAGCAGCAGACTCTTTCTTCTTCCCGGTGGAGGGGCGAAAAAAGGGGAAAGGCGGATGGATGCTGCCGTCCGTGAGCTCAAACAAGAGACCGGACTTGAGTCGAAGGGCTGCCGGTATCTCTTTTCCTTCGATGAACCTGAAGATAAAAAATTGCGAAACCTTCACAAGGTGTTTCTCATCGAGATCGATCCGGAAGACTCCAAACTTCCCAGCGGGAAAAGGCACGTCGAGTACTGGCACGAGGGCTCAAAGTTGAAGCTCAGCAATTCAACAAAATTGATCATAGACAGATACATGAGAGAGTTCAAAACTTTCGTGGATAATGTGGACAACAAGGAAGATTCAAAGTAGAAATAATTCTAACCGTCATCTAACACTCTTAATCGTTTTTTTCTCAAGCAGCAATATCCCCGGCCAGATGGCTAACGCGTAACTATACTCTGACGACTCAGAACTCGTTTTGACCGATACGGAAAGTATTTCGAGCCGAGTGGCGAAATTCGTGAACAGGTACCTTGTTGCAACCACGAGAGATAAAGGACGGGAGGGCGTTGGATCTTAAAGTCGCAGTCTTTGGGCTGGGATTTGTTGGTACTTCAATTGCAGCCGTCTGGCTTCGCGCCGGCGCCGCTGTCGAGGGATTCGATGTATCCTCCGAAAGGATCGCGAGTCTCAGAAATCCTACTTCTATCGATTTTGAGCAGGCTGTGGAGGAGGCTTTCGCTCAGGGTCTTGCTACGGGAAAGCTCCAGCTTTATCCCGTCGGATCTGCAAAGTCCGAGGCTAGCGTAAAATTTGTCTGTGTTCCTGTGTACCTCTCAAATCGTGAAAAACGCGCTGATCTAACTTTTTTGAAGGGAGCTTCGAGCTCCGCGGGTTCGGCTCTGAAGAAGGGCGACGCCGTCGTCATCTGTCCATCGGTTCCTCCCGGAACGACTCGAAGCGTCGTGGTGCCCCTGCTGCAGAACGCCAGTGGGCTGTCCGCGGGAAGCGATTTTGACGTAATTTACAGCCCAGAGAGGATTCTCGTCGGCAGGGCGGTTGAAGACATTGAGAAACGCTATCCCGCAATTATATCCGGGATTGACGAAAAGAGTCTCGCTCGAGCCGAAGCTCTCTTTCTGAAGGTCGCGCAGAAGGGAGTGATCAAAATGCCCAATCTGGAGACAGCGGAATTTGAGAAGCTAGCCGAAGGGGTCTACAGGGACGTTAACATCGCCCTTGCAAATGAGCTGGCAATGGCTTGCGACGAGCTCGGCGTCAATTTCTGGTCCGTCCGGGAGGCCGCGAACTCCCAGCCGTTTTGCAATCTTCACATGCCCGGATTGGGTGTGGGCGGAGCTTGCATCCCGGTATATCCCTGGTTTGTGGCACATGCCGTGAAAGAGTCAGCGACAACGATCATCGAGAATTCAAGAGAAGTCAATGACTCGATGGTGGATTATCTGGTGACTTCTCTGCTCACTAATTTCAAAGTAGGCGACGATACGAAGATTTCAATCCTAGGTCTTGCCTTTCGCGGAGGAGTCGCGGACTCAAGGCTGTCCGTCACGTACCGACTGGTCGACCTGTTGCAAAAGGAGGGGATAACTCGACTCAAGGTGCACGATCCGTTGATTCTGAAGGATTCGAGACTGGGTAATCTCCTGACGCAGGATCTCGACGGAGTACTTTCCTCTTCCGATATTGCGATAATTGCGACCGATCACAAAATGTACACGGACTACCAGTGGGGTTCTGTAAAGAGGACGGGATCCAAGCTAAAGGTCATCGACTGCAAGGGGCTGCTTATCGGGAAGGAGTTCACAAGCTTGGACATATTCGGCCTGGGATACGGCGACGATCACAATCCGAGAATTTATGAGAAAGTAGTCGATAGCGCCTAACAGCTTGCAATGGGCTTGGCGAACCCTGATTTTGGCAAGCCCACCCCCAGCGATTGACGACTGGAGTCCGTTGCTGGCTTTCTCATCCCGTTCAAGGCTCAGTTGACCTATATCTTTGAGGTAATTCGAATGTATTCTTCCTTTCCGAACGTCCCGTCGTAATCCATGACCTTTTCAAAAAAAAGGCACGGCTTTTCTGTATTCTAAATACGAAGCATCAATTACGAAAAGGTTATCTAGTCGGGAGCTCCACTTACAGGACATCCTAGACGGCCTAGAGATTCGCGAAATCTCGGGTAATGTGGTACGCGTGAGGCAAGTTCGCGAACGTGGCGGACCTCTGCAGAAACTCACGATATCCCCACTCTAGGTTTTCTGAATTTTGGTCCTCATGGTTGCTTTGTGTCTCGTCGTTCTTAGAATTAATGTTTCATTTTTTCTAATCATTAGTAGGAGTGCCCAGATCTGATACGCTTCCATCATGGAGCTGGATCGCCTCAGCTTCGTTCAGAGCAATGACGCATCCAAATATTTAGGGCAGGGTGCTAAGTAGACGGACTTTTTCATGGACCGCAGAATTTGACGGGTCATGCCGTCTGGAAGGGAGGAGCCAACTTCGCGTTTTTGAACATGGCATCGGATCCTTCAATTTCTCCTAGGCAGGAGAAAGTCTGTTCCTTTTCTTCTATACCTAACGTTCAAGCCGCGATCCCGTGCAGTTGGTATCCTTGTAAATTTTGAAATACCCCTTACGCTCCCCAGAATATCGTCGACATTCCATGATATGTCCGCTTCACCATGAGGACGAGGATTACCGTTTCGGAACCGCAAGAATTGAAGAGAGAATCGTGGTGAGGATCTGTCCAAAGTGCGGCATAGTCTTCTTTCCGAGAGTAGAGGAAGACCAGTCAAAAAAAGGCGAGAATGACCTTCTCTTCGAAAAGGAACATGAATCACTCACGAAAAAACAGATCCTAAAATGGCCTTAGTACTGCTGTACTCTCCCGCTTAGCAATATTACAGAGGTATGGACCTCATAGTTTCCCACTTGGAAATCCAGAGGGCGAGAGCAACAACGAAAAGAGCGAAGATGTATTCTCCCGATATATCCGACGCCCTAAATAACGGTAACAGAATATTCAAACTCTAATTTTGGACACTCTTGAAGATACTGGCGTCTACCAAGAGCCGAAACATGGCTGACCGCGTTATGGAATAGACACTCGCTACTTTGGATCGACGAACATTATAACATTCCTCACACTTTCGTCTTTAGGCAAGAGAGATGCCGGCATTGATAGCTGAATATCGAAAAAAGATCTTAATTGGCGCTATACTGGCAATGATAATAACCAGCGGCCTCGCAACAACCGCCATCTGGGTCGCCCCCAATACCAGCGCTAAGGACGGCCCTTCGGCGACGGGCCTTGTCCTCAATGACGTTCAATCTCAACTCATTGTAGAACTGACAGATCCGCCGGTTGTTCCACAAGGTACCACTTCCCTAAGTTTAACTTATTCAGAGATAGACCTCTCGATCGCGGCGCCTGGAAGTGGGAATTCTATCCAAACCATTTCGATAGTACCTGCAGGAAACTCTGCTACGATAGACTTGCTGAGTCTTCAGAATGTCTCCCAGACTCTGGCGCTCTCCAGCTTAGAAACCGGGTCTCAGATTGTTTCAGTGACCTTTGTCGTCTCAAGGATACAGATCCAGATCAACGGGACGACCTATCCGGTTGTTCTCGCAACGGGTGGAAATGCGCTGCTTGTAACTCTGGCAAATCCCCCGCCAGTGGAGGGGTTGAGGAACGCCCTTTTACTCGAGCTCAATCCTACCATCATTGATACTTCCAGCGGATATCAGATGGTGCCCTCCTCTCTCGGATTTTTCAAGCCTCAATCGGAAATTACCCCCAATGAGGGCAAAATCGGATACGTCAAAAAACTGAGTGGTTGGGATCAGGGCGAACTGCACCATGCGAGAGGCAGCATCTCTGCCAGGCTGGTGTCCCTCTCCGTTTCGGGGAGCGTCACAACGATGAGCGTTCAAGTTATCAACACGGGAAAAGTGTCCGAAAGGCTAGTGCTGTTCGGAATTAGCGGAGATTTTACTC
>JASHPQ010000206.1 GCA_030037995.1 Nitrososphaerales archaeon | reverse complement strand
GGGTTTTTCTTCAGTAGCCCATCACACACAAGGTAAATTCGTACATGTGTGATGCGCCCGGCGGGGATGCGTGCACGCTTCGACGGAAGCGGACTGCTCCCAATTTTTTTCGATAGCCTTATATTTTCTCTTATGGCTGGAACATTTCACGGTAAAGTGTCATGCCTAAACAGATTCTCCAGATCAACTTCAACTACAACGCTTCGAAGGCGGAGTTAGAAAATGCATTCGCGCCATTTGCGGCTCCCATCTCGAATGTGCCAGGTCTCGTATGGAAGATATGGCTCGTGAACGACGCAAAAAAAGAGTCGGGAGGTATCTACCTGTTCGAGGATGAGGCATCGGCTCAGAATTACGTTACGGGTGAGATAGTTAGCGGACTAAAAACTCATCCAGCACTAAGCAATCTGAGCTTAAAGCAATTCGGGATGTTTGAAGAGCTACAAAAGGTAACGCGTGCACCCGTCGAATTAATGATCAGTGCCTGATCAGCACAGCCGCCCCAAGAGGGCGGCTCATCCTTTTTTCCTTCTTTAGAGTGAAAAGACTGGAATAGCTGGGAGCCTATTCAACCAATCTTAGCACCAGCTCAAAATCTCCAATTTTTGCATGTAGTTAATGCGGATCCTGCCCACACTTTTTCTTCTCACTGTAAATTAAGTGCGAGTCCCCAATTTATGCGCCGAAGAACACCAGATTTCAGCTCGCCCTAAAAAGTACAATCAACGAAAGCCGCGGATCTAGGCATAATGAACGCTGTCCTCGGTGGTTTCGCTCTCGCAGTAGGAAGTGAGCAGAGGAAGCTCGTGCCCGCGGATTTGATAAAAGGATTCAAAGCAGTAGGCGATTTGTCACCGCTGCGCCATTCTTTATTTCAGCCGCCCCAATATTCTGGACAATGGGCCCGGGTGAATTTCGGTGATGTTACTATCTTTGGATCATTCTGTTGGTATTGTCTGTGAGCCAAAGAAGAACGATGGATGTAATTGGAATTATCCGAAAACCTCACAAGAAGACGAGCAACTCTAGCTTGGGATCCACCGCGGGCAATCAATAGCAAAGGACCTCTTGAACACTTTTCAGGTGGCCCTCAAACAACGAGTTCTCTTATACCGAGCCTTGTGCACAATTGTACAGACGCCAAAATATACTTCAGGAGATCTCTTTCAGTGATTAGGCGCAATCAAAGTGAACGCTATAACCACTTCAGAAAGGGCCCAAAGCCGGTACATCGCCCTCATCCGGCCACCTGGAAACATAATGGTCGAATACAAGATAATTTGCAGGAACGAGATCGGGGCATTGACAGCAATTTCGGGAATATTCTCGAAACATGATTTGAACATTGAAGTGACCTACGGACACGCAGACAGACAAGATAAGAACTATCTTTTGATTCTGTACGCGGATTTTTCCAACGCTTCCTGTACCATAGAACAGACGGTGAAGGAGCTGAAGGAGCTTCCGGTAGTACATCAAGTAGAGATCGACGCTGACGTTCGGCGCCGATTTGACAATTTCCTCTATCCGATCGTTAACGTAGACGAGGAAAGAGCAGTGATCATGGGTCTGAACGCGCTTATCAAGCTGGAGCAGACGCTCTGCGAGAAAATTGGTAGTGGTGGGGCTGCCTTCCTTTTCGAGATGGGAAAGTATTATTCTATGGAGAATTTCAAGATTCTCAAATTCGAAGGCTTTGCCCAGGATCCAGACTCCCTGCTGACAAATCTCAGGGATTTTCTGAAATCTTCCGGGTGGGGCATTTTCGAGATGAAGAGGGTCCATGGCGGGTTTGACGTGATGATTTCCGATCCTCAGCTCCTTGATGGGCACACGTTCGTAGATACTCGCTTTATCTATGGAATGCTGGCGGGTGCACTGCAGTCTATCTTCAGGGAAGATTTCTTCGTTCTCGAAACCAGATATGACACGAGGGCGAACTCGATTCTTGCGAGATTGAGAAGCAAAAAATGGTCTGGAGATTCTTTTGCTTGACCAGAGAGCCTCAAAGATTTATGAGCTCGCTTGTCCGGTCATCACGAATGACTTGCCAAGGACGAATATAGCAGTCGATGACGGTGTTGCAACTGCTCTCGCCGACGAAGCCACGCGGTTCAACAAGACGTTATACGGATTCTCCAACGAGTGTCTTGAAGCCGACCTGAAAATTCTTCGCGAGGGGGGCAATGTTGAAGGAATTTACCCCTACTGGCTTCAGTCGAAGATGTCGAAGGAGACCGATGGAATGCCGTTCTTGAACAGGAGTCTCCTTGATATGATGGCGAAGATGTCGTACGCGACAGATCCAGAAGCTTGTCTCAAGATATTCTTTGATACCGGGATCCTGTTTGGATCCTATGCAAAATTAAGGGCCAAAGATCTTGACAATCTTCTAGGACTTGTCAACCTGGTCAAATTTTCCATTCCGGCTAGACTCTTTGAGATGCAGCGAAAGGAAGGTGAAGACTCCAAGATGATCTATGTTTTAAGGTATGTTTCGGGTATGTCAAATGAATTGACGATCTGCATGGCGCACTACTTCGATGGTCTCCTATCTTGTTATTCATCGACTCGAAAGTTGATTACTTCCTCGAGTGGAGTAATTGAGATTGAAATCAAACCCGATTGAAAGAATGTCCGAAACAGCGCGCGCGCTCGTTATGTCCACTTTTGTACTTGTGCCGGGCGCTTTCCACACGTGAATTCCGAAGAATAGCTCATTCAAGCCATTCTCTTGCGAACATCTTCAACAGACATCTTTACAGCTTTTCCACTTCGAGCTTCCTTCAATCCTTTGTCGAGATTTTTCCTAAACCTGGGATTAGAAAGTAGCTCCAGGGTGTCCACAAAGTCGTCAAGTTCTGCCTTTGTCTTCTGGAGCATCCGTATGGCCTGCTTAGCCATCTTTGGGTCTTCTAGGAGCTTGTAGTCGATTGTGTTATCAGCGTCTTGTTCGAGCATGATTGCCGAACCGGACCTTTGACTTTTATCTGTTATTAGTCTACCAAGACAATAAGTTATCAGTGACAGGAAAGAACTAGTAGTTGGGGAAAATACCGGAACGGCGAACTCACCCTCGAGCTCCAAGGGCATCGGCCTAGTCGATGATCGCCCTTGCGCATTGGTAAACTCCGGAGAGAGTACTCTTCGTATGTCCTTTATCCAAGGCATCGGCGAGGGCGTGATGATGGATGGTTGCTCCGAGTATACTGGAATTAGACTAACCCTTACGAAATCTCCAAAGCAAAGCCATTATAGTTCTCCTTTTACCACAACTCGTACTATTAGGTTGGAAATCAAGTCCAACGCCGCTAGCACGAGTGATGAAGAAGCTCTCGCCCTAGTGTCTGACCTAGATCAAATAGATCTTTCCAAGTATCGCGTTCTCGGTGGAATTGTAAGGTATTCCCCATCTGCAAAGAACTCGATGAAAGATGTGAAGCAGAGAATAGTTGCGAGCCTCACTTCCAGACCCTTTGGTTGTGACAACTACCTTCTTTGGGCACCTCCCGGGAGTGGTAAGAGTTTTTTCGTCCAAGAGATAGCAAAATCTCTCGGGGATGCAATCTATTACCGGGAAATCAATCTAGCTCAGACGGATGAAGGACAGTTCCGCCAAGCGCTTTCGGAAATAGATCATTTGGATAAACCCCATCTAGTTTTCATAGACGAAGTAGATTCCAAACCCACAGAACCGTGGCCGTATGAAGCGCTTCTTCCCTCACTAGAACCTCCCGCGGGTAAAATGACAGTTAGGACATGTTTTGTCCTTGCTGGGAGCTCAGGCGGATCTACCACCGGAATGAAGGATGGAATTCTTAAGCGTCACAAAGGGACAGATTTGCTGAGTAGGATTCCCAAGGGGAACGAATTCGAGATTCAAGGGCTTGGCTTGGGCGACAGACTCCTTGTAGTGTCAAGTCAATTTTTGAACGCAGCTAGAGATGAAGGAAGGGAGATTCGTGAAGTAGAGAAGCTTGTGTTATACTACGTTGCTCTAAATCCTGAATTGAAAAGCGCGAGGAACATTCGGCAGCTGGCCGTCAGGTGCATGGAGCGAATTCCACCTGGAGAGGACAGAATCAGATATGATCATCTCTTTGATCCGGGAGATCCAGAGAACAAAGAATTTTGGATTAGAGCGAGTCGTGTCAGAAATGATCTCGTCAATATCTTTGTCTCTCTGAACGAAGGTGATTACGTACCCAGCACTTCCGTTCGAGCAGTTCCCCCAAACGTTACCAGTGAAATTTTCCCCCGTTTGGGACCAAAGCCATCCCTGAACAGGAATCGAATCGCGGTGATGCCGCTGGTCAATATGATTTCCAATTCCGCAGATGAGTACTTCGCTGATGGCATGACAGAGGAGCTGATTTCAGCGGTATCTCTGATCAATGGACTAAGCGTCATCTCGCGTACATCAGTCATGAGTTACAAGAAAAAATCACAAAAACGGGCCACTGACATTGGGAGAGAACTCAATGTCGGAACTCTCCTCGAAGGAAGTGTCAGAAAAGCAGGTAATCGAGTACGCATTTCGGTTCAGTTGATCGATGTCCAAGGCGATCGACATCTCTGGGCTCAAAGCTACGACAGGAGCCTCGAAGATGTTTTCGCAATTCAAAGTGACATAGCAAGTCAAGTTGCGCAGTCCTTAGAGTCTCAGCTCCTGCCCGGGAAGAAGCACCGGATAGAAAATGCCAACAGCAAGAACGTGAACGCTCATCTTCTTTATCTGAGGGGTCAGGATTCGCGTTTCAAGTGGACCCGCGATGCACGGGAAGAAGCTTTGGAATTTTATGAGAGGGCGATCGAGGAAGATCCACGATATGCACTGGCATACGCGGCGATCGCAGAAACATACTTCGCCCTAGCCTTTGATGATTACCTCTCGTCTGAGCAGGCCCTTCCCAAAATCAAAGAGTATGCTAACAAAGCGCTGGTAATAGATAGCACTCTTTCGGAAGCTCACTTCGCACTAGCTAACTCTTTGTTGCTTGAATGGAACATGGATGAAGCCGAAAAAGAATTTCGTCGTTCCATCGAGTTGGACCAAAATTCTCCGTCACCTCACGAGTTTTTGGGCGCCCTTTTGGAGTTCGAAGAACGCTTCGATGAAGCCCAAGCTGAAGCACAAAAAGCGCTAGACCTTGATCCCTTATCTGCAGTTACGCACACCCATACTGGCATAACATATCTCTTCACCCGAAATTACGACAGGGCGATTGAAGTCCTTGAGAAGGCAATAAAGTTAGGCGGCCCCCTTAACGCTGTCGCTCTAAACAATCTTGGTCTCGCGCACGTTCAAAAAGGCATGTTCGATCTTGGACTGGACGAATTGATTCGGAGCAACCAAATTTACGCTCCTAATGTTCTCGCGATGCTTCAGTGCGAGCTAGCTTATGCATACTCAAAAGCCGGATATGACAACAAGCCCCAAGAAATTCTGTCACTCCTCCTCGAAGGAGTGGAACGAAATCCTAGTTGGTCAACAGCAATAGCCGGAATTTACAGTGTACTCGATCAGAAAGAAAAAGCGCTGGATTGGCTCGAGAAAGCCCGCAAGATCCATTCACCTTCTTTGCCTTATGCTGGCTGTGATTTTCCTTTCGATAATCTTCGGACCGATCCAAGATTCTATGAACTTCTAGTGAAAGTCGGATTGAGAAAACCTGAACAAAAATTGGAAACTCCATCTATCAGCGCACAACCAGAGGAGAAACTATTCGAAGCAAGAAAAGATTCCCATAGAATCGCCGTTTTGCCATTCACCAACATCAGTCCTGATCCTAAAGACGAATACTTTGCAGACGGCATGACCGAGGAGCTGATTTCGACGCTTTCCAAGATTCGAGGGTTGAAGGTTATCTCCCGTACTTCAGTGCTGAGATACAAGCAGACGACCAAGAGTCTCTCGGAAATTGCCAAGGAACTGAACGTTGGTGCCGTACTAGAGGGAAGTGTCAGAAAGGCGGCCGACGATTTGCGAATTACTGCGCAGCTAATCGACGTGGATAGTGACGAGCATCTGTGGTCTGAAGATTACGACAGGAAATTCGAGAACGTGTTTGCGTTACAGAAGGAGATCGCTCAAAAGGTCGCTGATTCGCTTCAGGTCACGATTCTCTCGAAGGAAAGCAAGGAACTAGGAAAGAGACCCACTCAAAGCATGGAAGCTTATACCCTCTACTTGAAGGGCCGATCCTATGTGCACCGATTCACTCTAGATTCATTTAAGAAAACCATCGATTACTGTGAACGGGCGATTGAAAAGGATCCGAAATATGCGCAAGCCTATGCCGAGATTGCCCGATGTTACTCCGCTATTGGTTTTTGGGAACTGCTCCCATCGGACGAAGTCTTCCTGAAGGCCGAGAGTTTCGCTGATAAGGCGATTCAATTGGATTCATCTCTGCCCGAATCTCATCTCGCACTCGGATCGGTTCTCCTCTTTCATAAATGGGACTTTCGAGGAGCAGAATTCGAAATGAGACGAGCCGTCGAACTTAATCCTAGTCTGGTGGACGGTCATTTATTTCTCGCGCAGCTACTCGTGTTGTTGAGAAGATTTGATGAAACCATTCTGGAATGTAAGCGTGCTTTGGAATTGGATCCCCTGTCAGCATTAACCTCCACCTATGCAGGCGCATTTCTAAGGGGATCTAACCTGTATGACGAAGCCACAGAACTGTTGAGAAATGCTATCGAACTAGATCAAAATTCGGCGCTAGGGCACGATCAGTTGGGGATGGTATATATCAAGAAGGGAATGATCGAAGAAGGAATTTCTGAATTAAAAATAGCAATCGAACTCTCCGCCGGGAAAATCGCAAATCTGAAGAGCGATCTCGCCTATGGCTACACAAGAGTGGGAAAGATCGACGAGATTAGGAACATTCTTGCTGACTTGCTAAAAATTAATGAAGAACGACACACATCGGAAACAGAAATCGCCAGTGTTTACGTCAGTCTAGGCGAGAAGGACAAGGCAACAGAGTGGCTACAGAGAGCTTACGAACGACGTGCCGGTTATATAATCTGGATAAACTTCGATTCCAGTTTCGATGACCTTCGTACCGATCCCAAGTTTCAGTCATTGCTGAAGAAAATTGGTTTTCCCGATGCAGGTTGATTCAGTCGGATCTATTTGCAATCTTTCCAATTAGGTTGTGTCCCTGATTCCTTTATCTAATTCTCAAACAAGTCCTTAGTAACGAGCAGAATTAGGCCGTTTTTGGGATCAAGTAGTGCCCGATCCTAGTACAATGAGTGGTCAGACGGGATTTAGGGCAATTTCACACCGTCTAGGCGTGAAAGTGCAATAATTGAGCTTCAGCAAGAGCGTCTGCAAACGGGCGATAACTAACATTTCAGTGAAGAATCCTGATTCGAAGGTCAATCCCAAAAAAGATCTCTCTAGGAACCAACCAGGCGCCTTTGAATCTCGTCGTCGATCCAATCCAAGTTATGGATTCGATTTTTTATTATGCCCAGCTTCATCTCACTCACTCCTTTGATTTTCCTTGCCCAATCCGATATGCGTTCGGCCTCCAGAATATTCGCGCAAGCGAAAGCAAACATTGAATGGTTCGGAGTCCAGGTCTCTTCGTAGATTAAATTTGGAAGACGAGCGTGAATAGTCTTGTCTATGTCACCCTTTCTCTCTTTATCCTCACAATGTACGATCAAGAGATAACGCAAACCTTCAACCCTGGTGAGATCGAACTCCAAAAACAAGAACATGGCATTACCATCATTCAGGCGCTTCGTTCTCCTGTTAATCGTTCTTGCACTGATCCCTAGATCTGATGCAATTTCCGAGACTTTTCTCCTGGGGTCCTTTCGCAACACTTGAAGGATAGTCCAGTCCGTTTTTGTCAGCTTGCCCTCAAACTTTGGATAGGGGGCCGTCCACAGCATTGCAGTCTTCGCCCTGCAAATAGATTCGATTAGGGCGACTTGTCTTGCAAGAGTACTCTTGCTCTGGTAGTATATACCTACAAGCAACCCTGCTTCGTGTAAAGGTGTGAGCGATATTATTCCATCCATTAGCTTGAGTTTTGGAATCGCTTGCGCGATTGAAGCAGAATTTTTTGATTCCAAGAAAACCATAGCGTCCTCACGATCCAGCAGACGCGGATTCAGAAACAGCACATACTTTCCAATGACACCGGCTTCACGCATTCGCGCTACACGTCTGCGAACCGTCTCTTCGTCTACGGCTAGACGTTTGGCTATGTTCGAATAGGGCTCCCTTACATCCCATCTAAGAGATCCAGGACTGATGATCTCCTTCACGATGCCTCTGTCCAATTCATCGGTAAGTCGAGGCACGAATGGCTGAAACGGACAAAAATTAGATAAATTTGTCCTAGAACCGCATAGTGCGAGTAAATGGATTAAATTCGCAATATCTTATTTGAGCAACCTGATCTGACGTCATGATGCAAGAGGGTAAGATGAGCGTGAATTCGGAAGATGTCGTTAAGAAATTCGTCGAAGGTTTCAACCGACACGATGGGTCGGTCATGCAATTGTTCAGCAGAGACAACATTTGGCTTGACCCAGGGGCCCTGGAACCCGAGGGAGGATGGGAGCGCATGCAAAAGGGACTGCTCAGCGCGTACAAGGTCTTTGATGAAGCTAAGCTGGAGCCCTCGCATGTTGTGGCGAGTGGTGACTGGGCATGTTTCGAGGGGTTTTTCACGGGCACCTTCAAGGGAGGGAAATGGTTCGCCAACGGCAAAGAGTGGAATCTCCCACCAACAAGCAGGAACGTCAAACTTTCTACAGCGTGGTTTGTTAAAGTGAATTCGGACGGTCTAATTTCCTACTGGAGCTGGTACTGGGACAATTTTAGATTCTTTGCGCAGATAGGCCTGCGACCGGACCAGATCGGAATGAACCCGGACCAAGTACGTACTGACACTCCCACTTAGATGTCACCTTCGGCTAGATCCTCGAGCTGAATTACTATCGTGAAAACCGAGTCAAGTCAGAGAAAGGTTTCATTT
The DNA here is from genome assembly GCA_030037995.1 of Nitrososphaerales archaeon. Taxonomy (GTDB): domain Archaea; phylum Thermoproteota; class Nitrososphaeria; order Nitrososphaerales; family CADDZS01; genus DATLTL01. The sequence goes on along the minus strand of JASHPQ010000206.1, from coordinate 10,912 downwards.
TCGGGAATAGCATCCTGGCACGCAGCACTCCTGTTTCAGGGCTTCATGGTCTTCTTTTACGTCATGCTGGCTCTCTGGTACTATGCGGTGAGTACATTCCCAAAATCTATCTCTGAATATATGCCCGGAGAATCGCCTGCCAATCTCTCCACAATCTCGCTCTATGCAGTTTTTGCTCTCCTCTGGCTAGCCGTGCTGTTAGTGACTTGGCGAGGAATAAGGATGGGCTTGTTGGTAGGAGCTTTTTGGGGCTTGTTCGGAGTAGTGGCAGCAATCCTGGGTTTTGCGACGGGTCTCTTTAGGGCACCGGATTTCTCTGACTTTCTGTTTTTTCCAATTTCTATTGCCGGGATAGTCACCTGCATCGGAGCTTGGAAAAATCAAATTCTCTGAAACTAATTTCAATTAGTCGTAAACTCATTCACCCATTTCGAAGCAAACAGAGGCGTCCTTGCCCTTTGCTTACTCGGTAGCAAGCAGATCGATAGGCCGTTGAACGAGAGCTGAATTCAAAAGTTTATCTTGGATTGAAAACAGGTTTGCAATAGCTATTGGCTTCCAGTGGCTTTGCCGCGTTGGACAATCTCCTCGGCAGTGACGGCTATCCCGATCGGTCAACCGTACTCGTGGTTGGTCCCCCGGGGATTGGCAAGGAAGCTCTTGGATATTGGTTCACCTACGCCGGTCTAATACAGAGTGATTTCTGTCTTTACAATACCAGATTATCCTCAAAAGAAGTACTTCAAGATGTAAAGGCGTTCAACGTCGACTTTTCTCAGAGGATTCCATTCTGGTTTTCAAGCAGCGGCGGTCAGTTGAAGTTTGACGTCAACGATCTCGCCGGGCTGTCATTCAACATCAAAGACATTCTGAAGAAAAACTCCAGCAGAAGAATAAGAATTGTAACCGACGTACTTTCGTCCCTTCTGATGCTGAACCAGCCCGACACGATCTACAAATTTCTAACTCAGCTCTTGGCGGACACGAAGCAGTACGACTCCGTGTTTCTCGCTACACTGGAAGAAGGGATGCATCCTCCCAACGTACTCGCGGCGATGCAGCAGCTGTTCGATGGGGTCGTGGAGTTAAAACTCTACGAAGAAGGGCTGCGAGTGCTCCCACTGCTCAGGATAAGAAAAATGCGAGGGGTGCTACCGCAACCTGGTTACTATAATTTCGCCTTCACAAAGACTGGGATGGAGGTCAGCGCTTATGGTAAGTAGTCTCCTGAACGCCCTAACGGCTGCGATAACTGTCTTCACGATTCTAATCATCGGTTACGCTGGCTATTGGGCGCTGAGTATCAGGGGAGCATTGCGAACTCCGTTGTACAAGAACCATGCTCTCGCGCTTGCAGTCGTGGCCGCGGCCTTTGGAGTGCTTGATATCGAAGCTACTCTGGTGGACATCTCCATTTTGGTGGTGCCAGCGATCTTCCTCACTTTATTCGGGACTTTTCTCTTCATATTCTACTTTATTGATTCAGCAATGCTCTCGGCGCGGCGCGCTGATCCGCTACTTAGAGACACCGCCAGGTGGACTATGCTTCGAAAGCCGCTCTGGGTGATAATGATCGTTACAATTACCTTCGCAATCGGCAGCTCCGTTGCGGGTTACTCCGGTTACGGCGGAATATTCCTCCTACCATTCATCCTGGTCGCGATTACAGGAGGGGCGTTCCTCCCACGGGCAACTAGGCGATCAAAGGACATGACGTTTAACAGGCATCTAAAATGGTTTGGAATATTCGTCGTTCTGGCCATCGTATGGCTCATTGTGGTTTTACTCGGCACTTTCCAAGCAATGAATCCCGTCACATTGTATAATAGTCCGTTAACAACTGCAGGCAGCTACGTGATTGATCTGGCTGACATCTTGGGTCTGGCAGTGGCGGGATTCTGTCTTTACAAGAGCGCAAAATCTTTGGTCCCTCTTAATAAAATAGAGACAGATCAATGATTTCAAATCCCACATTCCACATCGGAGTTTGAATAACCGACTCTAAGCAGAGGGGTGTACTAGTAAACGGTTAGAAAAGTCAACTCGGCTATTGTGGGATTTGAACCCATGTTAATAGTAAAACTAATTCTGGCCACCTTAAGCAATCAAGAGCATGTCCGTGAACAGACAATTGTGGTGGCATAGATTTAACTCCAGCCAATGGATGCTGAATTGAAGAAAAGAAGATCGTCCTAGATTTTGGTCTCGACCGGCGTTCCGTCTTTAGACAACGTACTCGGGAGCGACGGCTATCCTGACAGATCAGCAGTGCTGGTCGAGGGTCCTCCCGGAATCGGGAAGGAAGCTTTGTGCTACTGGTTTGTAAGATCCGGATTGATTCAAGGCGATTACTGTCTCTACGCTACGCACCGCCCGGTCTCAGATGTTTTAAGGGACATGAAGGGCGTTGGCATCAGTACCGAGCGGATCCCTGATTGGATCTCGAGCTCGGGGTCAAATGTGAAGCTCGACCTAAGAGATCCAACTTCGATATCGGTTAACATCAAGCAGGTTGCGCACAACAACAAGGATCGACGAGTGAGAATTGCAACCGACGTGCTCTCACCGTTGCTCGTTCTAAACTCAGTAGAAGCGATGTACAACTACTGGTCACAGCTACTCTCAGATCTGAAACAGCAGGATTGCGTTACGTTTGCCTTAGCTGAAGAGGGGATGCACGCTCCAAATGTTCTCACAACTATGGAGCAGATCTTCGACGGCGTCATTGAGATGAGGCTGTACGAAGAAGGTCTTTCGATCACGCCTCTGTTTAGAGTGAAGAAGATGCTCGGCCTTCCGCCGCTTCACGGCTACTTCAGGTTCTCAGTTTCGGGTAACGGAATGGAGGTTACAGCTTATGCAACTAGCAAGTGAAGTCATCAATATCGCAGAGGATGCGGCTAACGTTATAGCCATCGTAATCTTTGGCTTTGCAGCTTTTAGGGCCTTTACCATAGGGAGAGTCCTCGTGAACAGAGTGTACCGCAATCGGGCATATTTCATGGGGGTATTCGCAATCATCGTCATCGTCAGCCTCATTCCCATCCCCGCCACTATCGGCAAGATATATTTCCCATTTCTATTTGTTTTCTTTATCATGGTCGACAGCACAATTCTGGCGGCGCTCGACACAGATTTCTTCCACAGAAATACGCTCCGGTGGAGGCAGATCAGACTAGTTCTCTACCCCTTGTTCGTCGCCTTCTTGGCTTACGCGTTTTTGCCCAGCAACGCGACGAACTCTTTGCCCGGAATTGTTCTCGATGTTGTAGTTGCTACCTTCTTGTTCATTTTCGTATATACAACCGCTACAGCTGTGGTAAGCGCCAGAAGAACTCCTGACAGACCCTTGAGGAGATTTATGGCACTCTCGGGCCTCTTCCTATTTGGTTTTATCGTCAATACTCTAATTTTCTCTTTTATTAGCAAGGGGTTCTCCTTTTTCCTTTTCGTAGTTTTCGCATACATTACTTATCGCATGGCAATGTCCTTGTCTCCGGTGGGCAAAGTCGAGAAAGAAATCAAAGGATAACCTCAGCGTCGTCTAAAATCTCCGGCGATGACGTAAGAAAATCTCACGAAGAGCTGAAGAACAAAGGTGTCAAATTTCTCTCTGAGCCATACGAAATTTACACTGGGCTAGCCGTCCAGTTTGAGGATCCGTTTGGAAATACTTTGGGGTTGGCAGACTATTCGAAGCAGCAGATAAAATGAGATTTTCACGCGAGTCAGTTTAGCAGACTTACTCTCACAAGCCACTAGTGAATCTTAGAGCCTCTTCTCGCATTTCTCGAAAGCCGTGGCGGACCTTTGAAACTCTTTGTTCAACTTTCTTTAGAATACCATCCAAGGCATTTTTTGGGCCAATGGGGGCCTCCTCTGAAGATCGCTCAAATCGAATATGGGGTTAAGACAACCTAAGGTCTTCTTGAAAGATCCACATCGTTGAAAAGCACTAAACAGATTTCAGTCGATCTTCCACTGATCAGGATCTGAAATTCACGCATGGATTCGGGAGCTGATGTATAACGAAGAGCTACAGAATGATCACCCGAGATGAGAAAAAAGGAGGAATGAAATAGAAAATGTCAACAACAATCTGTGTCTCAACTAACAAAGAAAAGAAAACTTTCGGACAGATAAGATGCGGAAATCCCGTGAAACACGGTGTGGAAACAAAGAACAAAATTGAAATGACCTTCAACGCAAGCCCAGAAGAATTCGACTATTGGGAAAGGATCCAGCGCCTAAGGAGAGAGAATATTAGGAGAGAGTACTTCGAAACCGGTGAGTGTCTTCTGTGCATCATTGATAGGTCGATGGAGGGCAAATTCTGAAAAGATGATGCCCAAGATCCCTTATCTTGTTGGAAAAGAGGACGAGCTCGAATCTAACCGACTAAACGAGTGCAAGAAAGAAGGTTTCCCGCTGTGTCTTAAAGCCTCTCTTTTCCGGATTTTCAATGAATCATCAGGACAATTTTTACTGGAGAGAATTCTAAGAAGCATCGATCTCAGGAAAAGAGAACATCACCCTCTAACTGCTAGGGAAGTCTGGATGATTTACGATCGGATCGTTTGTGATTTCGCGATAGAGATTGGAACTGATATGTCCCAGGTGATAGAATTCGAGGCCTTGAATGAAATGGAATCGATGAACTGCCTGCTCTGCCCACTGTATCAGCGAGAAGTAATTAGAATGCGGGGACGATAGTGAAGCGTCTCAAACTTCCGCAGAAATAATGCGAAATAATTTCGTTGCAACCACGAGTCGTAAATGAACGACGAAGAGTTTCGACACTCTTTGGAATTTTCATCCCCGCTTGACGAATTGTTTCTGTTCATGTCTCTAAAAGACAGACAAACTAGTTTGTAGCATTAGGAAGTGTTCAATGATCGGAAAACATAGTTGAGAACCTCTATCTTGTGGGTTTCGTCATGCTTTCTGCCGGACACAGCTGTTCCCACAAATGCCCTTAGCTCTCGGGTGCCGTGATATTCAGTTGATCATCTTTCCTCAACTTCCACGGCAAGTGTTTTGGGGTGCTCTCTTGATCATCTTGGGATTCTGGATTGCGTACATATGGTCTACCAGAGGTTCTAGGCAAGCATCGCCGCAACCAGAGTAATTTCTTAATCAATCTACTAGGACAGGCGAAACAAGAGAGTGCGCACGCTGAGAGATGTAATTTGCATGATGAATTGTCCTAAAATACGACAAATTAGGCATGCCTGCTGTTTTCTTTCTCGACGAATGTCTAGGGTAAGCCTAATTCTTTGAAGGAAAGCAAGATTATCAAACCTGAGGATCGTCTTCGCCGTTTAATTAGGACAGATAGTGGTCCAGATCCTAAAGTGAAGGAGGCTCTTAAACCTGATTTTTGATCCGATCGTGAAGCGCTTGAAGGCCGCAACTCAGGGGATCACTGGGCCGGTCGACTACACCAGCCGGACCGCCTACCGGCGCCCACCTGCACTCTACAGAGGCATCCAACCGCTTGGCGTGATGCTTGTATCACTCGGCCTCACTCCAGAGACCGTTGTCGTCTTAGAGGTACGTGGCAGACGCTCGGGGAAACTACGTCGGAACGTGGTCGTACGTACGCTGTACCAGGGTCAGCAGTATCTGGTGGCTCTGGCTGGTGAGTCGGAATGGGTGCGCAATGTCCGAGCTGCCGGGGGCCGGGCTGTGATTCGACACGGGGGAGCTCGCGAAGCTAGCTTGGTGGAGGTGCCGCCAGATGAGCGGCCGCCGATCATCTGGGCGTACTTGCACAGGCCCGGACCGTCATCTCCGGCTGAGGAGGCTCGTCATTACTTCGGGGTAAGGCCGGACGTGTCTCAGGAGGAAATGAGATCTTTGGTTGACCGCTATCCAGTCTTCCGGATCACGGAGGCCCGGCTTTGAATCTCAATCTCGGTAAAATCGTCATGATTCTCTTGGGCGACTCGTGAAAAGATTATCTCCTTTGAGCAAGCGATTGCAAAGACTAGGTTCGGGAGTAAATTCAGAGGAGGACAGAAATAGCGGAATAGGATTTGGGGGCTTTAGGGTTTAATCGAAAGTGACCGAAAAGACAGTCAGCAGATCTTTTAGGATCAGCGAAAGTGCATTTCTTGCTCTTGAGGAAGAAGCAAAGAAACACAACATCAGTCTCAACACGCTTGTGAACCAACTTTTCCTATCCTACGCCAATTACGATCGTTATTTCCAAAAATTAGGCATGCTAAAAATGTCCAAACCTGCATTCAAGAAAATCTTGAGTGCCGCTCCAGAAAAGGACATCATTGAAACAGCTAGAGAAGTTGCTCAAAATAGCGCCAGAGTAATCATTCTTGCAAGATACGGGTCAATGTCGCTTACTGGCGTCTTGGATTACCTAAGAAGTCTGGCAGATTACGGCAATTTTTTTGAATATAACGAGACTCCCCCGTCCGAAGGGAAACACATTATCACGTTAATCCACACTCTTGGGAATAGATTCTCGGTTTATCTCTTGGCTTTCATGAAATCCCTCTTTGAACAAATCGATCTGGTTCCAAAATTGGTAACCACCGAAGATTCGATCACGATCGAAATATAGTCATACCCACGATTTGTGTTTAAGGTGCTAACGTCTTTGATCTCCTGCGAATTTTGTCAATTGTAGTTCTTTTTGGATCGTATTCGATACGAAGCGTGTGGGAGATGTGGTTGGTTTCAACCTTGAAGACTCCGATCATCTTCGCGATCTCAATTCTCAGATTCTCCAAGCTACAGAAGCTCTCGTCTTCTTCCAATCTACGTGAAAGATCCCTGTGGCTAGATGTCGTTCTAGCTTAAAGCTTAGTTTCCTGCAAGAATGGTGTCCCGAGTTGTTTCTTATCAAGCCAGGGTGTTTTTTGCACTTACTCTGGTTGCAATTTGATGCAAAAAATTCCTTCTCTGTAAATAATTGAACCAAGAGTTGAGGATCTAATAGGAGCGGCATGATTCACATGCAAAAGCGCAAACTAGGGAAAAGTGGATTGGAAGTATCAGCCATCGGTTTCGGTTGTATGAACCTGAGCTGGGCTTACGGCCCGCCGACGGATAAAGCACAAGCTATCGCGTTGATCCGCGCTGCCTTTGATCGAGGCGTGACTTTCTTCGACACCGCCGAGGCCTACGGTCCCCGCATGAATGAAGAAATAGTCGGCGAGGCTTTGGCTCCCTTCCGCGACCAGGTAGTCATCGCGACCAAGTTTGGCTTCGATATCAGTCCTAATGGTGAGTTCAGGGGACTGAACAGTCGTCCAGAGCATATCAAACAGGTGGCGGAAGAATCGCTAAAACGTCTGAGGACTGACCATATCGATCTCTTCTATCAGCACAGGGTCGATCCGAATGTCCCAATTGAGGACGTTGCAGGCGCGGTGAAAGAGCTAATCGAGGAAGGCAAAGTTCGACACTTTGGTCTATCCGAAGCTGGTGGAGCGACAATTCGCCGTGCACACGTGGTGCAACCTGTCACGGGGATCCAGAACGAGTATTCTGTGTGGACGCGAGATCCGGAAGTCGAAGTACTCCGGACATGCGAAGCTCTCCGCATCGGCTTCGTTCCATGGAGCCCCCTCGGAATGGGTTACCTGACGGGCAAGATCACAAATTCCACTCGACTGGATCCAAGCTCTGACTTGCGGGCGCGATTTCCGCGATTTACCCAAGAAGCTCGCGCAGCTAACAAGCCCGTCGTGGATCTACTCCAAAACATCGGCAATCGAAAAGATGCCACTCCAGGGCAGGTGGCACTCGCGTGGTTACTAGCTATAAAGCCGTGGATCGTACCTATTCCTGGAACCACGAAATTGGAACATCTCGAAGAGAATCTTGGAGCACTGGAAGTAAAGCTGACATCTGACGACCTTAGGCAAATAGAGGAAGATTTCGCAAAAATACAACTGCACGGCGCTCGTGCACCCGAGGACTTGCTAGCCCAGATCGACGTCGGAGCTAAGCTTGGAACGAGATCCCTGTAATTGCTTGAAGTCCAGATTCAATGCGAGTGAAGATCGATGGAGAAACGTAGACTCGGGCAAGAAGGGCTAGAAGTCTCATCCATTGGTTTAGGCTGTATGGGAATGACCACAGCATACGGCCCCGCTGCCCAAACCGCCCGAAAATGCCCTAAATCCCGAGAGGTTTTGGATGGTGTAGCTCATAAATTCGGGCGGTAGACGCGCAAAGGAGCTGGAATTGAGCTTTGCTGGAGATCGGATCGCATTCAGGTAATCTAAAATGGACGATCGATCTCGGAATTTTCAAGAATTTTTATTAGTTTTTGAGAAGATGTATGAGTCTCCTACCAATAGAGACATACACTAGCATTTTCGTCGCTGTCGCCAGGGAGATTCGCTTTAGGTCGAAGTTCATGATCTAATTGCGTAAATCTCGGGCCTCATGTGCGGGGGTCCCACATTCCACGCATTGAATTATTTCTGTAAACGTAATTTTTACTAGTAAACGATAGAGCGATCGACTGACTGTTGGCTAAAAGCTGTCGCCCTTTGATCTCAAGTCGGTTCCGTAATCCAACACAGACTTCATATTGGCCAAGTAATACGACCAACCAGACGATGACCGCGCTAGTGCTTCGGGGCTGTCAAATCCATCGTGGTGTAGCTTCAGCAACGTGTCGTTCCTCTTGTTGCTGAGCTCGAAAGAAGAAATTCCTTCCACCCACGAAAACGAAATCGATTTGTTCTTCTTGAAATTGGATATCTCTCCATCAATTTCGAAACCATTATCGAATATCAATGAAAATTTCTTTTCTTCAGGAGAAATAGACGCTTTAGCAGCCCACCACTTGACTAACATATCTGAGTCTGATAGAGCTCTGAACACTTCGCTAGGTGATGATTGCAAGTGAAAAGTTAAGTCGATGCTAGGAAGTTTTCTGTTCAAGGGCGTCACACTGGAAGACCTTTACCTTCGGAGATAAACTTGGACAGACTCTCATGTATGAGATAATCCCATCCCCGTCTGCATCGACTGAAGCATTCTATCTCTGGTACCAGACCTACGTGGGTCATGTCTATTGAAACTCTATCATTATCTTTCTTAATTTCCCAAGCAATTTTTGTCCCTCTCCACTCGGCTGTATCTTTGACCCAGCCTTGGTAAGCGTCAATCACATCCCAAACAATTCTTTTGTTAGGTTCAATTTCGGCTATTCGAATTTTGTACATATCGCCACTTGGGAAGCGGACGGTAAAGACGTCATTTGCTTTTTTCGAATTCCCTTCAAAGCTCTTTGACCACCACTCTTGGACACGAGTTATTTTGTCAAATGACTCTTCTGGTGTTGTCTTCGCCGAAATCTCGGATCGATAGTCTTGTTTTGCTTTGGTTTCCATATTTCTAAACCTTGGATACTTCACTTGTATTGTGCAAGTAAATTATAAAATGCTTGCGTTCTGCAAGTAAGTTTAAAAGATTGATTTTGCCAACATACATATTGCCATGACAGTATCTGCGAGGGTACTTGGTCAGACGATGCCACTTCAGTACAGATCAAAGTGCCCCGTTAATTACGCGCTGGAAACGTTTGGGGACATGTGGTCTTTACTGATCATTAGAGACATAATCCGTTACGAGAAGAGAACATACGGCGAATTTTTGAGTTCAGACGAAAAAATCTCGACCAACATACTCGCTGACAGGTTGAGTCGCTTAGTGCAAGTCGGGATACTCAAGAAAATGCCAGACAAGATCGATAAGCGGAAGGATATTTACAAGCTTACGCAGAAAGGCATAGATCTCTACCCCATGATGCTTGAGATGATCGTTTGGGGAGTGAAATATGGGAAGGACATTGATGAATTCTACAAAGCATCGATTCCACGAATAAAGAAAAACAAAGAAGCTTACATCCGAGAGCGCCTCGACGAAATTACTGAATTTTCGATTTCGGACTGACCCAAGGACCCTCTGCTAAAGAAAGAGAATTGGTATTCCTTAGTCCAATCATTTGCCAATGAACACCCCAAGGCTAGGTGCTCATTTTTTACTAGTAAATTCGTGCGGGGGTCCCACATCTAACGTATGGCTTTTCCGAATAAATTTCTATTAACAGAACGATTTCGATAGAATCACTCGATTCGTTTATCTGTAAACTAGGCTCAGGGGAGTAAGGTTTCAGTATTTTCTGTTCTGACACTTTGTTGATCATCAAAAATGATTCGCAAATAGAGAAAAGATCTTTGAAAATTCATAAATCCGCATTCAGACCCCCAAACTCGGTTGAAAACTCAGATGTCAACTCGAGCCGGTCAGGAAAGAAAGGGAAATTCGACGAATGTTCGTCACTACAAATTTACAGATGTAAAGGAGGAGCGAATCAATGACAAGCTAACACGGAGAATAATCGTCGGCAAGAACGAAATGCTGGGCTACTTTTTCGCGAGTAAGGGGGCTTACCTGCCGCCGCATCATCATGTGAGCGAACAGATTACGATAATAATCAGTGGAGCTCTCGAGTTTACAACCGAGGGTAGAAAAATAGTAGTTAAGGAGGGGGAGACACTCGTAATTCCCCCGAACGTAGAACATGCCGCGCTAGCTCTTGAAGACACGATTGACATTGATTGCTTCAGCCCTCCAAGGGAGGACTGGCTATCGAATGCGGTTCAGCATCTCCCTAAATGAAGTGGCCTCCCAACTAGAAAAAGTTCGGCTTGAGCCATTGAATAATTTACTAGATCGGTGACCGATGTACAAGACTCGCAATCGACTGAGTGTCCGAATCCACTATGAAAAGTCTCGTACTTGCCCTTTTAGGGCATGCCCGGACAAAAGATGGTATTCAAACCCATTATGGAATTGAATCCCTCACAAAGTTTCAAAAAACTCGCAGTCATGTCTTTCCCGGATTCAATCATTCATTTTTACTAGT
>JASHPQ010000205.1 GCA_030037995.1 Nitrososphaerales archaeon | reverse complement strand
GTAAAGTATGCTGGATCCGGTAGAACCTCCCCCGATAATTGCAACCTCGACTTGTTTACTCAATACCCTTTTCCCTGCTCGCCCCAGCTTACGGCTTCTGCTTTTGAAAATAGCTATTCAAGAGGGTGAATAGTGGGTGAGGTGTAGAGTCTTTTTGGGGGCGAGAATTGGCCGGCACAAATCATAGCAAATGCAATCTGCCGGGAGGTTTCATTTGTGGGCTTTGCTCCGGCATGGAGTCAAAGGGAAAATAAGAAAGAGGCTAGATTCTTTTGATCGCAGAAATTTCACGATCACTGGTCGAGGGCAAAGAGGACGATGTCAAGCCCAAAACCGCAACAAGATCGGCGATCCTCGATTTACAAAGGTTGGTTAAGATATTCCTGCGCTTACAGGCAAGTCCTCTTCCTAAAAGGTTAATATGAGATCGGAGGTTCAAAGGGCCGCAAATGAACGAATCCGTGGTTATTCAAAAGGCGGGTGACAACCAACCAGATGTTTCGACGATGCTCGAGATGTTCCGGCGAATGCTTTTGATCAGGGCGATGGAGACAAAGCTCAAAGAGCTCTTTTCTTTGGGCGAGATCGGTGGCACGCTGCATCTTGGAATAGGCCAGGAAGCTGTCCAAGTTGGAGTCTGTACGAACCTGCGAAATGACGATTACATAACCGCAACGCACAGGGGGCACGGCGAGTGCCTCGCAAAGGGCGCGGACGTCAACGCCATGATGGCGGAGTTTCTCGGAAAGAGAACGGGTGTGTGCAAAGGGAAGGCCGGAGATATGCATATCGCGGATTTCAGGGTTGGAGACATTGCGGCCACCCCCATCGTCGGCTCGGGTCTTCCGCTAGCGGTCGGTGCTGCCCTTTCGGCAAAGATGAGGGGAACCGGGCAGGTGGCGGTTCCGTTTTTCGGCGACGGTGCAAACAACCAGGGAACGTTCCACGAAGCCCTAAACCTCGCTTCGATCTGGAAGCTTCCGGTCATCTTTGTGTGCGAGAACAATATGTACGCGGAATCGACCAGAATCACGGAAACTACCCTGGTCAAAATTGCGGATAGAGCGGCTTCATATGCGATGCCCGGGGTGCAGGTAGACGGCATGGATGTGCTCCAGGTCTATTCAGCTGCAAAATCGGCGGTTCAAAAAGCCAGATCTGGCGGCGGTCCGACCTTGATTGAAGCGCTGACATACCGCTACGAGGGACACGAATCGGGCGACCCGGCCCAGACCTACCGCAGCGACGAAGAGGTGCAGGCGTGGAAAAAGCGAGATCCGATCCTGCTCTTCCGGAATTCGTTGCAATCGATGGGCGTCCTTTCTGAAAAGCAGGCGGAAGAGCTGGAAAGGGAAGCTGAGAGGAAAGTTGAGAATGCCCTAAATCTGGCTCGACAGGCACCCGCGGGGGACGCTGTCGAAGCCGTGAGCGATGTGTTCGCGACCATCCACTATTAAGGAGTAGAAGAAAAAGGAATGGAAGTCCAGCAACAAATGGCAAAGACCAAAGAGATTACTTATCGAGAAGCGATCACGGAAGCTCTGTACGAGGAGATGGAGCGGGACCCGCGCGTCTTCCTGATGGGTGAGGATCTGAGAGTATTTTTTGGTGGAGGGCCCCTCGGAGTCACGCCGTCCGAAAAGTTTCTGAAAAGGTTTGGCCCGGAAAGGGTCAGGGACACACCCATCTCTGAGGCATCCTTCATCGGTGCCGGAGTCGGTGCCGCGATTACAGGGATGAAACCGGTCGTGGAGCTGATGTTCGTCGACTTTGCCGGGGTCTGCTTTGATCAGCTGACCAACAACGCGGGGAAGCTTCGTTATATCATGGGGGGGCAGTACAACGTCCCGCTCGTGGTCAGAACTACGATAGGCGCCGGCTCTTCGTTTGCTGCGGTGCACTCGCAGGCCCTCTACTCCCTGTTCGCCCACAGTCCGGGCCTCAAGATTGTTGTCCCGTCAACAGCGGCCGATGCTAAGGGGCTTCTGAAGACGGCCATCCGGGATCAGGATCCGGTGATCTTCTTTGAGCATAGAGGGCTGTACGGCGTTAGGGGTCAGGTGCCAGTAGAGGAGTACACTACGCCGTTTGGAATCGCCGATGTGAAGAGGAAAGGGAAGGACGTTACGATCGTTGCGATCTCTGCCATGGTACACAGGGCTCTTGAAGCTGCCGAAGCCCTGGAAAAAGAACAGAGCATAAGTGTCGAGGTAATTGATCCACGTACCCTTGTCCCGCTGGATGAGAAAACAATCCTGGATTCGGTTGCAAGAACATCTCATCTCGTCGTCGTAGACGAGGACTATGAGCGGTGCGGCATGGCCTCAGAAATCGCTACGCTCGTGGCGGCGAAGGGGTTCCGAAATCTGAAGGCTCCGATCAAGATAGTTGCGACCCCCACCGTGCCGATTCCTTATTCGAAGGAGTTGGAGCGGACCATCTTGCCGGATGCTACTAAAATTTCCGCGGCCGTAAGGGAAGTCGTTTCCTACCGATCTTGAGAAGCGCGCGTGATTTCTTCTGAAACTAAGCGATATTGACACGCCAGCACTTGTCGCCGACATCGAGCTTGTAGAGAAAAACATTCAGACGATGCATGATTTCCTCGCTCCTAAAAAATGCAAGTTAAGGGCACATACGAAGATTCACAAGTCGCCCTTTCTTGCGTACAAACAACTCGCCGGAGGATCTTCCGGAATTACCTGCGCGAAGCTCGGAGAGGCTGAAGTCATGGCACAAGCGGGCATCTCTGACATTTTGATTGCCAACGAAATCATAGGGAAGCATAAAGCTCAGCGGCTCGCAAATCTAGCGAAATACTGCGATCTCAAAGTTGCGGTAGACGACCCAGGAAACGCACGAGACATTTCAAGTGCCGCCTCAACCGCCGGATCCGAGGTCGGGCTCGTGGTCGATGTTAACATGAGCGGCGGCGGCCCCACCGGAGAGAAAAAACTGGAAGGCATGCTCAACAGGTGTGGGGTCTCGTCTGCGGAAATGGGGTCGGAGCTCGCCGTGGAAATCTCTAAACTGCCGAACGTCCGCCTCAGAGGCGTGATGGGCTACGAGGGAGGACTTCCCGAGAATCCCGACGCCGAAGAGGGGAAATCGCTCACGAGGCAGGCACTGGAGCGGCTTGTCCGAGTTAGTAATGCAATTGAAGATCGCGGTCTCGCTGTGGAGCTGGTGAGCTGCGGTAGCAGCACGTCCTACAAGGTGGCGGCCGACACTCCGGGGATCACCGAGATCCAGGCGGGATCTTACATACTGATGGATACCTATCATCACAGATTCAGCCCAGAGTTCGACTACGCCCTGTGGGTGGTTGCCCAAGTAATCAGCCTGCCGAAACCTGACCGGGCGATCCTCGACGCTGGAGGCACCGCCATAAGCGGCGACGCGGGCCTTCCTGAGCTCAGAGCTAAGACCAGCGGGATGAAGATTGTAGAGTTAAACGCTGAGCATATTCACGTCGAAACCGGTCCTGGGACGGCTCTTCACCGCGGTGACAGGCTGGAAATCGTGCCTTCAAACATCGACACGACCACGTGCCTCCATGACAATTACGTCGTTACAAGAAAGGGGGAGGTCGAGATGCTCCTCCCTGTCGCGGCGCGCGGAAAGTTTCAATGAGTTTAAAGTCAGCAATTACCAGAGTTGAGAGCCAAAGGAAATTGATCCAAATCCCAAGTAATATTCCCATTTCGATACTGAAGAGCACGACCAAATTTCAAGTGGGGATGGTGGTAAGGGATGCTCGAAAGACTGCGCGACAATACGAGAAATTTGGAGTCGGCCCCTTCGTTGAGGAGGATTTCCCTTCGGTTGATGCAACGGTATATGGTAAACCTGCCAGCTTCAAGAACCGCGCGCTCGTGGCAAATCTCGGCGGATGGGAACTGGAGCTGCTCCAGGTTCTCGAAGGCGAGACGATCTTCCAAGAATTCCTTGACAAAAAAGGAGAAGGTGTTCACCACTTGGGACTGTACGTAGAAGATTACGACGAAGAGATGACAAAGTGGAAGGAGATGGGGATAACTGTGTTACAAGAATCAAAGTGTCCACCGCCGTATCCGGAGGGATCGAGGTATGCGTACCTGGACACCGAAAAACTGTTTGGAATAATTCTTGAGATCGCGTGGCCTACTACGATCAGCTTGAAGTAAATTTGTGATCCAGTTTTATTCCCTGAACGCGGGAAAATTTTCTGAAATTCCCGTTCACGATCCATTTTAGGGCGACTGGTCAGAGGGGACAACGCAGCGGATTTGTATTGGATATCAGTACTACAGGCCAGGCATTTTGATTTTCAATTGAAGCGGCGGCTGCTTTCGTTAGCTTGAGACAAAGTACGGCAGCACCTTCTTCGAATACATTTCGATCGTTTTCTCCTCTTCCGGACTTGAGCTGAAAAGACAAACGTGATCGAAGCCCGTCGCAAAAGCTTCCTCTATTTTCTTGATGTGATCCTCTGGATTCGCACTGATGACATAGATTTCTTCAAGTGCTCTGTCCGCTACGTTGTCCAACCCAAGCTTCTCTATGACTCTCGGATCCGCGATTGGATCCTCAAATAAGTTGGGCAGTAACCCGGCCTTCCACCTACGGGTAGAGGACATTGCGCTCTCGTAATCATCGGCCCAAGAGACATCTATTTCAAGAACCTTCGTCACATCGTCTAGAGTCTTTCCGACCGATTTCGCTCCGTTCGAGACAGCGGGAAATAATACGTCGGTGAAGTACTGGAATGGTCGGACAGAAGTTATTAAACCGTCTCCCAGACTGCCCGCAAGCTTTCCCATCTTCGGCCCGAACGCCGCCAAAAATATGGGCACATTGGCCTTCATGTACAGGTTTGCCTCGGTTAGCGAGTAATATTTTCCGCTGTACGAAGTGAACTCTTCGCGCCAGAGCTTGCGGATAATATTGAGTGCTTCGATCAGCCTCTCCTTCCGCTCCCTGACCGACGGCCAACTGTATCCGAGCGGGAGTTCATTCATTGCTTCACCGGAGCCGAGACCCAAAACTACTCTTTCACCGTAGATCGATTGTAAAGTGGCAAAGGCCTGGGCTACGATTGCCGGATGATAGCGGAGTATAGGGGCCGTGACAAAAGTTCCGAATGGTATTTCCTTTACCTCCGACATCGCGGCCGCCATCCAAATCCATGCGTGGCTTTCCTTCGCCTCGCTGTGGAACCACGGATGAAAATGATCAGCTACCCAGACTGCACTAAATCCGGCTTTCGAGGCGAGCTTGGCGTGCCTAATCAAAGTCAACGCGTCTCTCATGTCTGGAATGCAGTAGTACCCAATCGTCCTGTTGCCGAGCTTTAACACGGTCTACTCTCTCCGCCCATAATTCGCAATTTAGTACGAATCGTTGTCCTGATAATCGACAGTGACTACTTCATAAGGTGATAAGCTCAATTCGAGGTTGCCGGAGCTCTTGATTCTCTTTGCCGCCCCCGGCTTGTCTCTGAAGTTGTCTGGTTTGAACATTGCCTCCTCAGCACTATCTTCATTCAATCGTCTTATCCGCGCTTCGGACGCGTTGATCTTTCGAATGGATACCTCCTGAAGTTCCCAAGTCAGATTATAGACCAGCATTCGTCTGGAGCTTCCCTTGATAATTGAGATAGCATTTACCGCAAGGGGATTAGTGGACTCGGTAACAAGGACACTACCCGGGAGCATCTCACACACATCGGCCAGGACGTGGTAGAGCGGGAAGGCCATTCCTGGTCTTGAAAGGAATTTTTCCGAATGATAAGATGTATCTTCACTTTCGACCAAGCCGCGCCAGCCAACCGTTTCATAGAAGGTGAGGCTGTGCACGTTTGACTCGGCAAACCCCTTTAGGCTTCCCGCCGTCCAGCTGGCAGCGAATAGCGACAGCTGCCTTGGGTCAACGGGAGCTGGCAGCTCTCCGGGCTCGGTAATATCCGGTACTATTTCGTCAGGGTTGAACCTTGGTCTCAGTGTAATGGGACTGATCGCTATCGGATTTTTTTCGTAGATCTTGTGCGCTGTCTCTGCTGTCCATGACTGTCCTTCGAGAGTTTCAACGAGAGAAGTAACGTCAAGGGCATGAACTTGAGGATTCACAGAATAGGTAACGAGGGAATCGGAATCGTACGCCGGTCGGGTAAAGGCAAGATCGTAAAAGTTTCTGTCGGTTCCACCGCCTATGAGAGGTTTTGAATAGTAATTTGCGAACAGCCGCTCGCATTTGAGGACGAAATCTGCTTTCGTAGCTAGTTCGCCGTGATTGAACACCAGAATCGAGTTTAGTGGCGAATGGAGATTTTCCACCTCTTCTCTCAGGAGCTGAAGCTCGCTAGCACCCTTCTTTGGATCAAGAAATGCCGCGATTTCAAGGCCGACGCCCAGCTGCTGGGCTTGGATGGACAATTGCTCAAGATGGGATCTCCAAGATTCCGAGCTAAGATCGACGTCGCAGCGCAAATGCGATAATCCCATCGCCTTTAGGAGGCCTACCTCGCGCTGGTTCAGATTTTCAACAACGCTCGACTCGCCGAGACCGATCTTTGGCAGCTCAAACACACGGGTCGGATCCATCTCGATGGCCGCACGGCCATTCTTGCCAATTTGAGATGGACGACTTGTCTTGCCCGGGGTGATTGAAATCGATTGGGTGAATTTTTCTCCTTCTTTGACAAGTTGTGGCTCCGGACTCCTCACCCATGTTGAGTACACTTTGTATGAACCATCCGTAAAGTTGCGCTGGTCTTCCATTTCGAACTTGTCTCCATCAAATTTCACCCATACCGGGGTTCTACCGGCTTCGTAGTTGATTTCGCGAATATCATCAAATCCGTGCAGCGGCTGTTCTGACGAGATGTACAGAGGGAAGGTGGCTGATTTCCTTGTGTCATTTCCCTGTATGACCGTTGCGCTCTTTCCCGCGCACTCTTTAATCGGAAGTAAGGCGCACAAGCCTATGATACGCTTTTTGAAATCAGACAGGGTTACGCCGGACATCGAGTAAGTTATTTTTCCATTATGATCGCCGGTAATCGAACCCTTCCACCTGTAATCGATTTCTCCCTGCTTATTCTCTCCGTCGAAAGAGATTTGAAACGAATCCTTGCGTACGTCATGCTTCCAGTTGGAGTACGCCGTGGCAATCGTATTCCAATTCTGATCGCGGAGTGCCATGTACACACGCCTAACGATCTCAACGTCATCTAGCTTTACGTATCGAAGAACGCCATCTTGCAAGACGACGGATAAAGGTCCGGCTCGTAATGTGCGACGCGACGGCGCATATCGCGACGAACCAAAGAGCAAGAGGTCCTTCGGAATCATTGTCGATTCTCCCTTACTTCTTTCAATCAAAACATTGACGACGCAAGAGCCGAGCCCTTTATGAGTTGCTAATCCTGGAAAGAAAAAAGAATGTCTCGAGGGATTCCCGCGTTTACAACAAGATTGAATTTTCTTGCATATAGAAAGCCCGATGCGTCTTCCGCAACAAGCACGCAGCCGTCCGAGTCAGATGAAGTAAAATCCATTGCCTCAAATCGGTTGATTCTGAGTAGATTGAATTGACATTTCAGTCGCTTGCTAGAAGACCAAGTCTTTTCAGTAAATCTTTGCTAGGTAGAACCTCACCGAAACCCGTGGAGATCGTGCGCAGAGTCGCCGCGTGAGCCTCCTCAGAAGTGGAAGCGTTGGCGTCAGAAAGGAACAGCACCTTGTAGTCACGGAAAAACGCGTCCCTCGCCGTCGAGTCGCAGCAGATCTCCGAAGCCTCTCCCGTTATGATGAGGATGTCTCTCCCGAGCCTTCTGAGTATCAGGTCTAGGTCGGTGTTGAAGAATGCGCTATACCTGGATTTTTGAACTATAATGTCCCCGTCCTTGGGTGCGATTTCCGGGTAAATCTCTACACCGCTAGAGCCTTCGTTAAGACAGCCGTTCTTTAGAACTGGATAGAAATCAAATGCAAGGCCTCTGTTAGATGCGTCCTTTTGAAAAACATGGACAGTGTAAATTATTGGAATCTTTAACCATCGGCAGGTTGATAGAACTTCCCTCAAACTGGGGAGGATTTCTCTAGCGGCCGGCACTTCCAGCGGCGCTCCTCGTTCCACAAACGCATTGGTCATGTCGATGACCAAGACTGCAATCCTCCGCGGATCTAGTTCTTCGAATTTCATTTTTCTTCCGAGCTCAGTGCCCTAACCTTTTTCAGATAGCTTTCTAGTACTGTCAATAGCCTTTCTAACCACCATTCCTTCGATATCTCTCCGCGAGATTTCCTCCAATAGAGCGAGATACTCCAAGTTTTTGCTTTTGTCAACGCACGAGACCGCTGCCGTGCGCACTTCTGAGCTCTCGTCGATGGCAAGACGATAGATTGCATCTTTTACCTTTGCGTCACCGGCGAAAGGCCAGAGGGAAGAAGTGGCAGCGATTCGAAGCGTGTCGATCGTGGGAGGGAATGCGTACTGCAGCAGCGTTGCGATGAAATCCTCGGACCTGGAGTTTGCCATTCCCACCAGCGCGGAACTGGCGATCATATCGTTCTTTGAAGGAACCCTTAGAGCTGTCAAGAGCAGGTCCTTTGATCCGGAAGCTCCAAGCTTGCCGATGCTTTCTATTGCCGATGCACGGACGAAAGGGCTGGGATCTTCCTCGAAAATGTGCTTCAACTCTTTGTAAGCGCGATTGTCTTGAAAGTGTCCGAGGGAGGTCGCAATTTCTCGTCTTACTCGAGGCTCTCGAATCGAGCTAGCTTTGAGGAGCTCAGCAAGTGCAGTCGGATCATTAATGGAACCGAGAGCCCGGGCGCACTCGACCGCCAAGCCCCAAAAAGTGTCGCTCTCTTGCAGTAGACTCCCCAGAACTTTGACAGCTTCACCTTCAGGTTTCTGAAGTTTTCCGAGAGTCCGGGCAGCGGCGACACGACATGCCAGATGTTCATCGTGCAAAAGCTTGCCCGTGAGCATCCCAGCGTCCTCGTTTGTCGCTACCTCGCAAGGGAATAGTATCTCGTTTCCAAAGCAAAGATACCCCGGCTGCTCCGAGGGGAGGAACACCAAACTCGTGGACAAATTCTCAATCCACAAGATCCGGGAGTCTAGAGTCGAGCCCTGTTTTCGCAGGATGATTCGAAATGGAAACCGGAATAACCTCTGATCATTATCAGCCCCCTGCACCTGAAGCACTTCGATCTGCACCCTTCGCGATCCGGCTTCGTGAGAATAATTTACCGCTATCTTCGGATGACCGGCGGAGCAGATCCACTGATCAAAGAACCACCTCAAATCTTCCCGCCCCGCCGCCTCCTCCGCGGCTATCCGGAAATCTTCGCAGTCTGCGTTCGCAAACTTGTACTTTTCTAGGAACACCTTGATCGCGCTGGTGAAATTCGTTTCCGAGACGAGGCTGGAAAGGGCATGGAGCACGAGCGCGGCCTTTTCATAGGAATGCCGATCGCGCATCTCTTCCGGTAGGGAATAGAAGTTCGTTTTTACCGGGCGGATGTACCGGTTTGAAGCCTCATCGAGATATTTGTCGAGCTTTCGTATCAGGTCGTAGCTGAACTCGTCCTCCCCCTTGGTTTCCCGGAGATGGAGCGACTGCAGATAAGTGGCGAAGCCTTCGCTGAGCCATTTGTCGGACCAATCTTTTATCGAGACGAGATCGCCAATCCACTGATGTGCCAGCTCGTGCGAGATCAGCGCGTCGCTTTCCAGTTCGTCAGCCAGCGTCCCATCGTGCAGTATCCAGTCGGTGAGTCTGGTTGCGCCGGTGTTCTCCATGCCCTCCCTTCTGAGACCAGCTATGCACGTTTGCGAATACACTTTGAGCGGATACTTTACTTTGGTATACTGTTCGAAAAAGCGCAGCATTTTGGGTGTGTCTTTGAACGTGACTCTTGCTTCCTCACCCCTGTCCTTTGGAAAGTAGTAGCGCAGGTCCACGCCGTTGCTAGAGTCTTCAAGCTCCTCGAATTCGCCCACGTAAAACGCGATCAGATAGCTCGAATGCGGCCGATCCATCAACCAGTGAAAGATCCTCTTTTCCCCATCTTTTGTCGCGGTCTCCGCGACGAGTGAACCGTTTGAGATGACTATATGATGATGCGGAACAGCGAGGATGATCTCCGAGGTGAACTTCATATTGGGATAATCGTAGACTGGGAGCCAGTATCTGTTGTTCTCCGAACCGCCTTGAGTCCAGGCTTGATACAACGCATCTGGATGGTCGCTGTCCGGGACGGTGAAATGCAGCCCACGCTTCGGCTTCTCAACTCGATAGGCTACCGTGACGGAGAAGTTGTCGAGGTCCGGAGGTCTTTGCAAGAGGAGCTTGGTTCCATCGTACTGGAAGGAGACTGCACTTTGGTTTATTGTCACCCTCTCGATCTCCAAGTTCACAGCGTCTAGGGAGAATTCGTTGGCATTCTCACCCTTGACGATGTTTACTGCACCAACCCTGATCGACAGGGTTGCTTTACCCTTCAAAGCTCGCGACGAGAAATCAAGCTCTCCTTCAAACTTCACGTGCGATATTTTGTAGTTGGAAATTCTCGCCTGTTTTTCGCTGTACCAGGGCTGCACGAAGTTGCAACCCAGCCGGGACCGACAGTAGCTCAGTTCGAAATCAGCCGACGAGAAGTTCCCGGTCGGACGATCATGCCCCTCGATGCGCAAACTTTACGCTACAGCCGTCATCATGCTAGTAAAAGTACGCAAAGTAGTATCCGGGTTGCATTGGAAGTGCCACGTTGTAGAAAAAGCCCCGCAGGTTAGAAGTCATGACGGCAATTGTTTCGGGATAGAACGTCCACAGATACATGACCTCCCGATTGGCTATCGCATTCATCATGTTGCTGACCCTCACCAGGCCGGTCACATTGTCCACCGCCGTGGCTTGCACCGCCTGCGAATACAGAGTACCGAACTGCGTCAAGTTCCATCCGTCGGCGGAGGGCGCGGCATTTCCTGGAGCGTACAGCGGCCCCAGCAGCGCGGTGGCCCACGGATAGTCCGCGTGCCAGCCGATCGACCACATGTACAGCTGATCAGAGATCGCGATGTTGAGCATCTCGCCGCTGGGCAGTGGTTCCACGCTTACCGTGAGGCCCATGTTGTACGTGGAGCTCACGTTGTTCACCACTTGGGCTATTTGAGTCATGATCGCTTCGGCAACCACGTCACCGGTGTCATAGACCAATGTAACCTGCTGGGGAACCGGATGAGCGCAGCTACCGCCGTTTGCCTGGAGCGCAGCAGCGGAACAACCGAAAGTGTTGTTGAAGAGGTGGGGCGGTGCAGCAGTACCGTTCACAAAAGTAAAGTGTGTGATCGGGTTTTCCATTGCTGAAACCAAAAGATCCTGCACTGCAGTTAAGTTGTAACCGTAGATCGGCGCAATCGAAGTGTTGTATACTCCGTTAGGAGCAAAGCCCGGCGGCATAATGTTGGCAGCTACCTGCCCCAAGCCGTTGTTCGAATCAACGTTGATCTCCGTCATGTTCACCGCGTCCGAGAACGCCAGCCGGAAGCGAAGATCAGCAAACGGCTGGAAGGTGTAGTACAGTCCGGTCAGCTCATTGGTAACGTTGGTCACGTACGGGTCGAACAGCGTGTCGAATGAGGTAAACGGGCCATAAATGGTCAAGCCGGGAATTGTCGATACTAAAGTTCCATTGGACAACCAGTCCTGCCGGTTCGCTACATCGTAGAGATTTGCGTTGGGAATGTCGGCGATCAAAGCCTGGCCCGATTTAGCAGCACTTTGGAGATCTAGCTCCCTCGTCGTCAGGGAAGGAACGTAATTGACGTTAACCGTGGAAATTTGCGGCACGATCTTCGCGCCGCCCTCGTACTGGTATGCACCGCCCCAGTAGTGTGGGTTAGCCTTGAACACGAAATTGCCGGTACCGGTGGCACTCTGGATACTATAGGGCCCAGTACCTGCCAGCGAACCGTTGAGGGAGGTCTGGAGATAAGTGGCGCCGCAGCCGGCGGGAGTGACGCCCGCGTTACACGTCGATACGAGGTCCAAGAAGTACTGGTTGAACTCGGTCATCTCGTTGCCGCTGAGAGAAGTATAGGGTAGGGTGTAGTCGCCGCTCGGTTTGTTCCACATCGCGAGGTCCTGCTGCATGATGTAGCTCGGAGCGATGACATCTGCCCAGGTTCCGGCGAGAATATACTGCAGCGCGGCGTTGGGATTCTGGAGATGCAGGGTAAAAGTAAGAGGCCCTGTTATCTGGACAAAGTTCTCCGCGAGGACTTCGCTCTCCCACTTTGCGGAATAGTTCTGGGGCCCGGTGAGCGTGGAGCTGAGGCTCGCGTTGAGGAGCTGCTGGACGTACCAGGCAGCCTGGCTCCCGTGAGTACTAGGAGTGCTACTGTCCTCCATCAGTAGCCGGTTAAACGAAAAGTAAACCGCGGAAGAGTTGAGCGGCTCGCCGTCGGCAAAAGTGATTCCGCTCCTGAGAGTAAAGTTTGCCGTCATACCGCTGCTGGAGATCGTATAATTCTGTGCGAGCCATGGAATGGTCAGGGTGGGGCTCGTGCCGTTGTACCAGATTAGGGGCTCATACACATTGAGCATTAGTCCGAAATCGTAAGAAAAGTCGGTTGTCTGGGGGTCCATGTAAAGAGGAGTTTGAGAAGTCTCATAGGTGAGAGCGGACGGGACCAGAGCGGAGGAAGTGCTCGTTGTCGTCGTCATGGAAGTTGACACTGGAGAAACAGTCGAGGACGAGAAGCTCGTAGTGGTGCTTGACGATGATGTGGTTGATGTCGTCGAAACGGAACTCGTTGTTGATGTCGGGGAAGTAGAAGAGGTAGTCAGAGAGCTCGAGGAAGAGCTGGTCGACGTAGTCGTCGTCTTTAGAGTCAGCGCAAAATATCCAGCGGAAGCCAGAATTACAATGACAACTACAACAATAACGACTATGGCGGCTCTTCCTATTGCAGACCTGAATTTTCTCATTTCAGCAATCACATGGGTCACCGGTTAACGCTATTTAATGTTTGAAGATAAATCGTGCGAAAGAACGATTCTTATCGTACCTTACGAATTTCATCTCGCGTCTTCATAGATAATTTTCAAGGACCACCTTTTCGCTTTCGGGAATCTTTTTCCTTTGGAATTCTTCTCTTCTCGCCATAGGCACTGTGGCGTCAACACCCAGCTTTCCACGATGAATTTCCAGCTTGTCCTTCCGCGGAAAACCCATGGCCTCTGAAATATGCACCAAGCCTCTATCCGGATCGCTTCGAGTTGCGAGGGCCCACCATACGTCGGCCAGATCCTGCACGTTCACATCGTCGTCCACAGCCACGCAGTATTTCAGCCACGAATACGCCCCAAAAGCCGCGAGCAGCGCGTTTTTGGGCTCGCCATCGAATCTCTTTTTCATGGAAAAGGCGGCGTTGAAGATAAAGGGCATGAGCGATACGTCGGTCACGTCGAAGTCTCCGGATTTTAGGGCAGTATATACGGCCATCTCCCGAGACAGTGCTAGTATGCTCAGATCTTCCGGCGAGCCGCAGAGAAGTGCTTGGAAAATATAATCAGATCTGTGGGTGATCGACTTCACCTTCAACACATGGTTGCTGCCTTTTTCCACGTAGTAGTCCATAAACTCGCCAAACGGCCCTTCCTCCTCACGCACTCGAGCTTCTATTTCGCCCTCGATCACGAGCTCTGCGTTTGCCGGTACCTCGAGATCTACCGTTTTGCACTTGACGGTCTCCAGTCGCTCCCCTCTGAGACGACCTGCATAATCCAGATGATCGACTCCGAAGGGGAGCGTGCTCGCAGAAGCGAGCATCTCCGCGGGGTGGTTACCCAATACGACTGCCACATCAAGCTGCCTCTCCTTAGATTCGGACTTTGATTGTATGATCCCGAGATGCTGCGGCGGCATCATCCTTATCCCGAGTTTCCCGCTCGATTTCAGCATCATCCGATTGAATGAAGCGTTCCGAAAGCCGCTGTCTGGATCTTTTGCCACGACAGTCCCCGCCGTAATATAGGGTGCGGCGTCTCTTTCGAAATATGAGAGAATTGGAATCTTTGAAAGATCGGGATCATCGGATACTTCTTCTTGAACCGGCCCCGTCTTTACCAGTCTCGTTTTGAACTCAGATCTGATTCGATTGGATAACTCAGGAAGCAAATCCGTTGAGGACAGTCCCAACCCGATTGAGATCATCTCCCTTGATCCTACTACGTTTGCGACCGCTTGATGATCGCTTGCCAGAATTTTTTCAAACAAGATCGCTTTTTTCAGCTTCGCTGCCTGCTTGATGAGCGCCGCCGCTTCGTATTTTGGGTTCACGGGCTTGGTAATTCGAAAAAGAAGCTCTTGGTCTTCAAGCGCTTTCAGATGGTCACGAAGACTTGGCTGGGCAATCGACATATTGGCCATCAGCCTTCTGACTTGCCCAATCTTATGATTTTATTCTGACACTCCGTTCTCAGCAGCCCACATAGGCAGAAAGTTCCTGAGTAGGAAAAAAGAGTGGGAATCAAAGCTGCTCAGGCATCGTTGCTGGCCTGAATTTTATTGAATTTCAACTACAGATTCCACGTTCACAATCGAATTAATCCTTAGCGGAGCCACTTGACACGCTTCCGTTGTCCAGGGGCAATCTCGTTTACTAGCAGTGAGTATGCTACTTGCGGAAAAAAGATCTCCTCATTATTTGTGCCTTGGCACTCTTCGTGGGCCCCGGGGCATTAGCTGCGGGTACTCTGCGGAACACCGATTCTACGAAAATTTCAGCTCAAGCCACTCCAAATGTGAATCACTTTCCTCCCGCGATGTTTCAAGGCGCCGGTAGTGCTTCTCAAAGCGTGACTTATTTCAGCCAGACACAGCGCGTTCACGCAATGGGAAAAATTTTCGGTGGGCCTCCCCAAAGAAACGCAGCCAGTCCAAGTTCCCCCGCTGTGGCAAATTACGATGAACAGGTCGGGATCACTTTTGCCCAGACTTTCACAAGTCTGGCGTACAATGTTACGGCGGTCGAACAAACCGACAGCTCCGGGTACGGCCCCGCATATCTCCTGAACGGCCTTTCTGACCAAGGCTACTGGTATCAGGTCGGCCTGTCCTGGAATTGGCCCTATTCCTCTGGAGGCTATAACCCCGGGTTCAACCTGAACTATGAAGTGTTCAACTCCACCGGCCAGAGCGTCTTTCCAGCGTCCGGTGGTGGCGGGTCCGTCAGCTATTCTGGAGCAGTAAATAGTGGAGACAGCGTGTTGCTGAATTTGTATTTCTCAAATGGGCAGGTGATCATGTATTCCCAGGATTGGAACACTGGCGCGACAGCCTCTGAAAACTACAGTGCAGAGGGTTCAACGACCTTTGAGGGCTTGACGGGGCAAACCTCTAACAGCAACGGGTTTTTCAGCGGATTGATGACCGAAGAGTATCAAGTTTCACCGTATTACGGTTCAGAGAGCCAAGTGACGTACTCCGCTCCTGACTTTGCAATCACCTCCTCCATTATGTGGGTGGACGAGTACAACGTGAACACCTCCCAAGTTCAATTCAACGTAGCCTCCGCCCAGCTAACTTATACGAATCAAAGCCAGTTCCAGTACTTTTCTTCAAATGGAGCTACTGAGGCTTCGAACGCCTACGACTTCATAACGGGCGCCACTATCCAGGTTCCAATCACGATGAGCTACAATGTCGAGGGTGGCGGCACTTCATATTCTCCGCCGACGTTGACTTACATCCAAAACGGAGATGTGGAGACGGCAAACCTTACTTTGGAACCCACAATTTACACCATGGATGACGGGTCCACTTGGGATGTATCGAATCCTCTTGGCGGGTCGAACTCGACGGAGCGGTGGCTCACTGCTCAACCGGTGGATGGGATTGTGACAACAGCCCAAAATATAAGCTTGGAATACACAAATCAGTTTGTGGTATCGGTCGGCCCAAGTCCGACAGCTGCCGGATCAACCAGTCCGTCCGGGTCGGCCTGGTACGCTGCAAATTCTTCCTTCGACATCAGCGCGGATGCCATCAGCCCTAATTTTTTCATCGGATGGAATTCCACTCCTTCTTCAAGCGTCTCCTTCGAGAACAGCAGTTCGGCTTCCACTTTTGCCACCATTTCTGGTCCAGGAGCTATTATTGCAGATTTTGCAAACATCTCGCTGACGCTATCGGCAGATTCCGGAGCGGTGACACAGGGAGCGTCTGTATCCCTGACTGCAACCATTCAAGGCCCTAGCGGTGTTCAGGCATCCCTTGGAGTTTCGGGTCTTCCGGGTGCTGCGAGTGCGGAGTTTAACGCTAATCCCGTTTTCTTATTTTCACCTGGAGTCAACGATTCGCTGACCCTTTCGATACCGCTCAATACTCCTCCCGGCAATTATTCCCTGACAGCCACGGCTACAGATTCTGCGGACGGAGGAAACGGCACGGCCTCTTATCAGCTGACCGTGGTTCAAGCGATTCCATTGACGTTTGCCTATTCCACCAGCGACAACAGTACTGCGAGCTCCGGGCCCGTACTCAACTTTACTTACAACGGCGTGAACTCCTCAACCTACATCGGTACCTCCCAGCAGGTGTTCTACGCGGATTTGGGGAGCAGCTGGAGCGTCGGAAACAGCCTTCCGGGTTCCGGTCCCACCGAGAGGTGGATGACGAATCAAATAACTTCAGGAATGGCATCGGGACCGATCTCCGTAAATTATACTTACTATCACCAGTATCTTGTAAGCTTCGGATTTCTGGTCGCTGGTGGGGGAAATCCAAACCCTCCTAAGGTAACATTTAGCTCGCTCGGTTCCAGCTCCTCTGCGAGCGCGACTACTTCCGGCACGATGGCTTGGGTCGATGCGCAGACTCCTTATTCCTACAGCACGACGCTTTTAGACCATAATGGTCCTCCCTCGGAAAGATGGGAGCTCGGAGGAAATCAGACCGGTGGAGGGATCTCCGGAAACGTCACCGTTGATCCAACCTACTATCATCAGTTTTCGGTGTCCGCGAGCTTTGCAGTCGTGGGCGGGGGAACAGGATTTGCAGCTCCCGTACTCAACTTCGTAACCATGGGATCCAGCACTAACGTCACCCTCGATTTGCAGCCTCAGCAAAGCGTACTGTGGATCGACTCTGGCACCTCGTGGTCCGC